>CAVHIP010000006.1:0-38286 GCA_963636125.1 Oscillospiraceae bacterium | reverse complement strand
GGAAACTGTCTTGTTCTTTGCCCTGATAATGATTGACAATTCGATATAAAAACATAATTCCCCTTACGGGGACGGAAACAATGCAAGAGTATCTGTCTATAAAGCGGCGTTCAGTATAATATAAAAACATAATTCCCCTTACGGGGACGGAAACCACGCCATTTCGCGCCATACCAGCGCGTTACCTGAATATAAAAACATAATTCCCCTTACGGGGACGGAAACATCCCGTTTACTAAATACGATAATTCAGTTACGATCTTATATAAAAACATAATTCCCCTCATGGGGACGGAAACCTTTCATTTGATTGTCATTGATGTATTCTCAACAAGATATAAAAACATAATTCCCCTTATGGGGACGGAAACCTATTTCAGCGTCTGAACATAATTCCCATATGTCAATATAAAAACATAATTCCCCTTATGGGGACGGAAACTTACTGTATTGTTCCCATGTAGGTGTGTTATGTACTTCAATATAAAAACATAATTCCCCTTATGGGGACGGAAACAGGAGAATCGCCATTCCCTCGCTCATCCTGTACTCGATATAAAAACATAATTCCCCTTATGGGGACGGAAACTATGTCAAATTCGTACTGTGTGATCCAGCCCTCTTTGATATAAAAACATAATTCCCCTTACGGGGACGGAAACTCAGCGCAATGTCATGTCAATATTTGCCGTGACGAGCATATAAAAACATAATTCCCCTTACGGGGACGGAAACGCTGTTCGCTGTGGCCTCAATCAGCTTTGCGATGTTTTATATAAAAACATAATTCCCCTTACGGGGACGGAAACAGGTAGACAAAATAATCGTCGTTCATTTTTCCTGAATATAAAAACATAATTCCCCCTTATGGGGACGGAAACTGCTGGATCCTACCCTGATAGGATGTGCAAATCTCCATATAAAAACATATTTCCCCTTTCGGGGACGGAAACCGTTCTGTTCTGCCCGTCTTTCGTTGTGTGCTTTCTCATATAAAAACATAATTCCCCTTACGGGGACGGAAAGAAGGACTATAACAGAAGGAGTTTGACATGAGTTACCTGTATGTTTGCGAGCAGGGGGCGGTCATCGGTTACGAAGGATGCCGTTTTCAGGTGAAATACAAGGACGAGATGGTCAGAAGCATTCCGGCGGAGACGCTGGAGATGATTCAGGTTTTCGGCAAAGCGCAGCTGACGACACAGTGCATTGAGGAATGCCTGCAGCGCGGTGTCAGCGTGGTGTTTTATTCATCTTACGGGTCATACTTCGGGAGACTTATATCACCAAACCACGTGAATGTGGCAAGGCAACGCATGCAGAGCGCGTTGACAGATGAGTTCAAGCTTGAATTTTCCAAAAACATCGTAAAAGTGAAAATTCAAAATCAGGTCGTCATACTCCGGCGGTATGAGCGTTACCGCGATTATGACGCCTCGCAGGAGGACGTAATTCTGATATAGACACAAAGAGGGATAGCATGAACAAAACGATACTATTTTCGCCGGTCGGCGGAACAGACCCCATCTCAAACAGCAATTGCCGCGACGGCTCCATGCTCCACATCTGCAGGTGCTATCAGCCGGATACGGTATATCTTTATATGTCCGGCGAGATTCTGCAGTTTCAGAAAACGGACTGCCGCTACACATATTGCATAGACAAGCTGTCGGAAAAGCTGGGGAAGAAAATCTCATATGAGATTATCGAACGGCCGGATATGAAAAACGTGCAGGAGTTTGATCCGTTCTACAGCGAGTTTCGCAAAATCATATTCGACATACGCAAAACGATGGACGAGAGCGACACACTGCTGCTGAACATTTCCTCCGGCACACCCGCCATGAAGAGCGCGCTGCTGGTGCTGAAAACCTTAGGCGAGTTCCCATGCAAGGCGATACAGGTTTCAACGCCGGACGCGGCGATGAATTCTCACGAGGGGTACGAGGCGCACAGGCAGCACGACGCGGAGCTTCTGTGGGAGCTGGACGAGGACAACGCCGATGATTTTATAAACCGCTGCTCGATTGTAAAATGCCCCACGCTCACGCAGATAAATCAGGAGAGCTATATACGCAAGCTGCTGGACGATTATGACTACGCGGCGGCATATGAAATCGCGAAGATGCTGCCGGAGGATATAACCGCAAATTATATCGGCCTGCTGCAGATGGCGTCACGCAGGGTCTTGCTGGATTTTTCGGGCGTGGACAAGGTTTTGCTGACGGACAGGCGGTTTACTTTGCCCGTCAGAAACTCCGGCGAGAGAAAGCTTTTTGAATACGCTTTAAATCTGGAGCTGAAATTGCATCGGCGCGAGTACGCGGATTTCATACGGGGAGTGACTCCCCTTTTCTATGACCTGTACGAAAAAATTCTCAGCAGACACGGCAAAATAAAGCTGAGCGATTATTGCAGAGTCGGCAACGGAAAAACGGTATGGTCCGAGGAAAAGCTGCAGGGAACGGATGTTCTGATGACGCTGGAGTTGAATTTCACCACATTCCATTACGGCGATGTAAATTCCGCGCACCTGAATGAACTGATTCAAGCGTCGTCCGCGCCGGCAGAGGTAAAAAACACGGCGCGGGATTTGCGCGCGATAGAGAGCAATCTGCGCAATATGGCAGCGCACAGAATTATTTCCGTAACGGAGGAGACAATAAAAAAAGATACCGGATTTACCGGTAAGCAAATTACAGAGCTTATTCGCAAGGCATTCGGCTACGCGGGGCTTGACATAAAGAAGGAATATTGGAATTCCTACGACGATATGAACGAAATAATCATAGCCGAGATGAGCAGAAGCTAAAAAAGGACTGCAACGACAATACGTTTGTCTTGCAGTCCTTTTGTTTTTATATGTTTTATGAGTTGTGTAAACCTGCGATTTGAAAATTCAAAATTTTTCGTCCAGCTTGTAGCTAATGTCCTCTTCATAGCTCAGGCGGGGTTCGCGGCCGGCGAGGAGTCTGACAATCGCGGGAAAGTGCTTGAAGATGACAAGCGCCATGGCGATGAAGACAAGATTTCGGATAAGATCGTCCTCCACCACGAGAAGGGCGACAAGCGCGGCAACCCCCGCCCCGGCGACGGCGCCGAGGGAAAGATAACGGGAGAACACCGTCACGGCGAGAGCGACAACCGCCGCCGCGGCTCCGGCGGCAGGGTCGGCAAAGGCGGCAACGAACGCCGCCGCGACTGTGGCGTGGCAGCCTTTGAAATCATAGAAGAGCGGATAGAGTCTGCCAAGAATCACGCAGAGACCCGCGAAGACTCTGCCGACATCCGCATGGCCGCGAAAACCGAGGAGCAGGCCGCCGATGAGGATGGGGATAAGGTCTTTTACAAGCTCGACAATGAGCAGCTTTATAAAGCCGCCGATGCCGTATATACGGCGGAAATTGGAAAACCAGACGTTGCCTGTACCGAGGGATTTCAGCCGCGTTTTGAAGACATATCTCGAGGCGAGAAGCATGGTGCTGAGGCTGCCCATTCCGTAGGAAATCGCCGCAGTGACGAGGAGCAGAAACCAATAAATTATCATTCCTTATCGCCTTTCTGGCGAATGGTAAGCCGCACGGGCGTTCCCTCGAGGCCGAAGACGGAACGTATCTGGTTTTCAAGATAGCGCTGATATGAAAAATGGAAGAGCTCGGCGTTGTTGCAGAAAATGACGAAATGCGGCGGTCTGATGCCGGTCTGCGTCATGTAATAAATCTTGAGGCGGCGGCCCTTGTCCGTGGGCGGCTGTACCCTTGCCTGCGCGTCGGCGAGGACATTGTTGAGCATGCCGGTGGTAATGCGCATGCTCGACTGGTCGTTGGCGTAATTGATAAGGTCAAAAATACGCTCGACACGCTGGCCGGTGAGGGCGGAGATGAAAACAACGGGAGCATAGCTCATAAAGCTGAGATCGCGCATAATGTCCTTGCGCATCTTCTCCATGGTCCCCGTCTCCTTGTCGACGAGATCCCACTTGTTGACGATTATGATGCTCGCCTTGCCGGCTTCGTGCGCAAGACCGGCGATCTTGGTGTCCTGCTCGGTGACGCCTTCTCGCGCGTCGATAAGAATGAGGCAGACATCCGCCCGCTCTATCGCCATCTGCGCGCGCATAACGGAGAACTTTTCGACACGCTCTTCCACCTTGGATTTGCGGCGGATTCCGGCGGTGTCAATGAAGGTGTACTTGCCGTACTTGTTTTCAAAAACGCTGTCCACCGCGTCTCTGGTGGTTCCGGCGACATCGCTGACAATGGTGCGCTTCTCGCCGAGAATGCAGTTGACAAGCGAGGATTTGCCGACGTTCGGCTTGCCGATAACGGCGACCTTAACCGTCTCGTCCTCCTCCTGCTCCTCATCGGAATCGGGGAAATATTTGACGCACTCATCCAGCAGATCGCCCGTGCCGTGCCCGTGAACGGCGGAGACGGGTATGGGATCGCCGAGGCCGAGAGAATAGAACTCGTACACGTTGGGATCTACCGCGCCGGTGGAATCGGCCTTGTTTACCGCAAGGACGATGGGCTTTTTAGAGCGCAGGAGCATGTTCGCGACGTCCTTATCGGCGGCGGTGACGCCCGTGCGCAGGTCTGTCACAAGGACAATAACGGTGGCGGTGTCTATGGCGATCTGCGCCTGTTCGCGCATGAAAAGCAATATTTCGCTGTCGGTGCTCGGCTCAATGCCGCCGGTGTCGACCATGTCAAAGGTTCTGCCGCACCACTCGCAGGGCGCGTAAAGCCTGTCGCGGGTAACGCCGGGGGTGTCTTCAACTATTGAAAGACGCTGCCCCACAAGGCGGTTAAAAAGCATCGACTTGCCAACGTTAGGCCTGCCGACTATAGCAACAAGAGGTCTTGCCATCTGAATTACCTCCTAATAATTATCATGTTTGGTTATCGGTTTTGATTATATTTATAATATTCCGCATTGTCCGCGTCATGCTCGGGGAGCTTTACCTCCGGCAGGAGACCGGACATTGCGTCCCAAAGGGCAAAACCGTCCTGCTCGATGGGATAAATGGGGATGCCCAGCTCATTTGACGCCTGAACGAGGGTGACATCGTCAAGAAAATCCATCTCCTGACGGCGGAGCATATTCTGCGATATGAAAAGGCGCCCTCCCAGCTCTTTATCTTTGAGCTGATTTATAAGGTCGCCGCCCGTGATAAGGCCGGTGACATTGATGCTATGGCCGAAAAAGTCATTCTCAATGGCGTAGACGCGGCCGTTGAGCGCGGGATATTTTTCTTTTGCCATTTTCAGCAGCTTTTCGAAAAACGGAGCCGCAGAAACGCCGGTGGCTATCGAAAAGGGTACGCCGTCCGGCTCGTCGGAGAGCTTGAGGGCGGAGGTAAACTCCGTCTCCATAAGTCTGAACATGCCGACGCCGTTTTCAAGCTGGGTATATTCCTCGTAAAACCCGTCCTCCGGTATTTCTTTCTGCGCCTTTATATAAAGCTCATCGCCGCAGAAGAAGATTCTTGTGCCGAAGCGGCTTTTGCACTCATCCCCGAAGCTCGTGACCCGGTCGAGGACGGCTTCGGCGCGTTCTTTGGTGAACGGCGTGAGAGGATAAAGCCCCTCCCTGAACTTTGTGACGCCGAGGGGAACAATGGAAACGCTGTGAACGCCGGGATACATATCCGCGAGATCGCGCATGGTTCTGTCAAGCTCCGCGCCGTCGTTGATATCGGGGCAGCAGACTATCTGGCAGTTCATGACAATGCCGTTTTCGGCAAAGCGGCGCATGATATCAATGCTTTTGCCGGCGTTCGGGTTGCGGAGCATTTTGCAGCGGAGCTCGGGGTTTGTGGTGTGGACGGAGACATTTATGGGGCTTATGTGCAGGTCGATTATACGCTGTACCTCTCGGGGGGAAATGTTCGTGAGGGTGATATAGTTGCCCATAAGAAAGCTGAGGCGCGCGTCGTCATCCTTGAAGTACATGGTTTTGCGCATGCCCTTCGGGAGCTGGTCGATAAAGCAGAAAATGCAATTGTTCGCGCAGGAACGGGGTTTGTCCATAAGATATTCTTCAAAATCAACCCCGAGATCGCCGCCCTCGCGCTTGCGGATTCTGACGGTTCTCTCCTCCCCGTCCGGCGAGCGGAGAAGCACTTCAAGGCGCTCGTCATACGCGTAGTATTTATAATCGAGCACGTCTTTTATTTTGTTGCCGTTGATGGAAACAATCCTGTCTCCGGCGTGGGCGTGGCTGTGAAGAGGGCTTGAGCGGTCTATTGATTTTATGATATTTTCATTTTCCACATCTGTCCCTCCCCTCAAAAATCGGCTACGGCTAAATTGATATTTGAGAAAAAAAGGAGGAAAGGACGTTTCTCCTCTCCTCCCAAAGCTTTTTACTTGCTTTCTTCAACGTTTATCACCTGACGGCCATTGTACTTACCGCAGGACTTGCAAGCACGATGGGGCATGCAGAATGCGCCGCAGCTGGGGCACTTAACGATGCCGGGGACAGCGAGCTTCCATGTGGAAGAACGTCTCTTGTCACGTCTCTGTCTAGATACTTTTCCTTTTGGGACTGCCATGTTGACACCTCCTGATAACAGCTGTTCTGAGCAGCTCTAATATTTATTCGCTTTGCGGGGTTTTATCCAAAAGCTGCTCAAGCACAGCAAATCTTGGATCAAGTTGTTTCCTGCATCCGCAGGGGCCGAGATTGAGATTTTTACCGCAACGGGAGCAGAGACCTTTGCAGTCTTCCCGGCACAGGAATTTCGTCTCCATATCGAGAATAAACAGCGTGGACACGATTTCGTCCAGGTCTATCCCGTCTCCCTCGAGGACAAACAGCTCCGGATCGTTATCCGGATCATCCTCGACAATGGTGGCGTCAAGCGCGGTTTGCTTGACGGTGTCAAATTCCTCTCCGCAGCGGTCGCAGACGCAGCGCATCTCCGCCGTGACGGTTCCGGTGAGCCGCAAAATGCCGGCCTCGTTGAAAACCTTGCCCTCGGCGTGAGGCAGAGAATTGTAGCGTACGACAGAGGGGAAATCAAGATTATCCGCGGCGATATCGCATTCAAACGGAACGGACGCGCCGGGAATTTCTATTATTTCTCTCAAATCAAGCAGCATGCAAAACTCCTCCGCTGACATCAGCCTTAGTATTATAGTTTGTTTGTCGAGGCTTGTCAACAGTATTTTTCCCTATTTCGGCGAATTTTGCAACGAATTTTTGCCGGTCAATATTTAAAACTGCTGTCATAGTGGGCGTAAAATTCCTCGAGACAGATATCCTGCTCCATGATAAACTTTGCCGCCTCGCGGCCGACATAGCGGTAATGCCACGGCTCGTCCCAGCCGGTGAGAAGGAGCTTTTTCGTGGGGTAGCGTTTGATGAAGCCGTATTCCCAGCAATGCTCGTCAAGCCAGGCGTAGAAATCCTGATCCATTTCGGCGTAGACAAGTCTTGTGCGCTCTCTGTCGAGCAGGTCGACCGCGAGGCCGAGCTGATGCTCGCTCGAGCCGGGCTTCATGACGATCTCCGCCGCCTCTTCCGCCGCTTCCTGATAAATAGGGTCGGTATAATCAACGGTCTTGCCGCCTGCCTTTTCATAGGCAATCTGGCTGGCCTTGGTGTTGAAGAGCTGAGACTGGAAGGAATACGTCCTGTACGCGGCGGCGATATACGGCTTGAAGCCGGCGTCGATCATCGCGTAGATCATATCGTTGAGCTCATCCACATGGTCCTTGCGGAACTTCATCCATGTGGTCGTGGCGATGGTTTCATAATTTGAGGGCTTGCCCGTCTCATCCTCGCCGTAGACGGCGGCAAGAAGGTTATCCTCGTTGATGACGGAATAAATGTCCAGCGTGATATCAATATCCGGCCAAATATCCTCGGTAGGCTCCGGCGTGGCGGTAGGCGTGGGCGCGGAGAAATTCACGCTGTCGGAGCTGACATACGCCCCGTCCACCCCGCCGAAAATAACATTGGTCTGTCTGTCCATACGGGATATGACAATTGTATATAAAACAACGCTGAGCGCCGCCATGGTAATAATCCACAGTGTTTTTTTGCGCATTACTCAGATCACATCTCCTTTAACTGCTTTGTTTATATCACATTTCGCGAGTATTTGCAAGTTGCGCGAAAGAATAACTCCACTTTTACGCCACTTGATAGCGATATTTTCTCGTAATCGTGGCACCGTTCTCCACTTGCAACGCGTTTTGCGTGTTTTTCTTTTACAGAAGGCTATTATGAGGCGTAGAGACGCAAAAATCAATGCAGTTTATGTTAATTTTCGGAAAAAGCCCCTCTGCTTATCGCAGAGGGGCTAATGTCTTTCCGGCAGGGGGATTGCCGGTTAAAGACGAGGTTTGGTTAGATCAGGGGGTAGTGGTAGTAGTCTCTCCTGCGACGGCTGAGCCTTCGGTAGTTCCTTCGACTACGCCATCAACTGCGGTGGCGGAAGATGTAATAGTTGGAATGACCTCATACTCGGCGTTCACTTTGACCCTATTGTACATAGAGGGGTCAGATACAGTGCACTTGTATATGTTGTTCGCTGCATCTTTGATTTTCGCTTCAACGGTAATTGTGTCGCCATTAGGCTTATCCGCATTATGTACAAGATATGTCGCCTTTACGCTCTTGATTTGCTCGCCTTCGGCGGGGGCATTGACCTTAATATAGAACTCCGTTTCGAGAGTACAGCTGCTGATTGAGTTCTTGCAGTCTACTTCTTTATAAAATCCGGAAATATTCTTTCCCTTTTCCAAGGTAAAGGTAGAGCTGGTGTTGGCTGCATTGAACGTAAGCTCTGTATCAGCCGCGGGCATTGTAAAGTATCCGTTATATACCCGTACAAGACCGCCGTTTGAGCTGAGATCGCTTGCCAGCCAGATACTTCCGCTGAAGTAAGAGAGAGGAACGGTCTGATAGTTTCCGGCGGCATCCTTGTAGCTGAGTTCAAGAGAGTTGAGGTCAAGCAGCTTGTCGTATCTCACCTTGAGTTCAAACGCTACCTGTGTGCCGTTGTTTATCTTCCCTTCGGCGCTCATCACGCCGTTGGTCACGTTAAGCGAATACTCGTTGTTTGCAGCTTTCGGATAAGTGAAGTTATACGCGGTAACCTTTGGCTCAAGCGTGAGTGCAATAACAATCTCGTCGGTGGGAACGCTTGTGATGGTAATGGTGCCGTTGTCCAGGTCAACATTGCTCTGACCGGCTTTGCCGTCGGATGCGAGGTATGTCACCTTGATTGCCGTGATCTTATAGCCGTCGTAATTCTTTACGTGAATTACATCGTTGACACCCACCTTAGTTGTGCCGGAGGTCATTTTTTCTGTCCCGTTCTTATAGAACTCACAACCTTCATAGTAGCTGGATTCGTATCCGAAGGTGACCGGCTGTTCTCCTTCTTTCGAGAAGCTCCATCCTCTGATGGTGACCGATTCGGTACCAACGGTGAATGTGATGGTGTTGCCGTTGATACTCTGATTGGTTGTTCCTGTTGCCGTAACCCCTTTGCAATCGACTTTATATCCGGATTTGGGAGTGATCGTAACCGTTACGGTTTCGCCGGTATACGCATACTGCGACTTATTGGATTCTGTGCCGAAGCTTGTGGTGATTGTGTAATCTGCCTTGGCGACCAGATCGGAAACCGTGTCGGGATCCATCGCTACGGTCAGCGCTTCGGAGAAGTTGACGGTAACGGTGACATCCTTTTCGGGCATTACGAAGGTAAAGCCGCTGATATTTTTGCTATCAACATCCTTGACGCTGATGCTTACGGGAACCTTGCCTTCGGGATATGTGCTGACGATGGGCTTGACGGTAACGGTCTTGCCGGCAGTTATCTTCAGTTTTCCATCCGCATCGGCAACGACCTGTTCGCCGTCCACCCAGAATTCGCTGGTGCTGTCTTCGGCATGGGCATCTGTAAGCTCATAGGCGTCGGATTCATAAGCGTACTCGATCGCGACAGTGGCAGGTACAGGCATGCTGTCGACAGTAAATGTCCAGCCTGTTTCGGCGGTCACCTTTTTCCTGTGCGTCACATTGTCGCTGTCGGTATACACCGCGTATACAGCAAGGGTCTTGCCTTTAGATTCAGTTGGCACAGAGGTGGTAAATGCCACAGTAATCTTTTCGCCGGGTTTCGCGGTCGTTACATTCTTTCCGTCAACCGTAAAGGTAACATCCTTGATCTCTTCGCTGCCGATTGACTTGCCGCTGAGATAGAAGCTGTACTCGTCAAGATTCGTGTAATTGACGGTAACCACGCAGCCATTCGCCTCATCGGATACGTAAGGCATGTAGAAGTAGTAGTAACCGGAGTCTTCCGTAACCTCCACGGGGAAGCCGTTGTTGGTCACAGTCACGGAGGAGATGGAAAAGTTCGCGTCATAGTGGAGAGTGGAGCGGCTGACCTTGACATAGCTGCCGCTGGGTATGCCGTTGGCCTCTTCCACCTTGTCGGTGCGTTGATCACCCTTCCAAGCTGTTCCGGTATCTCTGGTGATTTCAACGCTGCCGGAGCCGTTCACATCAAGATTGACATTATAGTAGTCAGCAACTTCAACAGGCTCGCCGCTGAACACATACTTAATGCTGAGCGGATTCTTAACGGCTGTAAATACAACCTTAACGGTGACATCCGACTGGGGCTTTCCGTCGCCCTTGAGCTGGATAGTCTTGGAAGAGCCGCTTACAGAGGAGATGTCAATAGATTCATCCTTATGAGGTGTACCGGAGAAGTCTGTATAGGTCAGGAGAATCTGACTGAGCTCGAAGCCCTCATCGGGGTAAATCTCGGTAATGTCAAAGGGCGAGTTCCACGCGACCTGAGAAGGAACGGTGAACGAACCGTGCTCGCAGTCCGCCTTATTGATGGTCACAACCTCATCGTCATAATTCGCTTTGACGGCGACATTGAAGCTCGGCAGGACAAAGGTGTCGACAGAGCCCTCTACCATGAGAGACTTGGAAAGATCGCCGCTGATGTAGTTGCCCATGCTGTCAACACGGTAAATGCTGAAGGGGTTGTCGGAATTGAGAACATAGCCGGTATTGGATGTGTTCACGATTCTCATGACGGTGCCGGGATCAAAGGTCATGCGGGTGTTGTTCTTGTCGGAGCCGGTCAGGGTAAGGGTTTCCTCGGTGAAGTGCTTATCGCCGACAATCAGGGTTATTTCGCCTCTCGCAAGACCCTTCGACGAGTCAAAGGACTTCTCAAGCTTTACCCAGAACTTGGACTCGGTAAAGGGTACATAAATCTTGATGTCGTATGCCGGCATAAAGAAGGAATAGTTGGTCGGGTCATAGTTTACATCGGGGTCGGCGGTAACATCGGTATATGAACCGTCATTTCCAATCTTATAAATCTTGACGCCGCTGAGGTTCGCCTTGTATCCGGAATTCGCGAAGGAGCGTATATAGAGCTTGGTATCTTCCGCCGCATGGTCGCAAAGATCATACACGGTCAGGAAGCTGAAGGTGCCCATGTGGTGGTCGGCATTGCTCGTATCCACCCCATCGGGATCGCAGGCGTTTATATAATCCGCCGTGATGCTGTAGGTGGGAACTTCCTTGAAGTACACTCTCAATTCAACGACCGTACCCGCTTTTATCTCGGGCATTGTGAACTGATACTTCAGAGTTGTGGGGTCCTTATCAAGATACGTTTTGGTCAGAGTCTGGAAATTGCCGCCCTTATCAACATAGTTCACGACGAACTTGTCGAACTGATAGCCGATATCTGCCGTGGGATATACCGTGACATTGCTGTTCTCGGCGACATCGATATCAATTTTGTACGCTTTGAGGTCGTTGAGCGTCTTGCCGCCGACAGTATAGGTATTGCCCCAGTGAGGATATACGCTCGCCTTATCGGTGTCATTCTCGGTAATGGCGTACGCGCGCAGGACGGTGCTCTTGGCGAACTTTACTCTGACGGTGACATCGCAGTCCGGCATGATGAAGGTTGTGCCGTCCAGGGTGTATGTGCTGCCGTCGGCATAAATGAGCATTATTTCGGAAACGCTGTATCCGCTGGCTATATAGCTGAAGCCTACCTTAAGCTCGACACCGGCGCCGGCTTTGGAAACGCCGACATTCTGGTTAATATTCGATACAATGCCGTATGTGCCGTACTGCCCGTTGCTGGCGTGAGTTTTAACATTATAGTAGGTGTAGAACTTTACTCTGACGGTAACTTCATAATCGGGCATGACGAAGGAAACCGTGCCGTCGCCGTTATCCGTGGTAGCTACCGCGACGGAAGGATCGTTCGTCTTATAGACGGTTGTGAGGTAGTTATAGGCGGGCTTGGTTTCGAAGCCGTGTACAACAACAGTCTCGCCGACTTTCGCGGATGTGGCGGCTTTGTCATTGACAGAGACGGCAACCTCGCCGTTGACAGGGTCAACGATATTTATCGCGAAGCTCGCTTCAGCGGTGGTTTTAACATCCACAACGACATTGACGGGGCCGTCCGGCATTGTGAAGGTGTTCTTATCCTCGGCAAGAAGCTTGGAGAAGTCGGAATTATAAACCTTTACGGACTGGACGGTATAATTCGCATAGGGCGCGATATTCAGAGAAACCACATCGCCCTTCTTGGCGTACTTTGTCTCAGTTCCGCCGACGGTGGCAGTAATCTCGCAGTTCGAAGCGTCAAAGTAAATCACATTACCGACGTTGGGATCGTAATCGGGATCGGTTACGAATGTCGCGGTAACGCAGACATCATAGCCGGGCATGACGAACTGATTGCTCTCGACGGCAACGCTGTCTTTATACTTATTGTATGTAACCCTGACATTGTCAAGCATGAAGCCCGCCTTGGGTATCGCCCTGACGGAAACCTTGCTGCCGACATAGCCTTTGGTTGTGGCGGTTCCGTTAATCATGGCGACAACACTGCCGTTTGCGTTGCTGTCAACCGTGATGGAATACGCGGCAACCTGCTTAAAGGTGACATTGACGATAACGGAGTAGGACGGCATAATAAAGCTGTTATTGTTGACAGCAACGCCCGTGGACGTATCGCCGACCTTTGTGACGCTTATCGTGTCAATTCCGTAACCTAAATCCGGAGTAGCGACGACATTAACGGTTTTGCCTGCCTGCGCGATGGTAACGGATTTGCCGTCTACCATAAGGTCAAACGAACCGTTCACAGCGGTCTGGCTGACAAGATTGTAATTCGCGCTCGTATTCGCGGTGGCCGTGGTTGTCGTAGCGCCGGTACCGGCAGAAACCGCGGTATACGTGGAGACAATGCCGGAAATAGGAATATACAGCGCTGAGCCGGCCTGTATATAGGACAAATCCGTTGTATTGTTCAACGCGAGAATCGAGCTCTGGTTAGCGGAGAAATTCATCCCGTACTGAGAGCAGATAACATCGTATGCCGTCTCGCCGCTCTTCATAATGTGCGACATAACGGTATAATACGCCGAATTTGCAACAGCGGGGTTCGTTGTGGGCAAAATCAGAGTTTTGCCGGCAGCGATGCTGTTGTAGTTGGAGATGTTGTTGAGCTTTTTAATCTGGTTGTCAAAGGTTTTGTAGCTGAGACCCCAGTTCGCGTATATCTGGCCTACTGTATCGCCCGATTGGAGCGTATACCTAACCAGATAATAAGCAACGCTGTCACCGGCGGGAACCGACAAAGCCTGCCCTGTCGTAAGAGACGAGGTAGAAGGCAACGCGGTGCCGACGGTCGCAGCTACAGTTGTGGCTGCCGCTGTGGTTGCCGTTGACGAAACAGTGCTCGCCGCTGCCGCGGTAGCGCTGAGCGTTTCGGCAGCTGCGGCGCTTGTGGGAAGGACAACCTGCTGCCCTACCGCCAGCTTACTGAACTGAGACTCGCTGGTAAAACCGTTGAGTTTCATGATCAGATTTTTATAGGCGAAGAAATCCACGCCTAATTTCTGGCAGAGGCTGAGAACAGTGTCTCCCTTTGACAGTGTCACAGTCGTGAGATTGTCGTCAGCGGACGCGCCTGCGCCCAGAACGGTGCACAGAGACATCAGCATGACAACTGTCAGCAATAGACTGATGAGCCGTTTTTTCATGTTTTTGCTCCCCCTAACCGACCCTTGTCGGGTCGAAATTATTAACTGATGCTGTCATCGAAACGAAGCATTCGATGAATATACCACATGTCGGGCCGCTCTCTTCGCGTAAAAAGTCGCAATGACAGATAGGTCTTCCATGATTGGTTACAATATTACTACAAAGAAAATCAAATTGCAATAGGTAATTACAAATTTTTACAAAAAATTATGTAAATATTATTCTGCAAACCCCATCGGGTTTTCGGACTGCCACTTCCATGTGTCGCGGCACATGTCCTCTAAAGTATACTGCGCCTTCCATCCGAGAAGCTCGGCGCTCTTATCGGGGCTTGCGTAGACCGTCGCGATATCGCCGGGGCGGCGGGCGACTATCTCATAGGGAATCTTGCGGCCGCTGACGCGCTCAAACGCCTTTACCATGTCGAGGACGCTGTATCCGACGCCGGTGCCGAGGTTGAAAACGCTCTCGCCTCTGTGGCTCTGCATATATTCTATCGCGGAGACGTGGCCGCGCGCAAGATCGACAACGTGGATATAATCGCGCACGCCGGTGCCGTCCGGGGTGTCATAGTCGTTACCGAAAACATTGAGGTGATCACGCCTGCCGACGGCGACCTGAGAAATGTACGGCATGAGGTTGTTGGGTATTCCCCGGGGATCTTCGCCGATAAGCCCGCTCGGATGCGCGCCGATGGGATTGAAGTACCGCAGGAGGACAACAGACCAGTCGTCTATGGCATTGGAGGTGTCGCGAAGGATCTGCTCGTTCATGTATTTCGTCCAGCCATAGGGATTTGTGCACATTCCGGTGCGGCTGTTCTCGCTGAAGGGGACGGCATTGTCGCTCGAATAGACCGTGGCGGAGGATGAAAAAACTATGTTTTTCACGTTGTGGTCCCGCATCGCCTCGCACAGTGTCACGGTGGAGAAAAGATTATTATCGTAATACTCAAGCGGCATTCGGACAGACTCGCCGACAGCCTTGAGACCGGCAAAGTGGATAACGCAGTTGATATCGTGCTTTTCAAAAATTTCATCGAGCGCGGCGCGGTCTCGCACATCCTTTTGATAGAAAGCGAGATCCTTTCCGGTTATCCTGCTCACTCTTTCAAGCGATTTCGCGCTTGAGTTCACAAGATTGTCTATGACGACAACATCCATGCCCCTGTTGAGCAGTTCTACGCAGGTATGGCTGCCGATATATCCGGCGCCGCCGGTAACAAGAATTTGCATTTTCCTCTCCCCCTTATCAATCAAGAAGCGTCTCGGGGTAAAGCCCCTCGCTTCTCATCTTTGCAATTGAGCTTACAACGCTTTTCATATCTTCTTTATATGTAATGCCGTGCCATGTCTCATGGCAGTTGAGAACCTTTACTTTGCCCTCGCCCTCTTTTATCATCGCGTCGGCAACAAACGGCAGGAAATATTCCGCCTTGAGAGGATTGGCGGGCAGATTTTTATCGAGCCACTGCGGGAAGCGCTTCTCAAGCTGCTCCATGAAGCTCTCGTTAAAGCCCCAGAAGTTCATGGAAACAAGAGTTTCGCCGGAAAGCGGGAAAAACGCATCCCCGTCCTCGGTGTATTCCGCGTCAGCGCCCTTCTTGAATATCTTCGTGCGCTCAACCACATCGCTCAGAAAACCGTTTTTCACATCGCATACGCCTCTTGCGACAGAGCCGTTCTCCGTGACGGTGTTTCGGAGGAGATACGCCACCATGGCGTGCTCCGTCTCGGGGTGGTCGGAGACAAGATAGTCATAGATGGCGGAGTAGGCGGTTCGGCCGTAGAAATCGTCGGAATTTATCACGGCGAAGGGGCCGTCAACAACGTCTTTGGCGCAGAGCACGGCGTGCGCCGTCCCCCACGGCTTCACCCGTTCTTCGGGGAGAGCATAGCCGGCGGGGAGCATATCTGTCTGCTGGAAGACGTATTTCACATCAAAATGCTTTTCCGCACGCTCGCCGACGAAGCGCTTAAAATCCGCCTCTATCTCATGCTTGATTATGAACGCCACCTTGCGGAAGCCCGCGCGGTAGGCATCATACATGGAAAAGTCAATTATCGCATGGCCGAAATCATCAACCGCGGTGATCTGCTTGAGCCCGCCGAAGCGGCTGCCCATACCGGCGGCAAGGATAACCAGAGTAGGCTGTTTCATAAGTTTACCTCTATTTCCTGAGGCAGTCAGATTTATGACTGCTCGATATTTAAAAAAGTTCCCTTTTTCTGCGATTTTTACGATATAAATCTATGTCGCGCTCACATGCTCATCGCCATGCGGCAATAGTAGTTGAAGCTTCTCTCGCGCTGGAGAGTGGTGCTGTCCATATGGCCGGGATATACTTCATAATCGCCCTCGAGGGAGCAGATTTTTTTCAGCGAAGCGAGCTCCTGATCCATATCGCCGCCGTCAAGGTCCGTTCTGCCGAGGCTGCCTTTAAAAAGAGTATCGCCGGTAAAAAGACAGTCCTCGCATTTTATGGTCACGCCGCCGGGAGTATGGCCGGGCGTTGCGATTATCTCAAAGCGCATGCCCGCCGCGTCGATGATATCGCCGTCGTCATAGTTTATGCCGCCTTCTGGCAGACGAAATGGCAGCTGCTTGGATTTGATGGCGCGCTCATCATCGCGGGTGTTCATATAGACAATCGCTCCCGTCTCCTCCGCGACCGCGTTAACGGCGCCCGTGTGGTCATAATGCCCGTGAGTGAGCATTATCGCTTCGCATTTGAGATGGTTGGACTCGATATAATCAAGAATGGTGTTGCTCTCATCGCCGGGATCTATCACGACGCACTCGAGAGTTTTTTCATTGGTAACGACATAACAGTTTGTCTCAAGCTGCCCGACAGGCAGAGTTTTTATAAGCATTCTTTTCTCTCCTATTATAATTAAAAATTTTTACAGCTCGTTGGTATCCAGCAAGATGGTAAAAGGCCCGTCATTTTCGGATGTAACCAGCATCTTCGCGCCGAATTCGCCCGTCTGCACTTCAAAGCCCTTTTCACGGCAGAGCGCGATGACCTTTTCATACAGGGGTATCGCCTTTTCCGGCCTCGCGGCCTTGGAAAAGCCCGGCCGTCTGGACTTGCAGTCGGCAAACAATGTGAACTGGCTGATGAGGAGTATCGACATCGCGCCGGCGTCGGCGGCGCTCAGATTGATTTTCTCTTCCGCATCCTCAAATATTCGAAGCCCGCAGATTTTATTCGCTATCTTCTCGGCCTCTTTTTCGGTATCGTTTTCATGCACGCCAAGAAGCACCAGAAAGCCTTTCCCGATTTTGCCGTTAATTCTGCCGTCTATCTCCACCGAGGCGGAGCGCACGCGTGTCAACACAGCTTTCATCTGATTTTTCCCCTTTTTCCGTTACTTGATTGATCAGTTTCCGTTTCTTATTACCTGCGTTACGCCGGGTATTGTAGAGAGGCGGGAGATGATATATTTCAGCTCGCCGCTGTTTTTCACTTCAAGCGTAACGCTCGCTATGGCGAGGCCGCCGGCAAGCTCGCGCGCCGTCAGCGTGCGGACCTTTGCGTTGAGCGTGTTGAGCACGACGGCAATGTCCATAACAAGGCCACCGCGGTTCTTCGCGGTGAGAGAGAGCGTGCTGACATAGGTGTCGGTAATCTCCTGTGCCCAGCTGACGTTTACCCATCTGCCCTCGTTTTCGGGATCGAGGCGGCGGCTCAGATAATTTTCGCAGTCTGTGCGGTGGATTGAAACGCCCTGGCCGCGCGTAATGAAGCCGACAATATCGTCCCCCGGAACGGGCGTGCAGCAGCGTGAGAATTTGACAAGGCAATTGCTTATTCCCTCGACAAGGATTCCGTGAACGGCCTTACCCTGCTTTACGGCGTTCTGCTCGCGCCGCTCCGCCGCCTGATTGAGCTTATCGATAGCGGTCTTCTTGTCCTTATCGGCCTTGTTGGCCTTGATGAGCTCGTCCCTCATCCTGTTGGCGACTCTCGTCGCGGTGACGCCGCCGTAACCGATAGCCGCGTAAAGCTCTTCGAGGCTTGTGAGCGACAGGCGCTTCATTATCGGCGCCGCGATCTCCTCCGCGGTAGCGTCCTCAAGAGTACATCCGTTACGCTTTAGCTCGTCTTCAAGCATGGAGCGGCCGCGGATAACATTTTCTTCACGCCGCTCTTTCTTGAACCACTGCTTTATCTTTGTTCTCGCGGAGCCGCTTTTTGCCATCGACAGCCAATCTCGGCTCGGGCCGGAGGCGGATTTGGACGTGCGTATCTCAACAATGTCGCCATTCTGCAGAACATGGTCATAGGTGACAATGCGGCCGTTTACAGTCGCGCCGACCATATGGTTGCCGACGTCGGAATGTATGCTGTAGGCAAAATCGATGGGCGTCGCGCCGGCGGGGAGATTTATAACGTCACCCTTCGGCGAAAACACGAAGACCTCATCGGAAAACATGTCTATTTTAAGATTATGGAAAAAGTCAGTCGCGTCGCTGTCCTGCTGGCTCTCGAGGAGGCGGCGTATCCATGCGAACTTGTCCTCATCCCCCGCTTTCACAGTCTGCCCGCCGTCATCCATTTTATACTTCCAATGCGCGGCAACGCCGTATTCGGCGGTGTGGTGCATTTCCCACGTTCTTATCTGCACCTCGAAGGGAATGCCCTCCGCCCCGATGACGGTGGTATGGACAGATTGATACATGTTGGGCTTGGGGGTGGAAATATAATCCTTGAACTTCCCCGGTACGGGCTTGAACATATCGTGGATTATGCCGAGAACATTATAGCAGTCGGGTATGGTGTCGACTATGACGCGGAAAGCGCAGAGATCGAAAATGCCGTTCATGCTCAGATTCTGGCTGTACATCTTGCGGTAGATGCTGTAAACGTGCTTGATGCGGTAATAAATCGTACAGTCAATGCCGTCGCTTTCAAGGCGCGTCTGAATTTTATTCTTCATGGATTCCATGAAGCTCTCCAGAACCGGCATTTTCTCCTCAAGGCTGTCGGTTATCTCTTTATAGCCGGTCGGATCAAGATACTTGAGCGAGAGATCTTCAAGCTCCCACTTGGAGCGCTGCATTCCCAGACGGTGCGCGATGGGGGCGTAAATCTCCATCGTCTCGAGGGATTTCTGCCGCTGTTTTTCCGGCGTCTGATATTCCATGGTGCGCATATTGTGAAGCCGGTCGGCTATTTTTATAAGTATAACGCGGATATCCTTCGCCATCGCCAGCAGCATCTTGCGCAGATTTTCCATCTGCTCGTCTTCTTTGCTGGTGTACTGCACACGCGTCAGCTTTGTAACGCCCTCGACAATATCCGCGACTGCCTCGCCGAACTGATGGGCAATATCCGCGTGGGTGAGCGTAGTGTCCTCGATAACATCATGCAGGAGGGCGGCGATGATGGAATCCTCGTCAAGGCCCATATCAACGGTGATATCCGCCGCGGCTATGCAGTGGGTAACATAGGGCGTCCCGTCCTTGCGCTTCTGCCCGGAATGGGCAATTCGCGCGGTGTCATACGCGGCCCGGATGCGCCCGTAATCCATAGGGTGCCCGCTGTTTTTTATTTTATCAAGCAGAAATTCAAATTGAGCGTCGGCGTCAAATTTGTCTATATCCGCAATCGTTTTTTCACTCATACCGCGCACTCCTTTCGATAAGAGCGCAGCGTCCGTTCGACAATTGTCGCATCGAGATCCGCCTTTCCGTCTATTTCGGCTTTTTCCGCGCCGTATATCCCGCCGTTTTGATTTCTGAGCAATCCGACTTCACGGAATGCTTCAAGACAGAGACAATATTTCTCCGGAAGCATCCCGGCAGGCGTCTGCGCGATAATCCGGGAAATCGTATCGCCGACACGCTCTCCGGAGCTGAGCGTACGCCACACTCTGACAAAGTCCTCTCTCTCCGGGCAGAAACGCCACGCGGCGTAGAGCGCGTCATTATCCCCGTCGAGGATGGCGCGGCACAGCGCATCGCTGTTATGCGGCGCCGCGGAGGAGATAAGAAGCTGCACGGAGATGTGGCCGCGAAAATCGTTTATCTGAGGGGTGAAAGCGATGTCAACGCAGCTCCCCTCGTGTATATTGAGTTCTCTTGATGTATGGGAGAAAAATATGCACTCAAACGGCGTATTATCGAGCAAAACCCTCATTTTCAGATGCCTGCCGTTGCCGACGGCGGTCATGCTCTCAATCGTCACGCCGTACATGCACATAACGGGCTTGGGGTTCATGTTGCCGTAAGGCTCAAGCCGGTCAAGAGAGCGCACATTGTCTATCGTAAGAAGGGACGGCTCGTTTATCAGCAGGTCGCATTGCACCTCGGGCTGCTCGTTCGGCCGATTCTTCGAAAAATACTCCGCCATTGCCGCCTTGAAATCATCCAGCTTGTCGGTTCGGATATTGAGCCCTGCCGCGAGCGCGTGTCCGCCGAAGCCGATAAGATGCTCCGAACAGGCGGAGAGCGCCTCAAAAATGTTGAAGCCGCCGAAGCTCCTGCAGGAGCCCTTGCCCACATCGCCGTTTATGCATATCATGATCGATGGGAGAGAGTATTGCTCGGCAAGCTTTGACGCGGCGATGCCGATGACGCCCTGATGCCATTTATCGCTCGCCAGAATTATGGGCTTTTCGGGATTTACGCCGTCAAGCATGACATTGGCTTCTTCCCATATCTGCGTTTCAATCGACTGCCTTTTGCGGTTAAGCTCGCACAGCTCGGTGGCAAGGCGCGATGCCTCCCCATCGTCTTCGCTCATCAGCAGTCTGACGGCGGTCTCGGCATGGCCGAGTCTGCCGGCGGCGTTGAGGCGCGGAGCGAGAGAAAAGCCTATCGAGGAGGCGGTGAGCTTTGCCGGCGACACGCCCGCTTCGCGCAGCATCGCGGCAATGCCCGGTCTCTGCGGATTCTCAAGCATTTTGAGACCCCGACGGACAAGATATCGGTTTTCGCCCACAAGGGGCATGACATCCGCCACGGTGCCGATAGCGACAAGATCGGCGTAATTATCGAGCACTTTATCGCTGTCCCCTTCGCAGGCGCACACGAGCTTGAGCGCCATACCAACGCCGGCAAGGTGCGGGTTTGGGTAGGTGTCTCCGGCCTGCTTGCAGTCAATAACGGCGGCGGCATAAGGGAGAGTGACGCCCTTACACTCGTGATGGTCGGTTATGACCATTTCAAGGCCGATATCATGGGCATGCTGCGTCTCATCGGCGGCGGTAATGCCGCAGTCGACAGATATAACGAGGCACACGCCCTGCGCCTTGAGCTTATCGAGTGCGGAGCAGTTGAGGCCGTAGCCCTCCTCGTTCCTGTCGGGAATATACGTCAGGCACTCAAGCCCTTTGGAGCGCAGATAATCCGTCACAAGGCAGGTGGAGGTTATGCCGTCGACGTCATAGTCGCCGAAAACTGCGGTTTTTTCTTTTTTTTCAATTGCGCGCAGAACCCTGTCCCTCGCTTTGT
Organism: Oscillospiraceae bacterium; assembly: GCA_963636125.1. Taxonomy (GTDB): domain Bacteria; phylum Bacillota; class Clostridia; order Oscillospirales; family Oscillospiraceae; genus Limivicinus. The sequence continues at coordinate 16,758 of CAVHIP010000006.1, read as the reverse complement.
CCATTCCCATGATAAGCATAGGGTCACAGAGGCACTCGCTCCCCCCGTCCAGCATTTCAGCGGCGGAGGCAGCGTCTTTTATTCCGCGCAGCGCCATGGCCGCGGAAAGGAGCGGCGTATACCCCGCCGAAAGCAGTTCCTGCGGCATCTCCGGTCTATGGAGAGGTATTTTCCAATTCTTATTTTTCATCGATACTCTTCTTATTTTCCATCAGTACAGTTTTTCATTTTTTAATAATTTATAATATCAAATTTGTTGACATAATTCAACTGCCATAATGCAAAAAACTTTAAAAAGCTCAAAAAAGGATTGCCTCCACAGTGGGGCAATCCTTTTTTATGGCAGCGCGCACTATACGGCGCTGCTTCCGGGTTTAGGTTCCTTTTTTTCTTGATGAGGAGGTAAACTACAGCCGCGGCGGCAATATACAAAATGAGCTTTCCCGATAAAGGAAAGCCCATTTCGTTTAAAGTACGTCTGTCTGATTATCTTAATTTAATACACCGGCTTCAGTGCATCGAATTGGCGACGGAGCGCTCCATCCACGTGTTTACGCTGTCCTCCTTAAGGCCGAGACCCTTTGCGAGGTACGCGACGGATTCGGTGAAACTGAGCTTGCGAAGGCGCTCAAAATTGGTCTCGCGGTGCTTGGGAACTTCCACACCGGTATTGCGGCCTTCGATATAACCGCAATCATAGCACATATATAAATCAATCTTTCTGTGACCGTCCATAACCATTTCATTACCGCAGCGAGGGCACTTCATAAAACCGACCTCCATATATCTTCACATCAAACTTGTTCTTACTTAGTTAGTTATTTAACTTACGAGTATAATATAGTACACTGACAGAAAATTGTCAATAGCTTTTTTCAAAAAACTCTGATTTTTTGTTAATTTTTTTGCACAAATCGCTTTTGAGATAGTTATTTTTTTAACGCAACTCATTCTATGGACTTTAATTTCAATTTAGATTATTATACTTGTATACGCAGTACAAGGAGAAGCAGCTATGAGATACACCGAAATATCCCTCGACACACCGGCGGAAAAAATGGACGAGCGATGCGACGAGCTTACGGCGCTCGGCGTTGAGGGCTTTGTCATCGAAAACGAGGAGGATTTTCACGATTTTCTCGAAAACAGCCGCCAATATTGGGACTATGTGGACGAAAGCGTCGAAAAAGCCTATCGGGGAGTGAGCAGGATCAAGTTCTATCTCACCGATGACTCCGCGGGCAAAGCGGTTCTGGCAAGGATTTTGGAAAAATTCCCGGAATGTGCCGTATCGCAGACCGAGGACAAGGATTGGGAAAATGATTGGAAAAACAGCTATGAACCGATAGAAACAGGAGAAAAGCTGGTTGTGGTGCCGGAATGGCTGGACGCACCGGACGACGGGCGCATTCCGCTGAGACTTGATCCGGGTATCGCTTTCGGGACGGGCAGTCACCCGACGACGAAACTCTCGCTCGCCGCGCTTGAAGCTTACGCGGGAGGTGGGGTACGTGCGCTCGATCTCGGCTGCGGCAGCGGAATTTTGGGTATAGGCGCGCTTCTTTTGGGGTGCGAAGAATGCGTCGGCTGCGATATCGACCCGAAGGCAAAGGACGCGGCGATGATGAACGCGCAGCTCAACGGTATCGACGAGGATAAAATCAAGCTCTACTCCGGCGATATCTTAAAGGACGCCTCCTTGCGCAGGACGCTGGGGACAGGGTTTCAGCTCGTTCTGGCAAACATAGTGGCGGATGTCATCATCTCGCTGTCCGCGTTCGTCCGGCAGTTTATGGCAGAGGGCGGGACATTCATATGCTCCGGCATAATCGACGGACGATGGAAAGATGTAAGCGCCGCCATTACCGGCAACGGATTTAAGATTATCGGCCATACGCAGGAGGACGAATGGCATTGCTTCGTGTGCAAATGAGCTTTTCCGCCTCCCTCTCCGAAATATTTTTTTTTATAATGATGAGCAGACAAGCGCGGCGCGCAAACGCCGCGTTTTTTGTCCGGTTATGCCGACTTTAGCGCAAATTTATTATTTTTTCTATTGCAAATCGAGGAAAGATATGTATAATATGTGCTTGCTTTGCAGTTTTTATTATTTTTCAACACAGAGGCTCGGGTTATTTATGAACGATTCTAAGAAGCACGCTCTGCTGCTGTCGGAATATTCCGCGGTGCAGGCTTTTTATTGGATGGGATACTGCTGCATATCGTCCTATGCGGCGGTTTTTCTGCAAAACAGAGGATATACGAACACTCAGCTGGGCATGATAATCGCCATCGGCAACATAGGCGGATTTTTTCTCGCGCCCCTGCTCGCTTCCTTTATTGACGGAAGCGGAAAAATAAAGGTACACCATTGTCTGTACGGTTTGCTGTTTACGGAAGCTCTGCTCGAGGTATTGATACTCTTCTCCGATGGAAGCGGCATTTATGTCAGCATACTTTACTGCATACTGATAGCATGCGCCGTTGCGGTAGGTCCGATGAATACGGAACTTTGCTTCAGTATGGACAGGACGGGGCAATACATAAACTTCGGCTTTTCCAGAAGCTGCGGCTCGCTGGCATTTTCAATAATCACAATCATGCTTGGAAAGCTCTGCTCGGAGTACTCACCGGAGCTGCTGTCCGATCTGTCGATAGTGATGATTTTAATGGAGCTGATTATCCTCACGGTTATCCGGCGGGTGCGGAAAATCGTCACTGTTCCGGAGGCGGGGCAGGAGGACGCAAAGGAAAAGGAAGGCTCATCTTTAGGCGCATTTCTCGTGAACAACAAAAGGTTTGTCGCTTTCTGCGTAGGCACATCGGTGCTTATGTTCCCGTCATCTGTCCTGGGGTCGTTTCTTATCAACATCGCGAAAAATGTCGGCGGGAATGAGAGCAACATGGGCGTTATCAGCTCTATCGGCGCATTCTGCGAAGTTCCGGCTATGCTTTTTTATACGCGCATCACAAGAAACTTCAAATGCTCAACCGTCATACGATTTGCGGCGGTGATGTACATCGTGAGAATCGCAACGGTCACATTCGCGACAAGTCTCGGGGCGCTGTATCTCTCCTCTGTCACGCAGATGCTGTGCTACGCGCTTATTATTCCGGCGCTTGTAGACTACGCGAGCATCGTGGTGGATGTGAACGATTCCGCCAAAGGTCAGGCTGTATCCGCGGCGATGCTGACGCTTGCCAATATCACGGCGTCTATTGTGGGCGGTGTGCTTATGGACAAAATGGGCGTACACAACACGATGCTGATCGCGCTCGCGGTCTGCGTGCTGGGCGTAATCATCTGCTTTGTCACGATAGATTCAAAAAGGGCATAAACGCTTGCAATTATCAAGGGCAGCGCCGCATTTTGCGGTACTGCCCTTGATATTATTATTCTATTTTCTGCCGAAGCGTCTTTATCAGGCCGCTTTTGATGAGCAAAAGTATAGATACAAACTGCACGGGAAAGAGCACGGCGCATTGGATGAGACGCGTGGCGAGCAGGGGCAGATAGGGAGAGCCGTAGATCATCGATATCCACAACGTGTTGAGCGCAAGGCCGAAGGCAAGCTGATTGACCGCGACCGCCGATAGAATGCGGCGCGGGGTTTGCGCGTGAAAGAGGAAGAGGCCGAAGCAGCATCCGGTCAGAAACGCCGTCAGCGTAAAGCCCGGGAAATACGCGCCTATCGGGAAGAGTACGGCGCCGATAAAATCGCCCAGGGCTGCAACAATGCCCGCAGGAATCGGTCCGAGAAGAATTCCGGCGACGGCAACCGGCAAAAAGCTCAAGCCGATTTTCATGTTCCACGCGCTGAACGACAGGAAGCGCGAAAGGACGATCTCCATGGCGATGAGCAGAGCCATAAGGGTAAGATCCCTTGTTCTGAATTTTCTCATAGCAGCTTCTCGGCGGCCTGCGCCACATGATGGGTGAGAATTGCGCTTGTCATGCTGCCGACGCCGCCCGGCACGGGGCTTATCGCGGAAAGGATCGGCGCGGCCTCGTCAAAATTCACATCGCCGACAAGCTTTTGCTTGCTCTCGCTCCATGTAATGCCGATATCAACAACCGTCTGCCCGGCGCGGAAGCACTCTCTGCCGAAGCGTTCCCCCGCTCCCGCCGCCGTCACCACGATATCTGCGTCGCGGCAAATTTCCGCGAGATTCTGCGTTTTCGTGTGGCAGACGGTGACGGTTGCGTCCTCATGCATCAGAAGCATGGAAACAGGCCGACCAACCGCAAGGCTTCTGCCGATGACAACCGCGCGTTTCCCGGCAAGGGGTATATTATAATAGTCGAGCAACTCCGTGACAGCGGCGGCAACGCAGGGCGTAAACCCCTCGCCGACACCTGAATAGGCTTTCAGCATGGATGAGGGCGTTATCCCGTCCACATCCTTTTGGGGAGCGATGGCGGAGCAGATTTCTTTTTCATCAAGCGCAGGTGGTAAGGGGCGGAACAAAAGAATGCCGTGCACGGTTTTATCTTCATTCAAAGAACGTATGGTGTCTAAAAGATCGCTCTGCGTCACATCCGTCGGCAAAACGATTTTACGCGCGGTTATGCCGACTTTATCACAGCGTTTTTCCGCGCCCCGTTCATACGAAAGCGCGCCCTCGTCCTCGCCTATGCGAAGCATCGCGACGCACGGCGCAATACCCTGCGCTTTGAGTTTTTCGACCTTTTCGCGCGTTTTTTCATCCAGCGCGGAAGCGGCCGGAACACCTTTTAAAAGCTCACTCACTTTCAACACACCGCCTGTTAACAATTAAAACAATCCTGAAATGACGCCGTTATCGTCTATATCTATTTTCTCGGCCGCGGGGACTTTCGGCAGACCGGGCATGGTCAGGATATCGCCCGCCAGCGCGACTATAAATCCGGCTCCGGCGCTCACGCGAAGCTCACGCACGGTGACGGTAAAGCCTCTCGGCGCGCCGAGTTTTTCGGGATCATCGGAAAAGGAATACTGCGTTTTCGCGATACAGATCGGCAACTTCCCGTATCCGAGTTCCGTGAGGCGCCGCGCCTGATGGGCGGCATTCCCAACGAGCTTAACGCCGTCTGCATGATATACGCGGCGGCATATGGCATCAAGCTTTTCCTCAATGCTCATATCCGCATCGTAGGCGAAGGAAAAATTATTGGGCTGTTCGCATAGATTGACGACTTCACGCGCAAGCGCCTCGCCGCCCGCGCCGCCTTTTGCCCAGACATCCGACAGTGCCACGGGAACATCTATCTCGGCGCATCGCTTTTCCACAATGGCAAGCTCCGCCTCGGTATCCGTCGGGAATGCGTTTATCGCCACCACACAGGGCAGAGAGAACACATCGCGGATATTCGCCACGTGCTGCATGAGATTGGGCAGGCCTTTCTCAAGCGCGTCAAGGTTTTCAATGCTGAGCTCGTCCTTCTCCGCGCCGCCGTGATATTTGAGCGCGCGGAGCGTTGCGACCACGACAACGGCGTCCGGATGAAGATTTGCCATGCGGCATTTTATGTCGAAAAACTTTTCCGCGCCGAGATCCGCCGCAAAGCCGGCCTCTGTGACGACATAATCGCCGAGCTTGAGCGCCATGCGCGTTGCAGTAACGGAATTGCAGCCGTGCGCGATATTCGCAAAGGGGCCGCAGTGAACAAACGCCGGAGTTCCCTCAAGCGTCTGCACTAAATTCGGCTTTATCGCATCTCGCAAAAGCGCCGCCATTGCGCCATCGGCCTTGAGATCATGCGCGGTCACGGGTTTGCCGTCATACGTATAAGCGACAACGATTTTGCCGAGGCGCTTTTTCAGATCCGCAATATCGGAGGCGAGGCAGACAATCGCCATAACCTCGGAGGCGACGGTAATATCAAACCCGTCCTCCCTCGGGACGCCGTTTGCCCTGCCGCCGAGCCCGTCGACAATATTGCGCAGCTGGCGGTCGTTCATATCCAAGACACGACGCCATGTAATCTGCTTGGGATCTATGCGGATGGCGTTGCCCTGTTGGATATGATTGTCAAGCATCGCGGCAAGGAGATTGTTCGCCGCGCCTATCGCGTGGAAATCCCCGGTGAAATGCAGGTTTATGTCCTCCATTGGGACAATCTGCGCGTATCCGCCGCCGGTGGCGCCGCCTTTGATGCCGAAAACGGGGCCGAGAGACGGCTCGCGCAATGCGGCGACGGTCTTTTTGCCTATTCTTCGCAGACCGTCGGCAAGGCCGACGGCGGTAGTGGTTTTTCCCTCGCCCGCGGGAGTCGGCGTAACGGCGGTGACAAGGATAAGCTTCCCATCGGGCGCCGTCTTTTTGTCCTCAAGCAGAGAGTAATCAACCTTGGCTTTATAATTGCCGTACAGCTCAAGATATTTTGAATCTATACCCGCAATCCCGGCAATTTCGGTTATTTTCTTTTTTTCACAAGCTTGCGCTATCTCAATATCGGATTTATAAGCCATTCACTCACTCCGGGTTTTTATTTTTTTATTTTAATCAATTATATACACATACGCCGGAAACTGCAAGCGGACTTGCGCCCGGAAATTGCCTATCTGTGATAAATCCTTTTGTACTCTTCGGTTTCTTCGCCGTTTTCATCGGCAAGGATGAGCGGCGGCTCTATCTTGAGGCCGGCATTTCCGCCGCGTCTGCCTTCGACAAGGGCAAGGGACGGGGCGGAGCTGATTTTATGCTGAACAAGTCTCAGCCGCTTCGGCTCTATTTTATATTCGCTCATAAGGCGCATAAGCTCCGAAAGTCTCTCGCTCCGGTGGACGATGCAGAAGCTGCCGCCGGTTTTCAGCAGAAACGCCGAGGCGCGGCAGATTTCTTCCAGCGTACATTCCACCTCTCCCCTTGCCGCGGCGCGGCCGCTCTCCGGCGAAAGCATGCCACTGTTTTGGGGGAAATACGGCGGGTTTACGACGACGAGATCAAAAGCACCGGAACGGAAAAGCTCCCTATGGCGTCGGATATCGCCGGCGATTATTTCGGCGCGATCATCAAAACGATTCGCCGTCATATTCTTTTCCGCGAGGCTTGCCGCATCGGGGTTTATCTCGAGGCCCGTCATGCGGAGCTTTTCACATTTTTCGAGCAGAAGCAAAGAGATTATTCCCGAGCCACAGCCCAGGTCTATCCCGCTCCGCGCGCGGGATGTATTCACAAAATCCGCAAGCAGAACGGAGTCGGTGCCGAGTTTAAAATGCTCCGACTGCGCAAACAACGGGCCGTTTTCCCACAAACGAATAAATTCCGGCATAGCTTACCTCTTTGCCAATAATAATCATCAAATAACTAAATAATAAAAGGGACGATAAAATCGTCCCTTTTATTATCAGATGTAAAGAATTACTCCTGAACAATAGCTTCGGCAGGGCACTGAGCAGCGCAAGCACCGCACTCAAGGCACTTATCATGGTCGATTTCGTAATGCAGATCGCCCATATCAATAGCTTCGGCAGGGCACTGAGCAGCGCAGGAACCGCAGGACAGGCACTCATCGGTAATAACAAAAGCCATAATTATACCTCCGTATGTATTTATCAGCTCGCTGCTGATTGTAGTCATTGTAACACAGAAAACAGAAAAATCAATCATAATTTTCCGTACGGCGGGATATTTCAAAAATTGTCAACAAACAAAACGGCTTTCGCGTATAAAATCAGCGTGGTATAATAGACACGGCTGAAAAATATTATTTTTATATACGAGGTGCAGCATGGCTGATATGGCAATACCGAAAAGAGAAGATGTTGAAGAAAAATATACATGGGATCTGGGCGATATGTTCGAGAGCGACGAGGCGTGGAAGATCGAATACGAAGAGCTCAAGAGCATACCGGATGGGTATGAGAAATACCGCGGAAGGCTCGGCGAGAGCGCGGAGGCGCTGCTCGGATATTTAAAATTCAGCGACGAGGTTTCGCTTCGCCTCGAAAAGCTGTTCGGATACGCGAACTGCAAGAGCGATCAGGACACTTCCAACGCTTTCTATCAGGATATGCGCGGCAAGGCGATGAATATTTTAGTCTCGGTTTCAAGCGCATCCGCTTTCGCAACGCCGGAGCTTATCGCGATCGACGACGAGAGACTGGACAGATTTTTTGCCGAGCGGCCGGAGCTTGAAACATACAGGAGAGTTCTGTATTTCGTCCGCCGCAGGAAAGAGCACGTTCTCTCCGCCGCGGAGGAAAGGCTTTTGTCGGCGATGGGAGAAATGGCGGAGGCGCCGGATAACATATGCGGCATTTTCAGAAACGCGGATCTCACCTTCTCTGACGCGATTGACCGCGACGGAAATGCGCATCAGCTGACAAACGGCAGCTTTGTGCCGCTGCTTGAAAGCGCGGACAGAGTCTTGCGGCGCAGCGCCTTCGAGACTTATTACAAGCGGCTGGGTCAATTCAAGAACACCGTCGCGGCGACGCTGGACGCGCAGTTCAAGCAGCTTCGCTTTTTCGCCGAGGCGAGGAAATACGGCAGTACGCTCGAGGCCGCGCTGGACGAGAACGAGGTGCCGATTGAGGTATACACAAACCTCATAGAGACGGTGCACGCGAACATGGACAAGATGTACGCCTATGTCGCGCTGCGCAAAAAGCTGCTGGGGCTTGACGAGCTGCACATGTACGATGTGTATACGCCGATTGTCGCGGACGCAGAGCAGAAGATAAGCTATGAGCAGGCGAAGGAGACCGTGCTGGAGGCGCTGTCCGTCATGGGAGAGGATTATGTCGCGCTTTTGAAGCAGGGCTTTGACAACCGCTGGATCGATGTCTATGAAAATCAGGGCAAGCGCGGCGGCGCGTATTCCTCCGGCTCATCGCGGCCGCACCCGTACGTGCTGCTCAACCACAAGGACACGCTCGACTGCATGTTCACAATCGCGCACGAAATGGGGCACGCGCTGCACAGCTGGCACAGCTGCAAATATCAGCCGGTATGCACATCCGACTATGTTATCTTTGTCGCGGAGGTTGCCTCGACGGTCAACGAAGTTTTGCTGATGCGCTATCTGCTGGGCAGAACGCAGGACAAAGCGAGCAGGGCGTATCTTATAAATCACTTCCTCGACCAATTCAAGGGAACCGTCTACCGGCAAACGATGTTCGCGGAATTTGAGCTTGAGATGGGGCAAATGTGCGAAAACGGCGAGGCGCTCACGGCGGACGCGCTTTGCGAAAAGTATTTGGCGCTCAACAAGCTTTATTTTGGGGATGAGATGATCTCCGATGACGAAATCGCGCTGGAATGGGCAAGAATCCCGCACTTTTTCTATAATTATTACGTGTTTCAATACGCGACCGGCTTTTGCGCCGCCGTGGCGATAAGCAACAGAATATTGAGCGAGGGTAAAAGCGCTGTGGACGATTACAAAAAGTTCCTCTCCGCCGGCAGCAGCGCAGATCCCATCTCCCTGCTCAAAATCGCCGGCGTCGACATGAGCAGCACGGAGCCGATAAACTCCGCCCTCAAGCTCTTCGGCGAGCTCATAGAGGAAATGGAAAAGCAGTGAGACGCATACGGATTGAATAGTGCAAACAAGCTCGGAGACCTTGAAAAAGATCTCCGAGCTTGTTTTGTTTGGTTATGTGCTTTTTCAGTGCGCTGAACGATTATTACCCCGTATATCCCGCTGCTTTGGCTTTGGCATACCATTCATTGGCGGTTACTCTGTCTATTGCAACGCCGTGCCCCCAATAGTACATATACCCGATTTGGTTCATCGCTAACGCAGATCCACCGTCTGCCGCTTTTTTGTACCACTCCATTGCTTTTATGTAGTCCTGTTCCACACCTTGTCCGTTATAATATAACGATCCGATCGAACTCATTGCTGAAACATCGCCGTTCTCTGCCGCTTTTGCGTACCATTTCATTGCTTTTTCGTAATCCTGTTCAACACCGAAACCAAAAAATCTATACATATCACCAATATGATCCATTGCTGTCGCGCTGCCGTTGTCTGCGGCTTTCTTGTACCACTCCATTGCTTTTTCATGATCCTGCTCAACGCCTTTGCCCCAGTTGTACATATATCCGATGCTGCACATTGCGTTCGCATTACCGCCGTCTGCAGCTTTTTTGTACCACTCCATGGCTTTTTCATGATCCTGCACGACGCCATAGCCGTTTTCATACATAACACCGATATTATTCATTGCGCCCGCAAGATCACAATTTGCTGCTTTTATGTACCACTCCATCGCCATTTCGTAGTCTTGCTCAACGCCGTCGCCATCACAGTATAAATTGCCAATGCTGCACATTGCATTCGCATCACCGTAATCTGCAGCTTTTTTGAACCATTCCATGGCTTTAACATAATCCTGTTCTACACCTTGTCCATTATCATACAAAACTCCAATGTTACACATTGCATACACATTTCCGCCGCCCGCAGCTTTTTTGTACCACTTCATAGCTTCTTCATAATCCTGCTCAACACCTCGACCTCGGTCATACATGTGCCCAATGTTGTACATTGCTGCAGCAATTCCACCATCTGCCGCTTTCTTGTACCATTTCATTGCTTTTTCGTAGTCCTGTTCAACATCAAGGCCGTAATCGTACATATACCCGATCCAACTCATTGCAGACGCATTGCCGCCATTTGCTGCTTTTTCAAACCACTGCATTGCTTTTTCATAATCTAGCTCAACGCCAAACGCATTATAATATAATGTTCCGATGTTGTTCATTGCAGCAGTATTGCCGGCATCCGCAGCTTTTTTATACCAGCTCATCGCTTTTTCATAATCCTGCTCAACACCGAGACCGTAGTCATACATATATCCGAGGTCAAACATTCCCTCCACATTGCCGCTGTCTGCCGATTTTGCGTACCATTCTATTGCTTTTGTATAATTCTGCACAACACCATTGCCACAAGCATACAAATAGCCGATATTGTTCATTGCCGACGCATTGCCATTGCTCCCCGCCTTTGTGTAACATTCCATTGCCTTTGTATAATCTTGTTCAACACCATTGCCATATTCATACATACTGCCAATATTGTACATTGAGTCCACATTGCCGGCATCTATAGCTTTTTCGTACCATTCTAATGCTTTTTCATAGTCCTGTTCAACGCCGGTGCCGTAATCATACATATATCCGATGCTGTTCATTGCATCTGCATTGCCATTGTCCGCTGCATTCCTATACCACTCCATTGCTTTTGCGTAATCCTGCTCAACACCGTAACCGTCAGCGAACATACAGCCTATGCTGTACATTGCATCCGTATTTCCGGCATTCGCAGCTTTTAGATACCAATTCATGGCTTCCGCATAATCCCGCTCAACGCCGTTGCCGTTTTCATATCTAACAGCCTTGTCAAAGCAATTATTTGCGTAGGCTTCTTTCGCGCTCGGATAGGCTACAACGGCGGCAATTATGAGGACGGCAGCAATTATAATTGCGGTCAGCGCTTTCTTTTTCTTCGGCTTTTCCTTTGCAGCAGACACGGGGCGATCAAGCGGATTGTTCGCCTCGGCTTTCGGCGTGGTATTGTCATCACACTCCGATTTTTCCTTCGCCGATTCCGCTTCTGCGTATTTCATGACGATATACGCGGTGCCGTTTTCGGCAATAATATCCTGAACGCCGTTTGCAGAGTTCAAATATTTGAACTTTGCCATTTCGCGCGCTTCTTTTATATAACTCTCAATATTTTGCTCTCGCTGTTGATCATCGCAGTTCCATTGAACTTTTTCTGCTGTACGCGCGCACAAATCAGCCGGAAAAAGCTCTTTTACCGCCACCTGAATTTCAAGCATCAGGTCATACCCGATATAAGTAATACAAGAAGAATCCTGGCTCAAGACAGAGCCGACAAAATATCTGCCGCGCAGAACGGTTTTTGGCGGCAGAGCGATAGGATTTACTTTCGTTTCCCCCACCTTTTGGCCGCAGTTCGGGCAAAATTCCGCCCCATTGGGGAGCTTTTCCATGCATTTAAGGCAAAATTTGTTTTCCATGCCGTCCTCCTTGTATTTTTTATATTTTCCGTTTTACCTTATTTATATAATATACTGATAACAAAACTTATGTCAATAATATATTGCGGTGCAAAATTCTTGTTGACAAACGGGGCGGTTTATTGTATGCTAACTGTACTAAATGCGTTAGTACAGTTAGAGCAGGAGGATCGGGCATGATAAACATCAACTTTCGGGATTCCCGACCTATTTACGAGCAGGTACGGGACGGGTTTCGCGATTTGATAATATCCGGCGCACTGCGCGGTGGGGATAAGCTGCCGTCGGTGAGGGAGCTTGCCACTTCGCTCACGATAAACCCAAACACAATACAGCGCGCGTACCGCGAGCTTGAGGCGGACGGATATATCGAATCCGTCACGGGAAAGGGCAGCTTCGTAAGCTGCCGCAGAGACGCAATCGAAGGCAGGAAAGCGGAGCTTGCGGAAAAATTCTTATCACTTGCGTCCGAGCTTAAGGCGCTGGGAGTCGAGGATGATGAGTTAATCTCTCTTATACGAGGAGGAGAAGAAAATGAAAATAGAAGTTAAGGAGCTTGTAAAAAGCTTTGACGGCTTTCGCGCGCTTGACGGCGTGAACATAAACGTGCCGCAGGGCGCGGTTTACGGGCTTGTGGGGCCAAACGGCGCTGGCAAATCCACGCTCATCCGCCACCTCACCGGAATATACAGACAGGACAGCGGCGAAGCGCTCATCGACGGAGAGCCGATATATGAAAACATCGAAAAGAAAAGCCGAATCGCGTATATTCCCGATGAGATATTCTATTTCACGCAGTCGTCAATCAAGGACATGGCGGAGTTTTACGCCTCGATCTATCCCACATTCAGCCTTGAGAGGTTTGAGCGTTTGGGAGAGGCATTTGACATGGATCTGCGCCGGTCGATGCGCAAGCTGAGCAAGGGCATGCAGAAGCAGGCGGCGTTTCGCCTTGCGCTGTCGATGTGTCCGGAAATCGTTGTGCTCGATGAGCCGGTAGACGGGCTCGACCCGGTAATGCGGCGGCAGGTGTGGAATATCCTGCTTTCGGATGTTGCGGAGCACAACACCACCGTCGTCGTATCGTCGCACAATCTGCGGGAGCTTGAGGATGTATGCAGCTACGTCGGCATTATGAACAACGGCAAAATGTGTATAGAATGCTCCCTCAATGAGTTGCAGGAGAGCATAGTGAAAATTCAGCTCGCGCTGCCGGATGGCGCGGAGCTTCCGGACGGGCTGGACATACTTCACGCATCCGCGCTCGGCAGGGTGCAGCAGCTTATTCTGCGCGGCAAGGCGGAGGATATAACCGAAAAAATCAGCGCGCGCAAGCCGCTGTTTATAGAAACCGTTCCGCTTTCGCTCGAGGAAATATTCATTTACGAAATGGGAGGCGCAGGCCATGAAATCAAGGACATCATTATATAATCCTGGGCTCGGGAAAAGCCTGCTCAAAAGATGCTGGCCGCTGTGGGTCATCTGGTTTGGGACGCTGATACTGATTGCGCCGGTAAATCTGGCGAGTGAAATAAGCAGGTGCGTAAGATATAACTTCACGGACATTACGCTTGAGGCCGGACAATGTCTTCTGGAATATGCGGTTTCCGACGCTGTGCTGGCGGCTGTCGCCGCGCCCGCCGCCGCGTTGCTGATGTTCTCGTTTCTCTATATTTCAAGAAGCTGCAGAATGATAGCGTCGCTGCCGATTAAAAGAGAGAGCGTGTTCGTCACAAGCTATCTCACAGGGCTTGCGCCGCTGCTGCTCTCGGAAATTGCGACGGCCGTTATCACGCTTTTGGTCTGCGGGAGCTCCGGATATCTCGAAGCGCGCTATGTATGGCAATGGCTGTGGATGGTCGCGGCAAGCACCGTGGCGTTTTACGGAATCGCCGTTTTCTGCGCGATGCTGACGGGCAGTATAATAATCATGCCGCTTGCTTATATCGGGCTTAATATACTTCCGCTTCTTGTATATGCGTGCATCACATCAGCGCTGGGCGCAATGCTTTACGGATACAGCTACCCCGACAGTCGGATATTCTCTGCGCTTTCCCCGTTCGACGGGCTCGGCTCAATTGCGGTGGAATACGGCGGGACATACAGGAACGGCGTATATTCCCACGACGAAATATTTGTCCGCAACAGCGAGCTGCTCATATATTACTGCATCGCGGGGCTTATACTCTCCGTTATCGCGCTGCTGCTGTTCGGAAAGCGGAGAATGGAAACCGCGGGAGACACGGTGGCAATAAGCGCGCTCAAGCCGGTTTTCAAATATTGCGCCGCGTTCGGCTCTGCCTGCGCCTTCGCGTCCGTCATATACGCGATATTTTTTGACAATTCCGTCGGCGGCTCTCTCGGCGGGATTCTGACGGTCGCTTCGCTTGCGGTCGGCGCGTTCATAGGCTTCTTCGCCGCGCAAATGATTCTTGACAAAACCGTCAAAGTTTTCAGAGGGCATTGGAAAGAACTCGCCATTCTTGCCGCGGTTGCGCTCATTTTGGGCGCTTGCTGTGAATGCGACGTATTTCACTATGAGAGATATATTCCCGACACGGAGGATGTAGACACAGCGTACATAGAGTACACCGGCGAAACGGCGTATAAGGAGCCGGAGAATATAGAAAAAGTCATAGCGCTGCACGGCAGTATAATCAACAACAAAGCCGTAAACGAAAAGCCTGGCTCCGAATATGAGGTTCTGGGAATAACTTATAAGCTTAAAAACGGCAAAACGGTCTCCAGAAGCTATGATATACGCGTCTACACGGACGGAAGGGAGAGAGTCAACCCCAATCTGCGCGAGCTGGAGGAAATAATAAACGCGCAAGAAGCCGTGCAAAGCCGCGCGATGCTTCCGGACGGTCGGTCATTCGATAATCTCAGCTACTGCGCGATAAGCGGCTATTATATTCAGCCGGACGGCGTTCAGCAGTCGCAGGACGTTCAAATTTCAAACAAGCAGGCAGAAGACTTATATTATAACTGCATTATACCGGATACCGAGGATGGGCATATGCTCAGAATATGGCCGGTGCAGGATGAGGAATACAAAAACAGGCGTTCGACTTTGTATGTGGATTTTGAGTTTACAGATGATAACGGGGACTCTACATGGCGCGAGTTTATAATCTATACGGACGCAGAGCGCTGCTGCAAGTGGATAGAAAATAACACCGATCTCGTAATACAGAGTTTCGCCGAGGCTGAAAACGCGGAGGCGGCATACGCCGGATGAAGAGCAAAGGCAGCATCGCAGATTTGTTTTGCGATGCTGCCTCTATTATTGAAGTTTTGGTTATGACTGCTGCGGAAATTTTCTCTTTTGCAGAATACCGTCGAATTTCGTCAGGAAACAGACGGTGGTGATAACGGCGGCGAGAATGTCGCTGACGGGTTCCGCCAGAAACACGGCGAAAACCTGATCGGAAAGGAACTGCGGCAGGATGAGAATGAGCGGTATCAGTAGGACAATTTTGCGGAGGCAGGCAAGGAGCAGACTGATTTTGGCCTGCCCGAGAGCCATAAAGCTCTGCTGACACGACAGCTGCGCGCCAATAGCGAATATTCCTGCCATGTAAATTCTCATCGCGCGAACAGTATACTTGATAAGCTCCGCGTCCTGCGTAAACATGCCGGCGAAAATCTGCGGGAGAAGCATTACAACTGCCCAGAACAAGACCGCATAGGTCATGGAGACGGCAAATTGCGTATAAAACGCTTTTTTAACCCGCTCGCTCTTTCCGGCGCCGAAGTTGTAGCTGATAATAGGCTGGCCGCCCTGACAGATACCCTGCATGGGCATCGTGGCAAGCTGACCCACGCTTGTGAGAATGGTCATGGCGCCAACAGCAAGATCCCCGCCGTAGCGCGAGAGGCTCGAAGTGAAGCACATGGACAGCAGGGACTCTGTAGAGAGCATAACAAACGTGGAAACGCCGAGACCTACGCACGGAAGAATTATTTTCCCCTCCAAGCGCAGGTTTTCTTTTCTGAGGCGCAGAATTGTCTGCTTTCCGGTGAGAAAGCGCAGTATCCAAAGCGCTCCGACAGCCTGACTCAACACGGTCGCGATCGCCGCGCCGCGCACGCCGAGATTGAAAGCGAATATGAAAATCGGGTCGAGAACAATGTTGATGACGGCGCCGATTACGGTTGTCATCATGCTGATTTTTGCGAAGCCCTGCGTTGTGATAAACGGGTTCATGCCCATCACGATGAGCACAAAAACGGTGCCGAGGATATAAATGCGGGCATAATCCAGCGCGTACGGGAATGTCGCGTCGCTCGCGCCGAAGATCCGCAGAAGAGAGGGAACGAGCATATAAAATACGGCGGTCAGCGCAACAGCGAAAATCATCAAAAGCGAAAAGCAGTTCCCCAGCGTTTTTTCCGCGGTTTTGATATCCTTTTCGCCCATGGAAATCGCGGCTCTCGGCGCGCCGCCGGCGCCGGCAAGCATCGCAAACGCCATAATCAGCATCAGAATCGGCGTGAAGAGCCCTACTCCGGTCAGCGCCGTCGCGCCGACGTCCGCCATATGGCCGATGTAGATGCGGTCAACGATATTATAAAGAAGATTTACAATTTGCGCCACAACCGCCGGAATTGCCAGCCTCGCGAGCAGCTTGGGGATGTTGCCGGATTCCATTTCCTGTGTCTTTTGAATGTTCATTTCACGCTATGACAGCATACTGTCCCTTTCAATATTCTCATACTATTTTTCATTAAAATCTTTGATTTTAATGAAATCTTTTGAAGCCTGTAAGAGCCG
>CAVHIP010000005.1:0-40015 GCA_963636125.1 Oscillospiraceae bacterium | reverse complement strand
TGAAATGCAAAAAGGTTATTCAGCTTTCTTCTTTATGCTCTACCCCAACTATTGACATAGAGCATGCAAAATGACGCATCTCACCCCTGCATCAAGGGCAAAATGCGTCCGTGAAAAGCTTGTGTTTGTTCTCCGAAACAGCGCAAAGGGACAGGCTTAACCTGTCGTGTCGTGTCGTGTCGTGTCGTGTCAAGTATGGGGTTCGGCTTCACGCTTGTCAAGCCCCCTTTGAAAATTATTTCTATCCATGTTGATAATAACAGAAAAAAGCCCGGAGTACAAGGGGTTTTTGTAAAAAATGAGGAGTGAGGATTGAGGAGTGAGGAGTGAGGAGTGAGGAGTGAGGAGTTATGGTGTCGCTGTCGCGACGGATTTTAAAGATGGGATGCGACAATCCCCCAAGCCTGCCCGGCTTCCCTTTGCGCAAGTGAGCCTTTAAAGCGCTCCTAATTTTTCATTTCTAATGATTTTTGTCTGATACTCATGACAAAAGGGATAAGGCTTGCAGCATAAATACGGCAATAATGCATTCCGGCATAAATACAGTACCGCGCAGCACGGCTGATTTCCGTGCTGCGCGGTACTGCTGTATATTATCGATTAAATTAGCCTTCCGCTTCGGCGAGAGCCTTGGCTTCCTCGATAACCTTCTGCTGCACATTGCCGGGAGCTTCTTCATAGCGCACAAACTTGCAGGTGAAGGAGCCGGCGCCCTGCGTCATGGAACGCAGGTCAATGGTGTAGGTGGTCATCTCCGCCATGGGGACTTCGGCCTCAATGGTGGTCATGCCGTCACCTGCAGGCATGGAGCCCATCATGGTGCCGCGGCGCTTGGAGTTGATGTCGCCGATAATAGCGCCCTGATATTCGTCGGGAATGGTGACAAAGAGCTGTCCGATAGGCTCAAGAATGGTGGGCTTTGCCTTGGGGATACCATCCTGATACGCAAGGCGGGCCGCGGTCTGGAACGCCATATCGTTCGAGTCAACCGGGTGGTAGGAGCCGTCATACAGAGTGGCTTTCAGCCCGACAAGAGGATAGCCGGCGAGAACGCCCTTGACAACGGCATTGCGCAGGCCCTTTTCAACGGAGGGGAAGAAATTCTTGGGAACGGAGCCGCCGAACACTTCTTCCGCGAAAATCATATCGTCCTGCTCATCCTGAGGCTCAAAGCGAATCCAGACATCGCCGAACTGACCGGAGCCGCCGGACTGTTTCTTATGGCGGCCGTGCGCTTCAACCTTGCCCTTGATCTTCTCGCGATAGGCAACGCGCGCGGGCTTAAGCTCGGTCTCAACGTTATAAAGATTCTTGAGTTTGGAGCAGAGAACACCGACCTGAATATCGCCTGCGCCGGAAATAACCATCTGGTGAGTTTCGGCGTTGTTGACAAGCGTAAAGGAAATGTCTTCCTCGCCGAGCTTCGCAAGGCCTGCGGCGACCTTATCATCCTGCCCCTTGGTCTTGGGCGCGATGCACATGGAGTAGCAGGGTTCGGGAATGTCAATCGCGGGAAGCTCCGCATCATCCTTGGAATCGGTAACGGTATCGCCGGTCTTCCAATCCATCTTGCCTATGGCGACGATATCACCGCAGCATGCTTCGGTAACTTCGACGGACTTTTTGCCTGTCATGGTGTAAAGGCGGCCGAGTTTATCGTTGGAGGACATGCGGACATTTCTCAGAGACATGCCGGAGGTAATCTTACCGGAGAGAATTTTGACAAAGCTGAACTTACCGAACTTATCGGAAACGGTCTTGAAGACGAAACCGAGAGTGCCGTCGTTCTTCTCCTCGGGAGCGGGGCAATAATCGCATATGCCCTGGAGCATTGCCGCCGTGCCGACATTGGTCATTGCATCGCTTGCGAAAACGGGAACAACCGTGCGCTCTTTAACGCCGACCTTGAGGCCTTCGATTATGTCGTTCTCATCAAGCTCCATAGTCTCGAAGAACTTTTCCATAAGCTCTTCGGTAGCGCCGGCTGCGGCTTCCATAAGCTCGGTGCGGAGATCTTCCGCCTTGCCGGCGTCGGCGGCGGGAATATCGGTCTTGCTGAATTTGGCGCCGTTGGAGATGTACGCGACATTATGGACAAGATCTATAACGCCGGTGCCGTCGGATGTGGGGATGGTAACAGGGCAGACAACAGAGCCGTACTTGCCTTTGATGGTTTCGAGGGCGGTAAAATAATCGCCATGCTCCTCATTGCATTTTGAGACGGCAAACATAACAGGCAGGCCCGCATTTTTCAGATAGTTCCAAGAGCGCTGCGCGCCGACCGGCAAAGACTCTGCGCAGTCCTTTGCGGAGGCGACAATAACTCCCGCTTCAACCGCGCGGATGGAGCAGAGAACATCGCCCACGAAGTCAAAATAACCGGGGCAGTCAAGAACGTTAATCTTGCAGGCGTCGAAGTTCACGGGCGCGATTGCCGTGGATATTGTTATCTGGCGGCTGATTTCTTCGGCGTCATTATCACAGACGGTGTTTCCGTCTGCGACCTTACCCATACGGTCAATAGCGCCGGTGACATAAAGCATGCTCTCGGCAAGGCTGGTTTTGCCGTTATTGCCGTGCCCGAGCAAGGCGATGTTGCGGATGTTTTTGGTTTCCATTTATTGCTTCCTCTCTGTCTAATAATTATGCTTACAGAAAAAAATTTTGAAACATATAGAACAAAATATTTTCAGCGTTTCCAAATCATTATACACTACTCCGCAGTACATTTGCAACAACTATTTTAGCAAATATCAAGTATCAATCAAAATATATTAAGCTAAAAACAAAAAACACCGAATTGACACATTACATCAATTCGATGTTTTTTGTTCAATGGGGGAAGATGGATTCGAACCATCGAAGGCATTGCCAGCAGATTTACAGTCTGTCCCCTTTGGCCACTCGGGAATTCCCCCATGTTGAATTACATCCGAAACAAAACATCCCATTCACTGAAAACAAAAGAATCATGTTTTGCTTTGGAGCTGGTGGACGGACTCGAACCCCCGACCTGCTGATTACAAATCAGCTGCTCTACCAACTGAGCTACACCAGCATTTACCAGCTCAGTTATAATAGCAGAACGGTTATGGTTTGTCAACACATTTTTTCACTTTTTCGATATCAGCTTGTTTCCTTTTACGTCCGTTTACGGTTTCCTTTTTACGATTTCTTTTTCGGTTTCCTCGGCTGAGGCGGCAATTTCCTTTATGGCGTTCAGATCCGGCTTGCCGACATCGTTCACAGGCAGAGCATCCAGATAGATATAATATCTCGGAATCCTGTTAAGTTCCGTTTTTTCCCGCATAAAATCAACAAGCTCTTTATTTGTGACGGAGCGGCCTTTTTTGAGGACGATAATCGCGCAAACCTCTTCGCCGAATATTTTATCCGGAGTTCCGGCGACCTTGCAGGCCGCAATCGCCTCATGCTCCATAAGTAGATTTTCGATTTCGCCGGGACAAATATTTTCACCGCAACGGATAATAAGCTCTTTCAGACGGCCCGCAAGATGAATAATCCCCCGCTCGTCTCTCCACGCGAGATCGCCGGAATGAAGCCAGCCGTCGCCGTCGATGGCCTTTGCGGTAAGCTCAGGGTCATTATAATAACCTTGCATAATCGAAAAGCCGCGAATGCAGAATTCGCCCGTTTCGCCGTCCGGCAGAGGGAGACCGGTTTGCGTATCGATAATCTTGCTCTCAAGCCCTTCCTGAACGCGGCCGACCGTAGAGCATCTTGTTTCGAGATCATCGTCAAGGCTCGCGGTCGTCACGCCGGCGGAGCCCTCCGTCATGCCGAGACTTGACACAAGAGTCACGCCGAGGGTCTTCTCAATTTTTCTGAACAATGTCGGGCTGCACGCCGCGCCGGCTACAACACCCGTGCGCAGACTGGCGCAGTCCTCCGGCGTAAGGTCATCGCGCCGGAGAAGAACCGTAAACTGCGTGGGGACGGCGCTGAGCACCGTGCAACCTTGCCTGATGGCCTTTATTATATCCGAGGTATGCCGGCTGTCCGGAATGTACACGGACGCGCCGACAGCCATGGCGGCGGTAAGATTCGGTCCGAGGGAGAAGCAGTGATACATTGGGAGAACATTCAGGAACTTATCCTTTTCCGTGGCCGCAAGGTTATGGGCAAGAAGCCTGCCCATATTGAGGCGCGAATACTGGCTTATCATAACCATCTTGGGTATTCCGGTCGTACCGGAGGTAAAAAGAATATCGGCAATATCAGCCGGGGACACTGCGGCCTCCGTCTTTGCAAATTCCTCATCCCCCACTTCCCTGCCCAGACGCTCAATATCCGAATAGCAGTAATCCGCGCCGTTATCACAGTCCGCCATGGAAATAATCGCCTTGACCTTTCCGCCGGAAAGAGTGCGTTTGAACATATCGACCTGCTCACTTCCGCAAATCGCAAAGGTACAATCTGCCTTATTCGTGATCGCGGCGATAGCGTTTTCGGGCGTGGTGGTACGCATCATAACGGATGTAGCGCCGATGCGCATAAGGGCATAATAAGTCACGGCGGTGTCGAGCCAGAGCTCCGCCCAAACGCAGACATGGTCGCCGCGGCCGATGCCTATGGATGCGAAGCCCGCCGCGAGATCTCTCGTCAATTTATCAAGCGCGGCATATGTATAGCTGCGCGAGCTGTCCTCAATCGCCGTTTTATTAGGGAAACATTTCACCGTGGAAGCGAGAAATCTGGGAAATGTTATATCATCGAAAAAGCCAAAAGCCATTAATTTAATGTCCTCTCATTTTTTTACAACAATTTACACAATTTTTATTGCGGTGTCAAGTGCGCAGGCGTACTTCTTTATCTTTTGTTAATACAATCCGTGAAATATGGCGGGCAGATGGTATTATTAACCGCAAAATGGGCGAATCCCGCAGTGGCATTGGCGAGCCAATGCCACTGCGGGATCTATATCTGAAACAGGCGAGAATGCCGGAGTATGTCAGATGACATTCTGCTCCTTCAGCTTCTCAAGGTCACCTTCAGTCATGCCGAGCATTTCACCGTAAACTGCCTTGTTGTCCTGTCCAAAATCGGGGGCGCATTTTGATATATCAGGCTTGGTTTCAAGAAGCTTGACAGGGTTGCCGGGAACAATCATATCGCCGATAAGAGGGTGATTTATGTGAACAAACATCTCGCGAGCTCCTGCAATATGTTCATCATTGACGACATCTGCAAGCATGTTGATGGGCGCCACAGGCACTCCTGCCGCATCTATGATTGCAACGCACTCATCAATTGTATGCTGAACGCTCCATTTCTCGATTTCGGGCTTGAGCGCTGCATGATTTTCACAGCGATGGATATTGGTGTCAAAGCGCGGATCGGAGAGAAGATCTTCACGATCGATAGCTTTTGTGCACAGAAGAGTGAAGAGCTTGTCATTACCACAGCCGATAATGAAACGACCGTCGCTGGCCTGGAAAGAGTCATACGGGAAGGCAGATGCATAGCGGTTGCCGATAAGCTCGGGCTGCTTGCCGGCTGCAATACTCGTTGATGTAATCAAAAATCCGCTTATCATCGCCTCATTGCTCGGTCTGCTTTTTTCCGCGCTTCATATTACGTTCCCCTCGCCTATTGAAAAAACCGTCTCTGAACTCGGCAAAATCGGAAGTCCGCTTATGCTCTTTCTTCTCGGCGCATTTTTCCGTTTTGACAGCATGCGTCTCCACGCGCATGACCTTGCGCGTATATGCGCAATGCGCCTCATTGTCATCCCTGCAATTTTCCTCTCAATTGTGGCAGTGTTGGGTTTTCGCGGTGTGGAATTTTCCGGACTTATAGGCGTCTTCGGTTCTGCGACGGCTGTCGCATCGTTCACCATGGCGCAGCAAATGGGCGGAGACAGCGAGCTTGCGGGAGATATAGTCATCGCGACAAGCGCGCTTTGCTCCGTGACGCTTTATCTGTGGAGCGTGATGTTCAAAAGTCTGGGCATAATATAAATGGCAAGAATTCCGCTATTGACGCGATACACGGTGTTGTTTATAATTATAGGCAGTACACTGCTGAGGAAAAGCGGCATAATTCGGAGGAAAAATGAAAAATAAGAAGAGCATTAACAAAAAAGTCAGGCAGCTTGTTTTGATGATTGCCGTTTTTTCTCTGAGCTTATGCACGGCAATCGGAATTTTGAGTATGCTTCGGGTAAAAGACAGCGTTTTGAAAAGCGAGTACGAGCTCGGTAAAACCGCTTCAAAATCCAGTGAGCTTGCCCTGACAAAGCAGGTTAAGGAGAACATGCTGGAGCTTGCGGTCAGCCGCGCCTCGAATCTGAGCGAATCGCTGTCACAATACGAAAACTGCATCAGCTTGTCAGTATCATATCTCGAAAAAATATACGCCGAACCGGAACGTTTCGAGAAGGTAGAGATTTTGCCGGCGGATAAGGCAAACTCGGGGATGCCGGCAATGCAGCGATATCTCCGAGATGAATCTGTTTCTTACGCTTCGGTTGAAAACGAAATCTGTCTTTTGGGAAATATTATCGATATATGGGAGCCGATAATGTCCTTTAACAAAGGCGTTGTCAGCTCGCTTTCTGTCGGTACGGAAAGCGGCGCTTTTATATGCTTCAACACAGATTCAGGCGCAATTGACGGCGAATATTTGGATTACTCCGGCGAAAGCTGGTATACCCAAGCGCACGGCGTCCCCACGTTCACCGAAACATATCAGGACGAATCGGGGAGAGGGCTTACAATAGGCTGTAGCGCCGTTTTTCATAATCCCGACGGGAGCGCCGCAGGAGTTGTTTGCATGAACATTTTGATAAATGACATCGTCAATTCCGTAACGACGGTTGATCTCGGCAAAAACACTTCCGCTTTTATCGTCGACGAAAATGGAAATGTAATAGTCTCACCGGATATGACTGCAGGCGGCGAATATGACAACATATGCACAAATCTTAAACATCCCGCATTCAGCGCGTCCAGCGCGATAATGAGCGGATACGACGGCGTAAAGCATTTGAACAGCGGAATATACCTTGCATACTCCCCCATTCCTTCAACGAGGTGGACGCTTGTATTGCAGATAGCCGAAGAGGATGTAAACGAGCCTGTTGAGAAAATGAAAACCGCGCTCAGCGAAAATTCAGAGAAAACCGAGCGAGAGATCAGCAAATACGCCATCAACAACCTATACATGTACATTGCCGTGTTCGTTCTCATCACAACGGCGGTGGTGTTTTTGAGCGGGCGTTTTTCCGGCAGTCTCACAAAGCCGGTAACGGAGCTTATCGAGGACGTGCGGCATATAAGCGGCGGCAACCTCGACTACCGCACAAGCGTAGAAAGCAACGATGAAATAGGCGAGCTTGCGAATGAGTTCAACGGCATGGCAGGTTCACTGCAGAAATATATCGGTGAGCTCACCTCGGTCACAGCCGAGAGAGAAAGAATAGGCGCAGAGCTGAGTATCGCAAAGCAAATACAGGCATCTTTACTCCCCTGCCAATTTCCGCCTTTCCCCGATCATAACGAATTTGACATTTTCGCAAGCATGGATCCTGCAAAGGAAGTCGGCGGCGATTTTTATGATTTCTATCTCATCGACAAAACGCATCTGGCGCTGACCATTGCGGACGTATCCGGAAAGGGCATCCCCGCCGCGCTGTTCATGGGGATTTCCAAATCGCTGCTCAAGAACAGCGCTCAGGCAGGATTTTCGCCGGCTCAGGTTTTTGAAAGCATAAACGCGCAGCTGTGCGAAAACAACGCCGTAAACATGTTTGTCACCGTATGGCTCGGCATTCTCGATTTAACAACAGGCAAGATGATATGCGCAAACGCCGGGCACGAATACCCGGTCGTTCGGCACAAGGGCGGAAAATATGAGCTGTACAAGGACAAGCACGGCTTTGTTCTGGGCGGTATGGAAGGCTCAAAATACAAAAATTACGAGCTGGATTTAGCCGAGGGTGATCGTCTGTTTATCTATACCGACGGTATCCCCGAAGCCTCCGACAGCAACAACGAGCTTTTCGGAATCGACAGGATGCTGAACGCGCTCAACAGTCATCCGGAAGACGACTGCGCACAGCTCATTTCACAAATAACCGCCGATGTAGAAGCTTTTGCCGGAAGTGCGCCGCAGTTCGACGACATGACAATGTTGGCTTTGGAAATAAGGAATTTCATCAAGTAACCCCCCATAAGTTGCCGAAACAGGATTGTACAACAAAATATAGTTTATCAAGTAACTCTGCCTCAAAGACACAATGTATTTTTGAGGCAGAGATTTTTATAATTTTTTAAGAAATTGTTATAAAATTTTCATAATCCACTTTACATAATTCAGTAGCCGTGTTATTATAGATGCAAGATAAACATAACGAGGTAGACATAATATGAAAAAGCGACTTATTTCCCTCTTTCTGATTATTTGCTTGGGACTTACGATCGTCGCGCCAAGCGCATGCGCGTCAATGGCGCCCGCCGGCAGCGACAGTATCAAATTTTTCCTCATGCCGTATGAGATAAAAGAAGGCGATACTCTGACGAACATATACTATTGCTGGGGTCTGGATTATCACGACTACGGGGATGCGATTTTGTCGATCAATCAGCTTGAAACGCTCGACATTGTTCCGTTGGGCGTAATACTGTGGCTTCCGACAACAGAGCCCAATCTGCAAAACGACAGATACATACAGGTAATGAGTCACATTGTCTGCGCAGGCGACAGCGCGGATAACATATGCTCCGCATACGGAGTCAAATTTTCCGATGCCGAGAAATGGATGAAAATACTCAACAGAGGAATGGATTTCACATCGCTCACAATCGGCACGGAGCTGCTCGTCCCGCTGATTTGGAAATGATTTTCTGTTCACATTATGCCTTACCTCAATAATAAAAAAATCGACCGCCGATTTCCGTGATTGGAAAACGGCGGTTGATTCGATATTCGGAGTTAAATTCCGTAATATTAAGGCAATTTTCCGTTTTTAACAAACGTCGTTATTTAACGGTTATTTTGCCAATATATCCTTGATTTCATCAAGATTCTGCGCGAAATAGATGCCTTCCTGCCGTTCCTCCGAGGAAAGGCCCATATCGATCATGTGCCGCAAAAGCGCTTTGAGGTCGTCATAATATCCGTTGAGATTATAGAAAATGCACGGAGCGTCAAGCTGCTTCATGGACACCTTGGACATAACCTCCGCTATCTCCTCCAAAGTGCCGGTACCGCCCGGAAAAGCGATAAAAGCATCTCCCAGCTCTATCATTTTCGCCTTGCGCTCCGACATATCCTTGGTGACGATCAATTCCGTCAAACCCTCATACTGCGCGACGGCATCAATCAGGAACTGCGGCTCCACGCCGATCGCACGCCCTCCGGCTCTCAAAGCGCTTTCCGCAAGCACACCCATCAGCCCGCTCTTCGAGCCGCCGTATACGAGCGTATTGCCGCTTTTGCCGATCCAGCTTCCGAGCTCCCCGACAGAAGACTTCAGTGAGCGGTCATTTCCTTCAAAGGCGCCGAGATATACGGTAATATTCATATTAATCAACCTTTCCGCACAAAATAGCAAGCAAAAACCTTGCTGTCTTTTTCATTACAGAAGTTTAACCCTATCTATCCGCATTGTCAATAATTACAGGCGGCAAAAAAGCTTGCATAAACGCTGCGCGGCGTATATAATATTTTCAAGGTGGTGATTGCATAATATGATTTTTGTTACGGGAAGCACATTTGTGATATGGCTTGCGATAATGATAATTATGCTGATAGTCGAGGGCATTGTGCCGGGGCTTGTTTCGATATGGTTCGCAATCGGCGCGCTTGCGGCGATGATATCGGCTCTGTGCGGTTCGCCGTTATGGCTTCAGGCAGTGTGGTTTATCGCGGTGTCGCTTGCCTCGCTCTGTCTGACGAGGCCTCTGGTAAAAAAATACATAAATCCGAAAATTCAGCCGACCAATGCCGACGCGCTTATCGGGAAAGAGTGCATTGTGACGGAAAATATAGACAATATTGCCGGTGAAGGCGCGGTCAAAATCTCCGGTCAGGTATGGACGGCTCGTTCGGCTGACGATGCAATTAAAATTCCGCAGGGACAGATTGTCGTCGTAAAAGAAATTCAGGGAGTTAAACTTATTGTAAAATAATCGGGAGGTATAAAAATGGCAGTTATCGGTATAGGCATTTTGGCAGTTATTTTTCTGGTAATCATCATTGCAAACATCCGTATAGTTCAGCAGGCAAAAGCGTTTGTAGTAGAAAGGCTCGGCGCGTACAAAACGACATGGAACGTCGGTCTGCATGTTAAGGTTCCTCTGATTGAAAGAGTCGCAAAGGTGGTTTCTCTCAAGGAGCAGGTTGCGGACTTCCCTCCCCAGCCCGTTATCACCAAGGATAACGTCACCATGCAGATAGACACGGTTGTGTATTTTCAGATTACTGATCCCAAGCTCTATACCTACGGCATTGAGCAGCCTATGGTTGCAATCGAAAATCTCTCGGCAACAACGCTGAGAAACATCATAGGCGATTTGGAGCTTGACCAGTGTCTTACAAGCCGCGATATTATCAACTCAAAAATGCGCACCATTCTTGATGAGGCGACCGATCCATGGGGCATCAAGGTCAATCGCGTGGAACTGAAGAATATTCTGCCGCCGAAAGAAATCCAAAACGCGATGGAAAAACAGATGAAAGCCGAGCGCGAACGCCGCGAAGCAATCCTTAGAGCGGAAGGCGAAAAGAGAGCGGCCATACTCGAGGCGGAGGGCGAAAAAGAATCCGCAATACTCAGAGCCGACGCGAAGAAGCAGCAGCAGATTCTCGAGGCAGAAGGCGAAGCGGAGGCAATACTCACTGTTCAGAAAGCGACTGCCGAGGGTATCCGCCTTATCAACGACGCGACACCGAGCGATGCGGTTATCCGCCTAAAAGCGCTCGAGGCCTTCTCCGCCGCGGCGAACGGCACAGCGACAAAGATAATTATCCCCAGCGAAATTCAGGGGCTTGCGGGACTTGCCGGCGGAGTAATCGAAGCGGTCAAAGAGAAATAATTAAAATTTGTCTGTGATAAAACCGGCGGTTACTCCGCCGGTTTTAATAAGGAGAGAAATATGAACAAAGCAGCTGAATTTCTGAACAAGCACCATATGTCACCGGAGCTTGTTGACCCGAGCTTCTACGCAAAAAAAATGCTTGAAGATATGGAAGCAGGTCTTCGCGGAGATAAAAGCTTTATGCCCATGATACCGACATATATAAAAGCAGAGGGTGTTATCGCAAAGAACAGGCCTGTCATAGTGATAGACGCTGGCGGTACAAATTTCCGCTGCGGCATTGCGAAATTCACGGATGAAGGATGCTCTCTGACAGATGTCGAAAAGCACAGAATGCCCGGAATCGAAAAGCCGGCAACTTGGGAAGAATTTATTTCGTTCACTGCGGATAAAATACAGCGTCTGACCGATAAGACAGATTTAATTGCTTTTTGTTTTTCATATAATGCCGAGATAACCCCGGAAATAGACGGCAAAGTTAAGCGAATTGACAAAGAGGTTATTATCACGGATTCGGCGGGCAAACTTGTTGGAAAATCGCTGTCGGACGAGCTTGAAAGGCGCGGCATTCCGGGAAAGCGCGTGTTTGTTCTAAACGATACCGTGGCGGCGCTTTTGGGGGCATCCTATAATCTCGATAAATCAAAATACAGCGGATTTATCGGTCAAATCAGCGGCACAGGGGCGAACACCTGCTGCGCGCTACCGTACGGCAAAATCGGCAAGATAGGCAGGAACGACGATGTTTCCATCCTTATAAATCTTGAATCGGGTCTATACGCCGGTATTGAGCAGGGCGATTTTGACCGGATTCTGGACTGGAACAGCAACAATCCAAATGAAAAAATTATGGAAAAAATGGTATCCGGAGCATATTTGGGCGAATTAGGCAGACTTTGCCTGTTATCGGCAGCGGAGGAAGGGTATCTCTCAGACGGCGCATGCAATAAGATAAAGCAATTGGACCACGTGGACACATCGATACTTGACGCATGGGCATGTGAGAACAAGCTTGAGATGGCATGCGATACCGAGGAGGACAAAAAATTTGTCGTTGAGATGAGCATAGCGCTGTTTGACCGCTCGGCAAGATGCATGTGCTCGAACCTTGCCGGAATCATGCTTCTTACAAACTGCGGAAAAGATAAAAACAAGCCCGTGTGCATATGCGCAGAAGGCTCGCTTGTGGACAAAAGCAGATATTTTCGTCCGTTCCTTGAAGCGCACCTTAAAAAATACGCAAAAGAGGGACTCGGACTTCACTCGGAGTTGCATATCGGCTATGAGACCACGCTCCCCGGCTCTGCCGCCGCGGCGCTTCTTAATAGCTGATACCAAGTTCGGCAAAAACTATGGGGCAGTTTTCGTCTGCCCCGTAATTTTTCCATTTTACCCCGATTTCGGTAATTATATAAAATCACTATTTGCTGGACAATATCAATAAAATGATATAAAATGTTCCTGTTTATTTTGTAACGTAAGACACATAAATCTGCCTGACGCTATTCACTTATTGCGGGAGAAAAATCTATGAAAAAACGCAAACCACTTTCCTTTTCAATGTTCCTCGTTACCATAGGCATAGTTTACGGCGATATCGGCACATCTCCGATGTACGTTATGAAGTCCATTATTTCGGCAAACGGCGGAATAACTCAAGTGAACGAGGACTTTATTGTCGGCGCTCTGTCACTTATAATATGGACAATCACGCTGCTCACCACGGTAAAATACGTTCTCATAGCAATGAAGGCGGACAACAACGGTGAGGGCGGTATATTTTCTTTATATTCGCTTGTCAAGAAATGCGGGAAATGGCTTATCGTCCCGGCGATGATAGGCGGCTCGGCACTTCTGGCTGACGGTGTGCTCACTCCCGCAGTCACGGTGACAACCGCCGTTGAGGGTCTGAGGAGTATTTCGGCGATGGACAGATTTCTCGGAAGCGGGCAAGGCAAAGTCATCACGATTACGCTGACTATCATCGCTGTTCTGTTCGCGGTTCAACGTGTCGGAACAAGCAAGATAGGCCGCGCATTCGGGCCCATCATGCTGCTTTGGTTCGGCTTTCTCGGCGGCACCGGAGTTGTGCATATTCTCGAAATGCCTTCCATTATCCGCGCGATCAATCCCGTTTACGCGGTACAAGTTCTTTTAAGCGATTACAACAAGGCCGGCTTCATGATACTCGGCAGTGTTTTTCTCGCCGCTACCGGCGCGGAGGCGCTCTATTCCGACATGGGGCATGTGGGCAAGGAGCACATATACAGAAGCTGGGTATTTGTGAAGCTCTGCCTTATTTTGAACTACCTCGGTCAGGGAACTTGGATAATAACCAACAGCGCGGATGCAGGTTTGGCCGCGATAGAAGATCTCAACCCATTCTTCTTGATGCTTCCGACCGCATGGCGTCCGTTTGCCGTCATACTCGGCGCGGCGGCGGCAATAATCGCATCGCAGGCGCTTATTACCGGTTCTTACACTCTCGTCTCCGAGGCCATTCGTCTCGATCTTATGCCTCATATGCAAATCCGCTATCCGTCCGATACCAAAGGGCAGATATACATCGGAGCCGTCAATACGGTGCTTTTTGCCGGATGCGCGCTGATGGTGCTTTTCTTCCGCTCGGCGGCAAAAATGGAATCCGCTTACGGACTTGCAATCACTGTCACCATGCTTATGACGACACTGCTCCTCGGCGTATATCTTTGGAAAATCAAAAAGCACTGTGTTTTGTCGATTTTAGTACTTGCGGTTTTCGGATCTATTGAATCGGTGTTCTTTATTTCAAGTCTGGGCAAGATTGCTCACGGCGGATATGTGGCGGCGATTATCGCGCTACTGCTGCTGTTTATCATGATAGTCTGGCATAAGGGCACAGAGCTTGAGCGGAAATATTCAATTCGCCTCAATATGTACGATTATATCGAGAATCTGCGCATGCTGAAAAATGACACCGAAACTCCCCTGTGCGCAAACAATCTCGTTTTCCTTGACAAGCACGAGGATAAGGACACCATCGATAGGGATATTCTATACTCAATTCTCGACAAAGACCCTAAGCGCGCAGAAGCGTACTGGTTTTTCAGCATGGATGTCACGGATGAGCCGAACGCATCCCGCTACAGCGTTGAAACCTACGGGACGGACTTTATTTTCCGCGTTAATCTTGAGCTCGGATTTAAGAATGACCAGCTTCTCAACTTCTATCTGCGTCAGATAGTCGGCGACCTTACCGCAAGCGGCGAGCTTCCTGCGCAGCAGAGAAAATTCTCGATCTACGGTCCGTCAAATGTCGGCAGTTTCAAATTCGGCATATTGCGCCGTTCCATCTCCCCCGGCTCCGAGCTGACGCGCACGGAGGAGTTTATATTGTCGGCAAAATATTTCATCAGGCATCTGTGCGGCTCTGCCGCCAACTGGTACGGCTTGGAGACGTCCTCAATAATCACCGAGTACGTTCCTCTCGCGATCCCCGGCAGAAAAATTAAAAACGCGCGGCTTGAGCGCATCTATCCGGCATCGGAAAATAAGGCATCGGAACAATAAAGGAGATTCTATGCTTACGGTAAACGATTTATCCATGCAGTTCGGATCGTCCGTTCTCTTTTCTAAAGTGGACCTGCAATTCACAGCGGGCAACTGCTATGGCATTATAGGAGCGAACGGCGCAGGAAAATCGACATTTATAAAAATTCTCTCCGGAGAGCTTGAACCGACTTCCGGAAGCGTTGCGCTCGCCCCCAAAAAGCGCATGTCTGTGCTGAAGCAAAACCAAAACATGTACGATGCATACACCGTCACGGACACGGTTATAATGGGAAATCAAAGGCTTTACGACTGTGGAAAAGAGCGCGAGGCGATTTACGAAAAGCCGGATTTCAGCGATGAGGACGGCATAAAAGCTTCCGAGCTGGAGGAAGAATTTTCAGAGCTCGGCGGCTGGGAAGCGGAGAGCGACGCGGGGCGCATATTGCAGGGTCTCGGAGTAGATACACAATTTCACGATACGCTCATGGCGGAACTTGACCCGCGGCTTAAGGTGAAAGTACTGCTCGCGCAGGCGCTTTTCGGGCATCCGGATGTAATATTGCTGGATGAGCCGACAAACAATCTTGACCTGAACAGCGTCGTATGGCTTGAAGATTTTCTCATGGACTACGAGGGGACGGTGCTTGTCGTCAGCCACGACCGTTACTTTCTGAACAATGTCTGCACACATATAGTCGACATCGACTACGGAAAAATCAAAATGTATGTCGGCAACTATGATTTTTGGTATGAGTCAAGTCAGCTTATTCAAAAACTGATCAAAGATCAGAATAAAAAATCGGAGCAAAAAATTCAGGAGCTGCAAACCTTTATCGCGCGCTTCTCGGCTAACAAGTCCAAATCGAGGCAAGCAACTTCAAGACGGAAGCTGCTTGAAAAAATCACTGTCGAGGAACTTCCCGCTTCCGGCAGACGATACCCGTGGGTAGGATTCAAAGCGGAGCGTGAGCCCGGGAAGGACAGACTTTTTGTTTCCGAGATTAGCAAAAGCATAGACGGGGTTAAGCTTCTCAACAATGTGAGCTTTATCGTCGGCAAAGATGATAAAATAGCGATTATAGGAAAAAATGAGCTTGCCGTCACGATGCTCTATAAAATTATAATGGGTGAAGAGGAGCCGGACAGCGGAAGCGTCAAATGGGGAGCAAGCATCCAACCGGCATATTTCCCGAAAGATCACAACAGCTATTTTGAAGGCAGCGATTACGACCTTATAGACTGGATGCGCCAGTTCTCCGCCGACAAGCGCGAGAGCTATTTGCGCACCTTTCTCGGCAGAATGCTCTTCTCCGGCGACGATGTTTACAAAAAAGTAAGCGTCCTGTCTGGAGGAGAAAAAGTACGGTGTATGCTGAGTAAAATGATGCTGAGCGGCGCAAACTTTCTCGTGCTGGATCAGCCGACAAACCATCTTGACCTTGAAAGCATAGCGGCGCTCAACAACGGACTTGACGCATTCAAATACAATGTAATTTTCACAACGCACGACCACCAACTCACTCAGACTGTCGCAAACAGGATAATCGAGATAACCGATGACGGAATTATCGACCGCATCTGCACCTACGATGAATACATGCACATCAGCGAACAAAGTACATAATATAGTCTTCATAATTTGGGTTACTTAATTTAATTTGCATAATTCAGTTGGCATAATTAAGGTTTCATAATTTGGTTTACGTAATTTCATGTTCTCAGGCATATGCAAGTCTGCACTTGACGGAAATATTGCGTGGGACTATAATTATCAAAAACAAAAAAATTATTGAAAGGTTTGAAAAAAATGAGCGAATGTTCACATGACTGCTCCTCCTGCGGAGAAGAATGCTCTTCCCGCCGCCCCGAGAGTTTTCTTAAGGAGCTTAACGAGGAATCCAGCGTAAAAAAGGTTATTGCCGTTGTATCCGGCAAGGGCGGAGTAGGCAAATCCCTTGTGACAAGCCTTCTGGCGAGCGAAATGCAAAGGCGCGGCCATAATTGCGCGGTTCTGGACGCGGACATCACGGGGCCGTCAATTCCGAAATCATTCGGGATCAAAGAGCACGCGATGGGAACCGATAAATACATTGTTCCCGTTACCACCTATTCCGGAATTCAGGTAATGTCAATCAACCTCATTCTTGAGGACGAAACTGAGCCTGTCGTGTGGCGCGGTCCCGTTATCGCAGGGGCTGTGACACAGTTCTGGACGGACGTTATCTGGACAGATGTCGATTACATGTTTGTCGATATGCCTCCCGGAACAGGCGATGTGCCGCTCACCGTTTTTCAGTCTCTTCCCGTTGACGGCATAATCATAGTCACCACGCCGCAGGATCTCGTGGGAATGATTGTGGAAAAGGCCGTGAAAATGGCGGAAAAAATGAATATTCCCGTGCTCGGCATTGTCGAGAATATGAGCTATTACAAATGCCCCGACTGCGGAAAGATTCACTCGATTTTCGGGGAAAGCCATGTTGAGGATATTGCAAAGCAATACGGAATTAAGCACATTGCAAAGCTGCCCATCGATCCGGTTATCTCGACCATGGTTGACGCAGGCGAGGTTGAAAGCGTCAGCGGCGAACACATTTCAAATCTTGTTGACAGCTTGGAGAAAGAGGTATAAAGCGCATGATAATCGCAGTTGCATGGGATAACGGAAATATAGGAGAGCATTTCGGGCATGCTTCTATGTTTGCGCTCTATAATTACGCGGGATTCAACCCGGAAGAGTGCGAAAAACGCCTTATCGACTGCTCCGACAAGCACGGGCACTCAGATATGGCAAACCTGATGCGTGAAAACAAGGTAGACGCGGTTATAGCGGGCCGCATAGGCTCTGAAGCAAGAGCGGCGCTTTTAAGCTTCGGGATACTTCCCGTTGCGGGATATGAAGGAGATGCGGATACCGCCGCAGATCTCCTCATCACAGGACAGCTTCCGATTGCGGATGACAGTGGCTCCTGCGGCGGCGGATGCGGAGGCTGCTCCGGCTGCCATGGCGGAGACGAGGGCGGCAGCTGCGGCTGCGGGTGCGGAGATGTCGAAGGCGGCTGCGGGTGCGGCGGCTGATAATCACCGATAGTTTATCAACTTAACATTTAAAACTTCAAGCCGCCCTTTCGGGCGGCTTGAGATTTTTGCGCTTATTATTATTTTTATGCAGCCTTTGCGGCGGCTCTGCGTTTCTTGGAAACCTGAATACGTTCCTTGATGGAAGGGCCGGCTGTCTGAATGAGGATAACGATTATAAGGACAAGGCCCTGGAATGTATCCTGAATGTCAACGCTCAGGCCCGGGATGGAGACGATGATAAAGTTGATGGTGGTATAAGAGAGCGCGCCGAAGATAACGCCCAGCATATTTCCTTTACCGCCCGCCATGCTGACGCCCGCCAAAACAACGGCAGCGATGGCATACATTTCATAGCTGACACCCGAAGAAGCAGGCGTAACATTGCCTATTTTGCAGGCCTGCAGGAGGCTTGCGACACCGACCATGAGACCGGTGAGTACAAAGACGGAAATCTTAACCCATGTTACATTGATACCGGCAAGGCGGGCGCTTTTTTCGTTAGATCCGACCGCATAGATGCTCTTCCCGTATTTTGTTTTCTGCGAAATAATGATAAAGATTATCGCCATTGCGAGAAAAACAAAGGTAATATACGGAATCTGGAAAGAGCCGATCGAGAGCTTGCCGACGCCGAATTTCATTCTGAGGAAATCATAATTGCTATTGTCGGAAATCATGGCGAACTGCGAGGATGAAGATCCGGAAATGGCTTTATCTATCTTTCTGACAAAAGAAAGAGTCAGGGAACGGTAGATAAGCATTGTGCCGAGGGTAACGACAAACGGAGGCATTTTGCCGAATCCGACAAGCAAACCGTTGATAAGGCCGCACAGCGCGCCGGAAGCGAGAGCTGCGAGGATTGTCAGCAGAATGGAGTTTGTAACGTTAAAAACAATAATAGTAACGCCGGTGCACAAGACAAGAGATGAGCCGACGGAAAGATCGATCTGCCCGGTAATGATGATAAACGCCATGCCGAGGGCGATTGTGCCGACAATACATGTATTCTGGCTTCCGAGAATTGCGACAACGTGGCTCCACTTAAACGTGTTGCCGCCCGCTTTTATGGTGTATGCGTATGCTATCATTATGATGAGCATGACAAATATATAGCTGTAGTTTGACCATATTTTCCCGATTTTCTTGCCGAAGCTGTTTTCTTTATTCATGACTTCTTCCTCCCAGATTAAACCGCATTGGTGGAGTAGAGCATAACGTCATGCTCGTTGACTTCGCTGTGCGCAAATTCCTTGACAATATGTCCCTCATAGAAAACGATGCATCGATCCGCAACCTTTTGGATTTCCGGAATCTCAAGCGTATTCATGATAATTGTCTTGCCGGCCTGCGCAAAGCCGAGAATAAGCTTGTATATTTCTTCTTTGGCGCCTACGTCAACGCCCTGAGTGGGATTATCAAAAAGGAGAAGATCTGCGCCCATGTTCATCCATCTGCCCAGGAAGATCTTTTGCTGGTTGCCGCCGGATAGGGAGGATATACCGTCGGAGCTGTCGCCCGCTTTTATGTTCAATGCGTTCTTCTGCTCCTGATAACGTTTTTCTTCCTCATCCATATGTATAAATGGTTTCTTCGAGCTTACAACATGCTCGGCAAGATAGAAGTTTTCCATAATGGACATGTCGGGAACAACGGAGTTTTCTTTTCTGTTCGCCGGAAGCATGGCAACGGAGTTTCTCATAAACGCGGCGATGCTCCCGTCCAGCGCTTTTCCGTTTAAAAGCATTTGACCGCCTTCACAAGGAAGCACGCCGAACATAGTCTGCATAAGCTCACTCGCGCCGCAGCCGGCAAGGCCGGTAAGAGCCACGATCTCACCCTTTTTGACGTTGAGATTAACTTCCGAGAAGCCTTTTCCGCTGAAGTTTTTCAGCTCAAGGTAGGTCTCCCCCAGTTCTCTGGGCTTATACACTTCGGCATCTACATACTGACTGCCGACCATATCGGACGTAACCGCATGGGGAGTGGTGTCTTTTATATAACCCGAGGAAACAAACTCACCGTTTCTCAAAACCGTATATTTGTCTGCAATTTCAAATATTTCCGGCATTTTATGAGAAATGAAGATGAATGATTTTCCTTTTTCTTTCAAATTTTTCAGTATACCGAAAAGATGATTGATCTCATCATTCGACAGTGCAGTGGTCGGCTCATCAAGGATAAGAAGCTTCGCATCGGCATAAAGCGCCCTGCATATCTCAAGAAGCTGCTTTTCGCTTGTTTTCAGCTCCGAAACCATAGCGTGCACGTCAATATCGACGCCAAGGTCATTAAACAGCTCTTTTGTTTTCTCAAGCTGTTCTTTATTCTTTATAAGGCCCAGCTTGTTTCTCAATTCCCTGCATAGAAAAATATTATCGGAAACAGAAAGGTCATTGATAACATTCAGTTCCTGATGGACAAAGGCTATACCAGCCGCTTCCATCATCTGAATAGTAGGCTCGGGGAATTCTTTGCCATTGAAAATTATTGTACCGCTGTCGGCCGGAATTACACCGGTAAGGATATTCATAAGAGTGGATTTACCCGCGCCGTTTTCCCCAAGGAGGGCGTGTATCTCCCCTTCTTCAACGCTGATATTAATATCTTTCAGTGCCTGCGTTCCGCCGAACGCTTTTGAGATATGATTCATCTCAAGAAGTGCCATAAGCCGCACCCCCTCAAACCAGTTAGGATTTTTAAGAGATTGGGCGGAAGCAGACAGACTGCTTCCGCCCGATAGGAAACACTAAAATATCAGTGGCCGGTGAAGCCTTCTACATCGGCAGCGTTGGTTCTGTCGACGATAAATACGGGCTCATAAGAGCCGGAACCGACTTCGTAGTCCCAATTGCCGTTCACGTAATCAACACCCATGTCAATAACGGTCTGCATCATCTTGGGGGAGAAGAATACGCTCATCATGTCGTCAAAATAGGTATCGGCAATAGCTGCCTTCTCGGCATCTGCGCCATCCATGACATCGTACAGCTCCTGCATACCGCCGATAGCGGAAATGTAAACATCCATTGCCTCGAGGTCAGCCTTGAGAGCATCGGAAGCGCCGGCATTGATGAAGTTGAGGACGCCGAAGGTCATCTCATCGTCCATGGAGTAGATGTACAGCTTGTTGCCGTTCTCTTTTGCAGCAGCAACGACCTCTTCAAGCTTCTGCTCCATATAGCCGTATGCGCCGTCTGCGGACCAGTCGCAAACTACGGTGTAGCCGTTGAAGATGTTGTCGATGTCAGCCTGCTCCCACTTTTCGGTGGTCTCAAACTCGCCGTTGTTCAGATCTTCGTACTTGATCTCACCGCGAAGGAACTGCTCAAAGCCTTCCTGACGACGAGAGCAGACAGTGCCGTTGTCACCGTAAAGAACAACAACAGTGTCACCGGCGGTCAAGCCGTTCTTCTGGAGCCAGTATGCAATGCCTGCGCCGCACTGCCAGTTGTTGCCGGAGTAGTTGAGCGCTGCGTATTTCTCGGTTGCCTCGATTATACGGTCAAAGGAGATGAAGGGGATGCCTTCTGCATAAAGAGCTTCCTGACCTGCCTGCGCAGAGTCATCCAGAGCCATCATAACAACGATAGCCGCATCGCCGTTGGCAATGATGGTGTTGATCTGGTCAACCTGCTCCTCACCGGATGAAGCGGGGATATAAGTTGCCTTATACTCGCCTGCAGCGGTGATCTCCTCGCACTTTGCCTGCGCGTAGGTACCGGCCTGTGCAGTCCAGCCATGGTCGGGAGTGGGTCCCAGAACATAGATGGTCTTGTCTGCTGCAAATGCGCAGGGAACAAGAGCCAATACCAGGCACAGAGCCAAAAGTACTGCTAAGAACTTTTTCATTAGTTTTCCTCCAATAAAATATTTTTTATAATAACCGCAAGCGGCCATTACACAAATTTATATCGCGCTCCGAATTGCAGAGCAACTTTGCCGAATTCTCAACACAAGATATATAATACCAGCTCATAGACGGGAATGTCAATATAAATCGTTACATTTGAAACACTTCGGCGTTTCGTATAAAATTTCAGTGTGTTTTTTGTGCAATTTTAAAGGAGATTTTTTCAGGAAAAGTCAATACGGCATAACGCGCAGACAATGCCGGATCAGCAGCCTGTTTTTCCGCTCGATGCGCTTTTTAATGCGGTAGTTTTATCTCTCAAGCGGGGTATTTTTATTATACCCGCCTGGGTGCCGATTACAAAAACAACCAGTAGTTCCGTGATGGGCATTGCAAACCACAATGCGCCGGCGCCGAACATGGCAGGGAGAATCAAAATCAGAATGCCGCTTATGACAAGACCGCGCGCCACCGACACAATGAACGCGGCTTTCGGCTGCATAATTGCCTGGAAATAATAGGTTGAAAAAATGTTAAAGGGCAGCAGCAAAAATGAAATTGCGTATGAACGGACAATAGCCGGTGCCATATCCAAAATTTCAGCTGTCGGCGTCATAAAAATATAGATATAGAGGTTCGGGCACAGCATACTGAGCGTTGTCCAGAAAACGCCGAAAAACGCAGCCGTCCACAATGACAGGCGGAGCGTTTCCTTTATGCGTTTGTCCCGGCCGGCGCCGAAGTTCGTGGAGATAATAGGCTGCGCCGCCTGTCCGATACTGTAAGCGCAGCACTGCACGAAGGTGCTGATATTAATAATCGGGCCGTAGATTGCGAGGGCGTTCGCATCAAGATATTTCATAATCTGCCTATTGAAGAGAACGGTCAAAATTCCCATCGCGACATCGATGAAAAACGTGGAAAAGCCGTTGACGGAAATTTCCTTGAGTTTGCCGAACAGATTATCCGGCTTTACAATGCGGAGGGTATTCTTCCGGGTGAAAAAGTGCGTCAGCATGACAAGAAAAGAGATAGCCGAGCCGATTGCCGTCGCAAGGCCGGCGCCGTAAACGCCCATATCGCAGGTGAAGACAAAGAAATAATCGCCGAAAATATTAAAAACACCGCCGAACAGTACGGCAAACGCGGCGAGAGACGGATTATTGTCATTACGCAGGAATGCCGCCAGCATCTGATTGAACAGATAAAGAGGAAACACGTATATAATCGGGCGCATATACTTCTCTGCCAGTGCGAGCAGAGATTCGTCCGCGCCGAAGAATGTCAAGATCCGACGCTCAAAAACGACGACGCTAATCCACGCCAAAACCGACAGAATCGCCGAGCCGAACACCGCAGCGGTGAAATATTGGTTTTCACTTCCGTCGTTTTCCATGCTCCCGCG
Source organism: Oscillospiraceae bacterium (assembly GCA_963636125.1). GTDB lineage: Bacteria > Bacillota > Clostridia > Oscillospirales > Oscillospiraceae > Limivicinus. The sequence continues at coordinate 17,085 of CAVHIP010000005.1, read as the reverse complement.
TTTTGCGCTGAAAATCACACTGCCGCCGGCACCCATGAGAAGGCCGAGACTGTATATAATATTCCACACGGGTGCGACAACCGCCAGCGCGGCCGTTCCCTGCGGCCCGTGATATTGCCCGACCATAGCCATATCCACAACGCCGTAAATGCAGGAAATGAGCGCGCTGCCAAAGGCCGCAGATAAGTATTTAAAATAAAGCGATGTAACTTTACTGTTCAGAAGGTCCATCAAAATTCCCCCTTATACGTGAAAAAAGCCGGATAAGAAACAGACATTTCAGTCTGCGCCTTATCCGGCTGTTGTTTCCATGAACAACGCGCCCTCCGAGCGAACGCTCCGCATTTTAGCACATGCTCAGGACTAAGTCAAGCGCTGATGTTTACAGCCGCTCAAGCACAAGTTTATAGCCGCCGGAGCCGTAGGTAACGCATTTGTTCACTCTTGTGATGGTTGCGGTAGATGCGCCGATCTCCTCGGAGATCTGAGTAAAGGTCTTCCCTTCCTCAAGCAGCTTCGCCACATGAAATCGCTGCGCCATCGCTTTTATTTCGCCGAAAGTGCACAAATCGTCAAAAAACCTGTAGCACTCCTCCTGAGACTGCAAAGACATAATGGCCTTATACAGTTCATCGGTCTCATCGCTTTTTACCTTACTGTCGTACATAATTCCCTCCGTTTGCTTTTATGCGTTATCATAGTAGCTCAATGATACCACCTCGCAGATATTTTTTCAAGAGTATAAAACCGCCCCGAAATCCGAAGACTTCGGGGCGGTTCGGCATTTATTGATACTGTTATCCTCACGATTGCGGCTGTACCGAGGTTTCTTTCGCAGCGCCGCGCTTCTTGATTTTCGCTGCAAATGAAAAGGCGGCAAACGCGACTATCACGGTTATCAGTCCGCTTTCGATAATCTCGTAGGTTTTCATTGACTCCGGATAGAAAATGCCGACGATGACTCCACACAGGCCGAACAAAGCGCTGATTACGGCGGAGATCGCAATTCTTCTGCCGGTAACAATCTCTTTCAGAGGGATGTCTGGCATAACGGCTTTTACGGAAATCACAACGGCAGCTAAAATTACGCCGGCGATACACAGATACTTCAGCACAGTTCCCAATATCGGCGAGAGAACGGCGGTGAAAAGAGTAGATAACACAGCGAGCAGAACTCTGCCGATTATCCATACGGGAACGCCGGCAAAAGCCCTTACGGAAAGCGGCAGTTGCAGAATAAACTGTCTGAGGGAAGCGCGAATCCCCTTCTGTTTCTTCTCCTGTGTTTCATCGGTCTGCGCATCCGGTTCGATATCATTGTCATAAATCATGCAGTCGGATATTTCAAACGGCGGAGTAATATAAGCGTCGTTATTAAGCACATCCTCGGGAGATGAGAACAAGGTTCCGAAAGCGAGACCGGCAGCCGCAATTGCCGCAATTACCGAACCGACGGCATAGTCTTTTGCTGTTTTCCCTTTCGTTTTTTTCGTATTTCTCATAAATGCTCCTTTCGGAAAAAAAGCAATCAATTATTTATCCGGTAAAAAACTTGCTGAAATTTGTTTGTTCGGAAATTTACCCCCCCCCGATTGATATTTTATTAACAAGTTCGTTCACTACCTGCTCGAGGGCATTAATATCAAGAGGCTTCGCCAAGTGCGCGTCCATACCGGCATCGAGACATTCCTGCACATCGGTGCTGAAAGCGTTGGCGGTCATGGCGATGATGGGTATAGTCTTGCCGAGCGGATTGTCGCCGCTACGAATGGCGCGGGTAGCGTCCATTCCGTTCATGTTGGGCATCTGCACATCGACGAGGAGCGCATCATAATCGCCCGGCCGCACTTCGGCAAAAGCTTTGACAAGCTCCGCGCCATCGGGACAGATAGTGCAATACGCGCCGTGTATATCGAGGAGCGCCTCGAGAATCTCGGCATTGAGGTCATTATCCTCGGCGCAGAGAAATCTCTTCCCACACAGAGGAGATCGGTTTATATCATTTGAAGCAAAGCTGCCGTCTTCGCGGGAATGTTCGACGGCGAGAAGGAAATTTTCAAAGAAGAAGGGGCGGGCAACCAAACCGTCCACTCCGCTGCCGACAAGCGCTTCGCGCACACTCTCGCGATGGGCGTAATCACAGCAGAAAATAAGCTCCGCTGTCTTTGCCGCCTGCCGCAGCAGACGCACCGCATTTGCAAGCTTATCGGCGCTGAGATAGCCGGAGAGCAGAATCACATCCGCCGGAGTATCGCGCAGGAAAGCAACAGCCGCATCAAGGTCGGCGACAATACGCAGATCAACGGACGTTTCGCGCAAAGCGGCCTTAACATTCGCCGCGAGCATCTCCTCGTCGGATACAAGAAGAACGCTGCCTATTCCGGAAACCGTCATAGCGTCTTTATCAATAGGCAGAGTCAGCGTAACATCAAAACGACTGCCTTTGCCAAGCTCACTTTGCACGGTGATAGTGCCGCCCATCAGGTCAACAAGGCTTTTCGTGATGCTCATGCCGAGACCGGTGCCCTGAATTTTGTTGATTGTGGAATTTTTCTCGCGGGTAAACGGCTCGAAAATATGCTTCTGAAAATCTTCCGACATGCCGAGGCCGTTATCGATAACAGATGTACGAATTGTGGCATAATCCGGATCTTCGCAGGGCAGTTCGCTGATTTCAAAGGAAATAGAGCCGCCGGAGGGCGTATATTTGACGGCGTTTGTCAGCAGATTCAGGAAAATCTGACGAATACGAATGCAGTCCCCTATCAGATATTCATGAGTTACCTCATGGACACGGATTGTGAAGCTCTGACCCTTCTCGCTGCTCTGAGAACGTATAATACTCTCAATCTGCCCGGCCTGCTCCGCCATTTTGACCGATTCCATAGTGAGCTGAACCTCGCCGGACTCGATTTTGCTCATATCGAGAATGTCATTTATAAGGCCGAGCATATGCCGCCCGGATGTCTGAAGTTTTTTGATGTAATAGCGCTGTTTCTCGGGATTGTCCGCCTCATGCTCCATCAGGCTCGTCACGCCGATTATGGCGTTCATAGGAGTGCGGATATCATGAGACATGTTGGAGAGGAACTGACTTTTTGCCTTTGTGGCTGCCTGAGCCGCGGCAAGGGCCCTTGAAGTTTCCTCCTGAGCCGCCTGCAGCGCCTCGTTGGCAGATTCCTGTATCTCCATGAGCTTTCGATCTCTCTGAACACGAAGAGAGAAATAGATGATTACGCCGATAGCCGCCACACATGCGAGGGAGAAAAACGCATAAATGCGCAGAATTGAGCTGACCATGCTATTGGCGCTGACAGCCACATCCGCGGCGTCCACAACCATCAGCACACCCCAGTCATACTCGGGTAAAGTCGAATAGACCAAGTAAAATCTATCGCTTCCGACAGTCATATCGGTACAGAAAAGGCCTTCCGACGCGCCGGCGGTCAAAACATCGTCAAAGCTTGTCAGATGCGGAAACCGCATTTCATCCATGTAATGATAGATATTGCGGCCCACAAGCTCTATTCCGTCAAGCTCGCCGTCTTCATACAGGACAAAGCCGCCGCTATCGTGGATATAGATAACATTCCTGTCACCAAAAACGGAGCTGTGGAAAAAAGGCTGCATATCTATCATATCACGCAGGAGAACAAGATGCGTAATCTCATGCCCGTCCACCGTAATAGGATTCTCCGTCTCGCGTGCAAACACCATATAGCTTGTGTCATCAAGCCAGTTGGAAATGATAAAGCTCTGCTGCTGCCGCGGCCGGAGCTGATTTGCGCCTGTCCAAAGGCCCTGCCGACCGGCTGTCGTATAATAATACCCGTCGGAATCTATGGCGCGGAAGAGAATTTTCTCACCAATGGGGCTGAGGTCATTTTCAAACTTTTCAAAGTACCGCGCCAGCTCCCGCTCGGTCATGGAAGGCGTATTCTCCAGCTCCGCATGCACCTTTTCAAGGTGACTCCACTGAAGCTGAAGCTTAACATCGAGTTTTTCAAAAAGCTGTTTGCTGAGCTCTTCAAGCTGAGTGACGGATTCATAATAGAGCTGCCGGTTCATATAGCGATAGATTTCCGTTCCCGCGAACAGAATCATCGCAAGCAGGACAAAAATCAATATATATAAAACCGGAATTTTAAATTGTTTAATATTCGAAGAATTTCTTTCCATTATCCTCTTATTATTTCAATGCGGTTACGGACTGAACAAGGGACTCATCCAACGTTTCGGATGATACCTCGCCTATCTTCAGCAGGTATTCTTTGGCGGCATCAAGGCCGACAATGCCCGTATCCGTGAGGTCGAGAGCTTCTTTTTCGCTTGCGTCATAGCCGCAGAGCACAACCGTATAGGTTTCGTCATCTTCCAAAGCATTACCGTCGGTCGTCATAAAAACATACGGGTATTTAAATCCCGTCCCTCTCGGGTCACAGCCGGCGTCGGCCATTTCTTTAATCTTACCGCCGGTAAGCTGAGCGGTCTGAAGAGTATCGTACCAGCCGGTGGGGAGAAAAACGGTAATGTATTCCTCGGTCATATTGCCCGGAAGAACCCAGCCGTTTGCGCCGGAGCTGTTCTCCTGAAGGGCGGGAACATCCGGACTGTAGACATTATAGGATATCAGCGCGGCATCCGCGCCGGTGGCTTCAAGGAACATCTGCCCGGAGAGCTGCGCCGCCTGCACGGTGTCAAGCTTCTCGGAAACAACGGCATATGCGGTAGGCCCGTTCTCCTGAACGCCGCGCTTACCGTCATCAAGCACCTTAACGGCTTCTTCGCCGGTGCTTTCGCCTTTTATCCAGCTGATTGCGGCATTGCCGAAAGAGGCAAGATAATTGTCCCATCCGGTGTAAACCAAGTTCATGGAATAACCCTTGCTGATAAGCTCCATGGCCTCGGCATAGGGCGAATCCTCGGCAAGCTTAAAGTCCGCGATAGAGCACATGTTGGTGGAGTTTTCGCCGTTCATGGCGAGATAGCCCTCGTTGCTGGAAAGCACCTCAAGCACATGCATAGCGTCCTCCAGCTTCTGCTCATTGCCCGGCTCCTCCAGCTTCTTGTTCAAGCCGTAAAGTCGGGTGGGATTGGTAATATACGCGTTCTGATCGCCGTTCAGGGAGAGGTACGGCATAAGACCGTACTCATCGCCGGTGCCGTCTTCATTCTGTGTGAAGCGATGAACGGCGCCGACCAAAAAGGCGGTGTTGCCTTCCATGAAATAGTTCAGAGTAGAGGCGAAATCACTGCTGACGCCTTCCTTCCAGCGGAGCATGCCGCAGTCAATCCACTCGTTGAAATAGGCAATACACTCGGTTATATTTTCATTACCGGCGGCAAACGTATCGCTGTCGACATCGGTAAAACTTCTGCGCCATTCTCTGCCGCTCATCGAGTTCATAAACTCCGTGGAGTTGACATTGAAAAAGTAGTTGAAGCCGGTGCCGGGAAGATCCATCAGACAGACGGCAACCTCGATATTATTTGCATTGAGCGCAGGTATGGTTTCGTTTTTAAGCTGAGTGAAGCTCTTCGGGACATCTATGCCGTTTCTCTCAAGCAGAGTTTTGTTATACAAAATGCCACTGATACTGTAATCAAAGGGCAGCAGATAGAGACTTCCGTCTACGATATACTCGCTCAATCTCGCGGTGCTGTAAAGTTCGGAAACGGAATAGTGAGAGAGATCAACAAGATACTGCTTCTGAAGATCTGTATCCCACGCCTGGGTAGTGGAATAAATATCGGGCATAATCCCCGTTTCCAGCTGTTGCTTGCAGAAGGCGGACATATTGCGTCCGCGATAGGGCAGAATTTCGATATTTATCTCGGGGTATTTTTCGTGCACAAGCTCAATAAGAGCGGAATAGTCCCTCTGCGCGTCCATAAGCGTAATGGGCTCATGCTCGCCCGAATCAGCGACAGACGCCGCAGCGGATGTTGTTGTGGTTGTCGTCTCTGCGCCGCACGCGGTCAGCGTGAGCAACATGCAGAATGTCAAAAGCAGGACGAAAAGTCTCGTTCTCTTCATCTGTATTTCTCCTTAAGGCAAGAGCGCGCAAATAAAGCTGCGGCGGTTTATATTATTATTTACATTATTTACACGGCGAAAGCTGACCGAGCACGCAGGTATATTCTTTCCCATGAACCGGCCAGAGAGCCATTACAACGCCTTTAAACGGCACAAGCTCTCCCTTCAGACGAACCTTGACTTCCGCCTCTATCATCGGGTTTTCGCGCGTTGTGCGGTGAAGCTTTTCGCGGAGTGTGTCCCAATATTCAATGGGCAGGATATTATCCTCACTGTCTCTTGAGAAGAAGACAACCCTGCGGTTCGGCACGGGATACTCCGGCGGATAGACCAGCGTGACCTTGCGGAGCACCCTGTCATACTCAAACTGTATTCCGTTGCAGTTATCCATAAAGAAATTCTTCTTCCGCCGCTCGTTTTCCATCATCTGGCGCAGCGCGTTGTCCTGCGGAAGCTCGTTCTTCGCGAGCACCTCGTTGGCAACGTTGATGGCGGCGTCTTTATAATCATAACGTCTGCCGCTCTGCGCAAGCTCTTTGAGCGAGGCGGATACATCCTTCAAGCATCTGAGAAGAAGAGGATTATACACGCCGCATTCGCCGTTGATAAGCATTTCCAAAGCCTTTTCATGAGTAAAGGCGCCTTTATAGCATCTGACGCTTGTCAGGGCATCATACGCATCGGCGAGCGAGACAACCTGCGCGGCGATGGGGATATCATCGCCTTTCAAACCGTCGGGATAACCGTTGCCGTCGTATTTCTCGTGATGCCAGCGGCAGATTACGCGCGCCGTGCGGACAAAGGCGCTGTTCTGATCAAGCTCGGCGCTGCTGAGAAGATTGTCCCCCTCGGTGGTATGCGTTTTCATAAGCGTCCATTCCTCGGGTGTCAGTTTGCCGGGCTTATTAAGGATTTCCTCAGGAATTTTTATCTTGCCTATGTCATGCAGAGCGGAGAGAGAGGAAATCATGGAAATATCCGTCTTTGAAAGGCCGTAGCGATCGGTCATCTCAGTCAGGCGGTGCAGCAGCAGATTTGTAATGCTCTGCACATTCAGAGTATGACTGCCGGATTCGTGATTTCGCAGTTCGATAACATTGCTGAAAATATTGATCATGGCGTTGTTGGTTTTTTCCCGTTCGTCGATCTCATTTTCAAGCAGACGGACAAGCCGCTTCTGATTGGCATAGACAATCATAGTGTTTTCAACGCGGCGCTGCACAACAACCGCGCGGAATGGGCGGCTGATATAATCCGCCACGCCGAGCTGGTATGCAAGAGTAATAAAGTCCGCGCTGTCTTCAGCCGAGATAATGATAACCGGGAACTCTTCGATCCAATGGCGCTCATTCATAACGCGCAGGACTTCAATGCCGTTCATCTCCGGCATATTCAGATCCAGCAGAATGAGATCCACGGGTTCGCCTTTGCCGAGAATTTCAATCGCCTCGACACCGTTGCAGGCATAAGCAAAGTCATACTCACTGCCAAGTATCTCGCTGAGCATTTCCCGATTGAGCTCAACGTCGTCGGCAATCAAAATTCTCTTCTTTCTGTTCATAAAAGTTACCCCCCCCCCCCGCAAAATTTGCGTGTTTTAAGCACTTATTTGCTTGATTTCCTTACGTATTTGATACGATACAAATCTTCATCCGCAGTATTGACAAACTCATCCAGCGTCTTAATATCGGGCGTATAGCGGCAGCATCCGACGGAAACGGACACATGGCATGGCGCATCGCAGGACGCAAGAGTTTTATTTACACCGCCTATAAATTCGGAACAATCCTGACCCGGCAGCGCGCGATGCAAAACAACAAACTCGTCCCCACCGTAGCGGCAGATAAAATCCGTATCATCGCAATTTTCCCTGAGCGCGTCGGCAATATGAACGAGCACCTTATCGCCCACACGGTGGCCGTACACATCATTTACTTTTTTGAAATCGTCGGCATCAATAAGCATCAGATACAGTTCGGTTTTTCCACTCCACGTCTGAATAGCGGTATTAAGCATCCGGTCGAGCTGCATGCGGTTGTTCAGACCCGTAAGAGGGTCGGTAAGCACCAGCGACTGCTGAAGATTGATATAGGCGCTCAACAAAGCCAAAATCGTACCGAGAAACAAAAGCTGCATCTTCGGAAAGAGCATCTGCAGCGCAACTGCGCAGAACGGACCAATGGCAAATCTCACGATGGTAAGAGATGTCGTCCTCTCGCTGAGTGATTTCGCGGAAATAACCCGCTTTGAGGCAAGGAAAGACGCCACGGCAATGTAGCCCATGGATATGAAAACTTGCCCGGCATAGCCCCTGCCGCGAAAAAACTCACCCTGCTCGTCGATGTAAAACATAATGCGCGTACGCCCCGTTGTAAAGGTCATAGCGGCAAGAACAAGAACGGGAATCAGAGCAATCTTAATTTTTTTACGCGCGAACTCATCGAGGTGATTCTGGACGGCTTCGGAAAATATCAGCCAAGAAAGTCCTGTCAGACCGGAAAAAATTACATTTACGGAATTGAGCACATAGCTGATGATGATGCCGTAATTCGGAAATGCGTCAAGCAGCGGGATAAACCCATTGTTGAATATCCAAACAAGATCGCTTGCGGCAAACACGGCATGGAACGCCAGCACGCACTCAAAGGTTCGCTTATGATCGGGAATAAAATTTGACTTTACGGTTTTGAAGAAAAGAAGGCATAAAATAATTATGCAAAGTATATCAAGCTCGGCATAATAATTTGCCGCTAAATTCGTCATTGCGAAAGAAATCACCCCTCCACAATCTTTTTACGCGGTACGCATGAGCCGAGAACTTTATAAAGCTCACGCGCGTCGACGGGCTTTGCAAGATGATAATTCATGCCCGCCTCAATGGTGCTGCGGCGCTCATTGTCAAAAGCGTCGGCGGTCATGGCGATGATGGGAAGATCGGCGGCATCGGGGCGATTCAGAGCGCGGATGGCTTTTGTGCACTCAATACCGTCCATCACCGGCATGCGCACATCCATCAGAATAACATCAAACGAGAACGGAGCGGATGCATCAAAGGTATCGAGAGCAATCTGCCCGTTTTCCGCCGTGGTGACAACACAACCGACTTTTTCCAGAATGGTCCGGGCGACATAGATATTAAGCTCATTATCCTCGACAAGCAAAACGCGAAGCCCGCTCAGATCGACATTATCATCATGCGGCGCGGCAGGAGCCGGCAGTTCCTCTTTGGCGACGATATCCACATAAAGGACAACGACAAATTCCGTACCCTTGCCGGGCTCGCTGGTTACGGAAATCGTGCCGTCCATAGCATCCACAAGACTTTTTACAATGGCAAGCCCGAGGCCCGTACCCTGTGTTTTTTCCGCTTCCGCCGAGTATTCGCGGCTAAACGGCTCAAAAATATGCTGCAGGAATTCCTCGCTCATGCCTATGCCATTGTCGCGCACGATAAATTGAATCTTCAGCTTATTGCCATCAACCTCAAGATTATTTACCTCAAACCACACATCTCCGCCATCAGGCGTAAATTTCGCGGCGTTGGAAAGGAGGTTGAAAAATATCTGATTGAAGCGCAGTCTGTCAACGCTGATGGTATATTCTCCCGGTCGGAGCTCGGAATGGAAGTTGATATGCTTCTTTTCCATCAGCGGGTATATAACCGTTTCCACAGTATTTATAAATTCAGTTCTGGTGAGATTTTCCTTATGAAGCTCCAGCTTGCCGCTTTCAATATGGCTCATATCCAAAATGTCGTTGATGAGACCGAGAAGGAATTTGCCGGAAATAGAAATTTTGCCCAGATAATCATATATTACGTTGATATCATCCTCATTCCGGGCAAGCTCCGTCAGGTTTATAATGGCGTTCATGGGCGTGCGGATATCATGGCTCATATTGGAAAGAAACGCCGTTTTCACCTGACTTGCCTCAGTTGCGCGTTTGGCGGCCTCCTGCTCCTGATTCAAGGCCTCCTGAATAGCCTCCTGATGCTGAAGCTGTATAATCTCAGAGTCTCTGGACGCAATGAAGAAGAAAGCAAGCAAAGCCACCACGACCGAGCAGAACGGCTGGAACGGGTAGATCTGATAGATGGGAATTACAAGGTTATTGACAAGCGCGGCAAGCAGAGGAATAGAGGAAATAATAACAGACTGGATGAAATAGTGCTCCTTCTGCTGCTCCTTCCGCGCGCAGATAACAACAGCGTCAACAAGCGGCTCAACATAATAGAAGAAGTTAAGAAATGTATAGACTTCGAAAAGAGGACCTCGGACATACTGACCTTCCTCCGTAACCGAACAAAGGACACCGGTAAATGGCGTAATGAGAACCAGCGCCAAAAGAACGACAGCGGGAATTGTCTCCAGTTTTCTTGAAAGACTGCTAAAGCTCTGTCCGACAAAGCTCCGTACAAAAAGATGCCATGAGTACGGCAGCATGACATAGACAATATAGAAGACATACACAACCACCTTGAACAGATTTACCGGGCAGTTTTCCATAAGATCGCATGCAATAAAGGCGCCGTCCATAAATACATACGCGCCGCACATTTCTATGAGAAACAGGCAGCTGCGGCGACCAAGCGGCTGGCGGATCATAGTTTTGCCCCGCAGCCAAAGGATCGCCAGGATAACGAGCATGAAAAAAGTGCTCGTCAAATAATTTCCGGTCATCGCTGTCACTCCTCAATCATTTATTTAAGTTTTTCAGCCCGTCAAGAACCTTATTGTATACCTGCTCAAGCGCGGGCAGCGCGGCTTTCGCATCTTCCAGATTGCCTGCGCGCAGCAGTTCGGTCACGTTAGAGGCCTGTTCATAGAGGGTCTGAAGACCGAGATTTGCGCTGAGCCCCTTGAGAGTGTGCGCCATGCGGAATGCCGTCTCCGTCTCGCCGCTGTCAAGCGCAGAGCAGAGCTGGTCGAAGCTCCCGTCCGCCTGAAATTTTGACAAAAAGCGTATAACCAGCGATGAATCGCCGCCAAGTCTCTTGATTATCTCCGATGCGTTTGATCCGACAGATGCATAAAACTGTTCTAAGTTATTCATAAAAAAATCTCCCTCAACGCGCTTACCCCGTGTACTGTACGGCATATGCTCATATTTAATAAAGTCACTATTCACCTTATTATAATTCAAAGCTATACTACCATATCTTGTATTTTTTTTCAAGGGCTTAAAAAAATCGGGCAATATGCACAATTTTCACGAGAATATTTGTGCATATTGCCCCGTTAATGATTTTTGCCGAATTTCAAAGTAATCAGTCTTTATACTCAAACATAAGGTCATACATGCTGACAGTATCGCCGTCTTTGACACCGAGCTTTTCCATGCGTTCGAAAACGCCCGCCTGACGGAGTATCCTGTCAAAGAACATTCTGCTTTCCGTGTCATCGAAATTGACGGTGGAAACGAGTTTCTGAAGCCACGGGCCTTCAACAATCCACATATCGTCGAAGTGCTGTATGTTCAGTTCGTCAGACGTGTCAATAACAGGTTCGGGAGGGACATAGTCGGCCTCATACGTGATTACCGGCGGTAGCTCGCTCAGCCGGCGGGCGCACTCCAAGACGAGCTCTCTCGTCCCCTGATGGGCGGCGGCGCTCATGGCGAAGAAGCTGTATCCCAGCTTTTCGACGTGCGCTTTAAGTCTCTCTACATTGTCGCTGCCTTCCTCGAGCAGATCGCATTTGTTCGCAACAACTATCTGCGGGCGGCTTGACAGATCCGCGCTGTATTCGCAAAGCTCGGAATTTATGGCGTCAAAATCCTCGACAGGATCTCTCCCCTCGCTGCCGGATACATCGACAAGATGCACGAGCAGCCTGCATCTGTCAATATGGCGCAGGAAATCATGACCAAGCCCCGCGCCCTCGGATGCGCCCTCTATAATGCCGGGGATATCCGCCATTACGAACGAAACGCCGTCATCTACGTAGACAACGCCGAGATTCGGGAAAAGCGTAGTGAAGTGGTAATTCGCTATCTTCGGGTGCGCTTTGCTCACAACCGACAGCAGAGTCGATTTGCCGACGTTGGGGAAGCCGACAAGACCTACATCCGCAAGAAGCTTAAGCTCAAGAGTGACATCGTGGCTCTCCCCCGGAAGCCCCGGCTTTGCGAAACGCGGAACCTGCCTTGTTGGCGTGGCAAAATGCATGTTGCCCCAGCCGCCGCGGCCGCCCTTGCATATCATATAGTCCTCGCCGGATGACATATCATGCATAATCGCCCCCGTCTCGGTATCGCGAATGATCGTCCCCCGCGGAACTCTGATATAAAGGGTTTCCCCGTCTTTTCCGTAACAGCGCTTGCCCATGCCGTTAGCGCCGTTTCCGGCAACATATTTGCGCTTATATTTGAAATCCATCAAAGTGGACATATTGTCGTCAACTCTGAATATCACGCTGCCGCCCTTGCCGCCGTCGCCGCCGTCAGGACCGCCCGCCGCAATATATTTTTCGCGGTGAAACGCAATCGCGCCGTCACCGCCCTTGCCCGCGTGAACCGTAATACGCGCTTTATCCACAAAGGATTGAGCCATTTCATGACCTCCTCTTGCCGCAATATGCGGCGATGCCTATTTCATCATATCATATATAGAAAAAGACCGGACAGAACAGTCCGGTCTTCTATCGTCAATTACTGAGCGATTTCTTCGTAAACAGAGACCTTCTTGCGGTCCTTGCCCATGCGCTCGAACTTCACCTTGCCGTCAACAAGAGCGAACAGGGTGTCATCCTTACCCTTACCGACATTGGTACCGGGGTGGATTTTAGTTCCGCGCTGTCTGACAAGGATGTTACCGGCCAGAACAAACTGCCCGTCGGCTCTCTTGGCGCCAAGACGCTGTGACTCGGAATCGCGGCCGTTCTTGGTAGAACCCATACCTTTTTTATGTGCCATTCAGGTTTATCCTCCTTATGTCATAATCAGTTGCGGAATTAAATTAAGCGTTAATAGTCTCGATCTGAACCTTAGTATAAGGCTGTCTATGACCTTGAGTTCTGCGATAGCCCTTTTTGGGTTTCATCTTGTAAACGCGGATTTTTGCGCTCTTACCGGACTTGACAACATTCGCGGAAACAGACGCGCCTTCAATAACGGGCGCTCCGAAAACAGCAGTCTCGCCGTCGATAACAGCCAAAACCTGATCGAACTTAACAGCCTCGCCCGCTGCAACGTCAAGCTTCTCTACGAAGATAACATCGCCCTCGGCAACACGATACTGCTTACCGCCGGTCACAATGATAGCATGCTTCATCAACATTTCCTCCCTCTTCAAGGTCTCGCTTTTGAGGCGGAGCCGAAGCCCTCTTCCAATGCCCCTTCAATGCGGCTTGAGTATGTTACCACAAAAGTGGGCGCGTGTCAACTGTTTTTGCCAAGTTTTCCCGCTTTTGCGGAGATAATTGCGCCTATTTTAAGAACCTTGTCGCGTAGCCGCAGCTTCGGCATAACGGCTCAATTGCCTTATTTTGGGAAAAGCCGTCAAATATGCGCAATGCTCTCTCGCCGGTTATTATCCGGTCAAGATCCTCGGCGAAAAGATTACCGAGAGGGATTTCGCCGTCGTGATCCAGACAGCAAGGCACGACCGTTCCGTCGCAGAGCACGCCTATATGGTCGCGAAGACCGTAGCAAAAGAGTCTGTCATGCGCCTCTCCCCTGCCGATATCAGGCCAGTCAAACTTATCACCGGGCTCAAGCCATATTTTTTCTTTCAGCTTCATGCCTTGCCTGCGCGTCTCCCACGGCTTGGGGAAGAAACGCTCTATGGTATTTTCGATTTGCGGGTTCAGCGAATCAAGCCCGTTTTTATTCCAAAGGCGAAGCACACACAGTTTATTTGCCTCGCTCATCCGTACGGCAAACGACGCGCAGTCGGAAACATAGCTCTCAAGCTCGTTTCCGGAGTTTGCCTCAAAAGATTGAAGGGAAATGTTCACCTTGTGAACAGCGGGCGATTCGAGAAGAATATGACCTCTGTCACGTAAAAGCGTTCCGTTTGTGGTAATGATAACCTTAAAGCCTTTGCTTTCGGCCGTTTTGAGAAAAGAGTCAAGTTGCTTATGCAAAAGCGGCTCACCCATAAGGTGAAAATACAGATAGTCGGTATAATTTTGCAGCTTATCGGTGAGATAATCAAACTCATCTTCGGTCATAAAACGCGCCGCGCGCTTTGTTCCGGGGCAAAAGCTGCAATTGAGATTGCACACGTTTGAAATCTCAAGATATACTTTTTTGAACCTTTTCATGCCGCAGTATGCGGTACGGTCTTAAAACAAGCCGGGAAAGCCGGGCAGGCCGCCCTGAAGCTTGGCCATAGATTTGCTTGTCTGTTCATCCGCCGCCTTCAATGCGCCGTTGACCGCGGCAAGTATCATATCCTGAAGCATTTCAACATCCTCCGGATCGACAACCTCGGGATTGATTTCAATGGATTTAAATTCCCTTGTGCCGCTAACGACCGCTTTGACGGCACCGCCGCCTGCGGTAAATTCAAAATCGGTAGACTCAAGCTCCTGCTGCATCTTCAGGAAATCCTGCTGCATTTTCTGAGCCTGTTTCATCATGTTCATCTGATTGCCGCCGGGATAGCCGCGAAAACCACTCTTTGCCATTATATATATCCTCCAAAACTAAATTAATTTCAATTCCTATACTTTACTTCGGGAAACTTTTTCAGTTCTTCAAGATTGCGGGCGGAGCTCTCTTCTTTCATTTTAGAAAGTACAACACGGATCGGCGTACCCGTCAGCTTCTGCGCCGCATCCGAAAACTTCTGCAATATGTCCTGCTTGTTGACTACGCCATACATAAAGCCATCCAAGACTTCAAGCTTAAGCGTATTATCCGCCAAAACGCCGGATATCTTTTGCGACTCGGACAGCAATGGTTTAATGCCCTGTGGCAGAGAATCCGCAGCCGCATCGCATATTGCTTCCCACGAAACGCCCTTTTCCGAAGAAGAATCCGAAGACAGCGCATCGCCGGCGTCGATAGGAGCAGGTGAAATTTCTTCCGTATCCGGCTCGGGGCTGTCGGGCAACGGATCATCCGGCTGTTCATTTGTCACAGGTACATCCACATTCTGTTCAATTTTCTGTCTTGTCTCATCTCTGCTTTCCGCAACCGGATTTTGAGCTTTTATTGTAAACGCGCCGCTTGATATACTTTCTTCAATTCTCGATATTCTCGCCCTCAACGCATTAATGCTTTCACCGCCAAAACCGTCGCACAGGGAAATCAGGCAAAGCTCAACCACGGTTTTCGGGTTGGAGGCATCGCGCAGATCGGATATCGCATGCTGGACCGTCTCGGTCATCGAAATAATCTCTTCCGTAGTCAGACGCAATGAGAAATCCGAAAGAAGAGCTTTATCATATCCGCCTGTCGTGAGATTTCCGCCGGATTTCGGGGCTACTTTGATTATCATGATATCTCTGAGCAGCCCGCTCAGTTCTTTAAGAAATGTCCCGGGATTTTTCCCATCCATCCACATGGAAGAAAACTCCGATATAGCGCTCTCGGTATCACGGCGGAGAATATTATCGAGCATTTCGGCAATTCTGCGGTTCCCCGCAAGGCCCATTGTATTATATACGGTATCAACATCGATGGGTGAGTATGACGAGCATTGGTCAAGAATGCTCATCGCGTCTCTGAGACCGCCTTCTGCCAGGCGCGCTATCAGATCCGACGCATCGTGACTGAGAGAGCAATTTTCCTTTTGAGCGACATATTCGAGATATCGGGCAATCTCGGAAGTTTCAATGCGGTGAAAAATATGTCTCTGGCAGCGTGATAATATCGTCGTGGGAACTTTCTGAAGCTCGGTCGTGGCAAGGATAAACATCAAATGCTCGGGCGGCTCCTCAAGGATTTTAAGAAGCGCATTAAAGGCCGCTGTTGAGAGCATATGAACCTCATCTATTATATAAACACGCTTCTTAACGGTTGACGGCGTGAACACGGCTTCTTCGCGCAGCATCTTGACATTATCGACTTTGTTGTTGGAGGCGGCATCCATCTCAACCACATCCATAACAGAGCCGTCTGCAATGCCCAAACACGCCGGGCATTTGCCGCATGGGTTGCCGTCAACGGGATTTTCGCAGTTGACAGCTTTTGCGAGAATGCGCGCGCATGTTGTCTTGCCGGTTCCCCTTGTGCCGATAAAAATATAGGCATGAGAAAGCCGACCGGTTTTTACCTGGTTTTTCAGCGTCTCGGTAATATGCTTCTGCCCGATAACCTCGTCAAAGGTCTGCGGTCTCCATTTTCTGTATAACGCCTGATACATTGCAAACCCTCTCCCGCGCCGACCTCATTAAATAAATCTATGGCCCTTGACAAGACTGCACACCCCGACTCGAATAATGCGCTATGCCCGTTACAACGGCAGCCGACTCAAACCCGGCGACCTCACGGCACACGCAATGCTCCGCTTAATGCTGCTCGGTTCCCCGCCTGACATGGTTCACGGGATCACGTTGCGCGAGACCGGATCGTCAACGCCGCTTACCGAGGTCAGACAACACAGCACATATCCTCATGGGGGAATTCATCCCTGCTGTAGCGCATCGCAGGTTACAGGGCATCGCTAACTCCCCGACTAGTGCAGCCTTGTCAAAAGCCACGAGTTAAATATACTACAAAATTTGTGAATAAGCAACACAAAAATTTTTCTTTACAAAGCAAAAAAATGTGCTATAATAATTGAGCTCACAAAAATATGGGCCATTAGCTCAGCTGGGAGAGCGCAAGGTTCGCAATCTTGAGGTCAGGGGTTCGATCCCCCTATGGTCCACCACATCAGAAACACCTAATTGATACGAGATGTCAATTAGGTGCTTCGTTATTTTGTGCCTTGAAACGCTTGCGGCTCAAGGGGTTGTAAAATGCGTCTGTGCATTTGGTCGCGCGCCGTGCCTATATCTTGCGGTTTTCAGAACGGCTGACAAGTGAAATCACTATAAATTGTGCTTTCCTATCGTTAAAATACCGTGTATCGTTAAACGACAGATTAGGGCTTGTTT
>CAVHIP010000004.1:0-46011 GCA_963636125.1 Oscillospiraceae bacterium | reverse complement strand
GGAAAATTTCCGGCAGAACGGTTACTATAATAGCGCCGAGAACAGAACCTGTGAGAGAGCCGAGACCGCCGATAACGGTTGTGGTTATAAGCTCGCAGCTCTTGGCAAGGTTGAATGCGGTGGGAACGATGTACATAAGATATCCGGCATAGAGAGCGCCGGCTATTCCGGCGTACACCGCCGAGAAAGTGAAGGACATTCTCTTATAACGGAATGCATTGATGCCGACAGCTTCGGCGGCAACTTCGTTCTCACGGATTGAGGTAAGGTTACGGCCGTATTTTGAATGTATAAATCTCCATGCTACCACAAAGCACAGAATTGTTACAACGATGGAGAAAAGCATTGTGGAAAAGCCGGGAATTCCGCTGAATCCTTGAGAACCGCCAAGCGACTTTCTCATATACGTAAACAGAACTCTTACGCATTCGCCAAAGCCGAGACAGGTTATAAGGAAATAGTCACCCTTGAGTTTGAGTGTAAGCGAGCCGAGCAAAAACGCGACAAGACCCGCAATCGCGGCGCCTATTATAATTGCAAGAAGAAAATTCACATGACATTTAACTGTAAGAACGGCAACGGCATAAGCGCCGATAGACATAAATCCCGCATTACCGAAAGAAAAAAGTCTCGTAAATCCTGTAAGCACCGACATGCCGAGAACGGCGATAACGTTGATGCATATCATTATAACGACGCCTTGAATGTAGCTGTTAATACCAAAAAAGTTGCAAAAGGCGGTATTAAGATTCTGAAATAATTCTAACATTGTCATACCCTCCTTATGCTTTATCCTGCACGTCTACGCCCATAAGTCCCGTAGGCTTCACGAGAAGCAGGATGATCAGAATACCGAATGAGAAGAAATCACGCAGACTTGAACTAAGGTAACCGGAAACAAGGGTTTCAATAATGCCCAACAGAACAGCGCCGATTATAGCGCCGGGGACGCTGCCCAGGCCGCCGATAACAGAGGCAATGAATGCCTTCAGACCGATGTTGCCCATTGTGGGGAAAATATTATATTTCAAGCCGTACAGGATGCCCGCAGCGCCTGCCAATGAACCGGCAAGCAGGAAAACAGATGCAATCGATCTGTCAACTTTGATGCCGAGAACTTTTGCAGCGCTCGCATTACAGGCTATAGCACGAACATTGAGCCCAAATTTTGTTTTGTTAATAAGGAAAATAAGGCAGACAAGAATTATCGCGGTAATTATAAGACTGACCATATCCAGAACTCCGATGTAGGAGTTGCCTATTTTGATAGTCCCAACAGGGATTGTATAATTATAAGACCTGTATTGACCGGAGAAAATCAGATTTGCCGCTTGTTGAAAAACATTCGAAAGGCCCATCGCGGCAATCATAAGGAACATATTCGGAGCGCCTGTGCTGCGAATACGGCGGTAAGCGACCTTTTCGCTTGCAAAGCTTATTAGCGCGCCGCCAAGAACGCCGGCCACAGCGGCTACCGCAAACGGAAGTTCTATAATATTAGAACAGATAAAAGCTACGTACGCGCCGATCATAGCAAATTCGCCATGTGACCAGTTGGAGAAGTCCAAGAGACTATATATCAGAGAATATCCCGTGGCGAGCAATGCGTAAATACCACCGACTGATATTCCGGTTATCAATTGTTGAAAAATCATATTTTCACTCCTGACGCGAGTTTAGATTAACGCCTGAAAAGGTTATCATATAAAAAATCGGGAGAGGAGTTCGTCCTCCCCCGATCAAGGGTTCTGTTACGTGTATTTCAGTCGAATTACTTAACGGCCTCGATTTCCTGAACAGCAATACGCTCGGTGCCTTCGAACTTGTAGAGCTCACAAGCAAGAGTGGGGTTATGCGTCTCGGCATTCATAACGAGGGTTCCGATGTATCCTTCGAATACGTCGGTGGACTCAAGCGCATCGCGGATAGCAACCGGATCTACGGAGCCGGCGCGCTCGATGGCATCGACAATCCAAGAAACTCCGTCATAGCCGAAGAGACATTCGGTCTCAGCTGCGGAATCGAGTTTGAAGTACTCATTAACTCTTTCACCGAAAGCAGCTGCCTCGGGATTGGAGAAGCCTATACGGGAAACGTAGTAGCATCCGTCAAGAGCGCCCTGAGCAACTTCTGCCAGTTCCTGAGAATCCCAACCGTCATGTCCGATGAAGGGAACAGTGATCTCCATCTCACGGGCCTGCTTTGCAAATGCGGAAATCATTGCGTAGTTGTTGATAATAACGAAAACAACCTCGGGATCTGCATTCTTGATCTTTGCGAGCTGGGCGCGGAATTCCTGATCGCCGGACTGGCACTGCTCTTCGTCAACTATCTCACCGCCGGCTGCCTCAAAAGCTTCCTTAACGAACTGGCTGACAGCTTCGGAGTTGGTATCGCCGAGGACGGAGATAAGAGCTGCTGTCTTGTAATCGCCGGCTGCATAGGTGCCGATTGCGGTTCCGATGTAGCTGTCGAGGAAGCACATACGGAAGGAGTAGGGGTGAAGATTGCCGTTTTCATCTACGGTAACAAGCTCATTGGAAGCTGCGGTGCCGATAATGGGAACTTTCAGTTCGTCAGCAGCAGCAGCCATAGGAATGTTGCAGGAAGAGAAGTTAGTTCCTATGGAAGCGACAACGCCGTCCTGAGTAACGAGCTTCTTGTATGCGTTAACGGAGTCGGCGGGCTCGCCCTTGCCGTCCATTGCAACGAGTTCGAGCTTATACTGTCCGTTCAGAACGCCGCCCTTTTCGTTGTAATCCATAACTGCCAGCTCTGCGCCATACTGACCATACTGACCCCAAATGGATGTACTGCCGGTCAAGTCGCCGACATAGCCGATTTTAATGACTTCGGGTTCAGCAGCAAACGCGCTGCTTCCCATCGCTGCAATCATAACGAGTGCGAGCACAATAGCAAGAATTTTTTTCATTGTTTCCTCCTTAAAATATGTTGTGCATTTTGCTTGCGATGAACTTAGTAAAACAAAAAAATTCGATTTTGCCAAGACCGATTTTGTTGATTTATGCCTGAATTTCGCTCAGCATGTTGAAAAAGCCATTTTGAAATTTGAGGCAAAAAAGTTGGCTTCAAGTCCATTTTTTCCTGGAATTATCGCATTTTTCGCAATTTTGTTATTTCACTGACAAGCTTTTGCCAAATTGTCTATTGTGCATATATACTCAAAATCAAGTCCCGATTTTGTTGATTTGTGACAAATTTTTTTATTTGAACACCTTCGCCTTTAATTTTGCGCAGACTGACGCTATAATTACCTAAAAAAAGAAAGGTACGGCGTAATAAAATGATATATATTGCATGCGATGACTCCGGATATGAAGCAAAACTTACAATAATCGAGTATTTTAAGGAGAAAAAAATCGAATTTGTCGATTGCGGCAGCGATGAACAGCCATCGAGATATCCGTATTTCGCCGCCCGAGCCGCAGCGGCAGTTTCCGGTGGAATGGCGGATAAAGCAATTTTAATTTGCGGGTCCGGCATAGGGATGAGTATAGCTGCAAACAAATATAAAGGCGTTCGCGCGGCTCTTGTAAGCGATTCATTCTCGGCCCGTCTCACCAGAAGACATAATGATTCAAACGTTCTCTGCCTTGGCGGCAGGCTTATCGGCAGATGGACGCTGCTCGAAATAGTCGAAACGTGGCTTAACACCGAATATGACGGTGGGCATCACGATGGCTCTCTTGAGCTTATCAGGCTTATCGAAGAGGAAAACATGTCAGACAGCCTCTGGCTGCCGGAAGACACGCCGTATGAGCCGTTTGAATGGAATCCGGAACAGAGTCTTTAAGATGTTGTATAATTTTGAAAATATAAAAAGCTTCATGAGGCGCGCCCTCTTGAAGCTTTTTAGTATTAAGTGCCTACATATTCTATTTTTATATCGTGAAAGTCCGCATATCTCTCCCATTCGACGGATAGGCGCTGATTAGTAAAGAGATAGTCTATTTTCTCAAGCCCGTTAAAGGGAACATTTGCGCTACTGCCGAATTTTTCGTGATCTACCAGCAGAAATCTTTTCTCCGATTGAATTATCATCTGCTTTCGCACGTTCGCTTCGCTTATGTGATTATCCGACAACCCGAATTCAATGGTTAGGTTCGGGCAGCTTATGAATGATTTGTCGGCATGGTAGCCTTTAAGCGCTTCCACCGTGTTCGGATCGGCAAAAGATGATGTTCTTTTTCTGTACGCGCCTCCGATGCATATAAGGTTAATTTCTGTGTTTTTTTCGTGACAGAGGCGGCATATTGCGAAGGAATTGGTTATCAGCGTAATGCTCAGCGAATGTTCGACAATTGCCTCGGCAAGCGCCAGACAGGTAGAGCTGGAATCGAGCATTATCATGTCATTGTCCTTTATGTAACGCAGGGCGCGCTCCGCAAATTTTTCTTTCGTACCGTGGTTTTGGACCTTTCTGAGCTCCATGGGGTATGTTTTATCGAACTTTTCCGCCTGATACGCGCCTCCATGTGTCCGAACCAGCTTACCGTCCCGCTCCATTTCTTTCAGGTCGCGCCGTACGGTCTCTTCACTGCAACTGAGAATGTTGCTCATCTCCGGAACAAGAACAAAGCCCTGTGTTGAAAGTTGTTGGCTTATTATATTTTGGCGCTCAATTTTCAGCATTTTTTCCTCTTTCTGCTTTGTCGAATAAAGACAATGATTTTTATGGTAAAATTGTAATACATTTTAATTTTAATGTCAACAGTCGGAAAGTGCCCGTTTTTATTTTTTTTTGTTGACTTGTGCCCGTTTTTGGAGTATTGTTAATCTGTCAAATGGGCATGCGGCTTCATTGGCTTAATAAATCATCGCGGTAGGTAGTATGTATGAAAAGCTTTAAGGAATTTTTTCTTATGAGCGCCGATGACGTAAAGCAATATGCGGTGGATGTTCTCGGACGCTTTTCTCCCGATGAAGAGACGGAGTGCATAGAAATCGGCGACGGAAATATAAACTATGTGTATAAAATAATTTCCAAGCGAGACGGTCATTCTGTTATCATAAAGCAGGCAGATAAACTGCTCCGTTCATCTGGCAGACCTTTGGATTTATACAGGAACAAGATAGAAGCGCGCATTTTGCAGCTGGAGGGAGAACTCGCGCCCGGTTTTGTCCCCGAAGTCTATTATTATGACGAGGTTATGGCAGCGACATCTATGGAGGATATCTCTGCATATAAAAATCTTCGCAGCGAGCTTGCAAAAAACCACGTATACCCTCATATTGCCGAAAACATATCGGAGTTTCTCGCATCCACTCTTCTTCCGACCACCGACCTCGTTATGGACAGCGGCGAGAAGAAGCAGAATGTGAAGTTTTTTATAAATCCGGAGCTTTGCTTCATTACCGAGGACCTTGTGCTTACAGAGCCCTATACGGCAACGCCGTACTTTGAAAGAAACAAGAATATAGTCATTCCGGGCAATGAAGCGTTTGTAGAAGACAGGCTCTATAATAATGCTCCTCTTCATGCGCAGATTGCAAGGCTTAGGAACGGTTTCATGAACAATGCTCAGGCGCTTATTCACGGAGACCTTCATTCCGGCTCGATTTTTGTTAATGAGAGCGGGCTGAAAGTTCTTGACCCGGAATTCGCTTTCTACGGACCGATGGGCTATGATATAGGCAATGTCATCGGCAACCTTTTCTTCTCTCTTGCGAATAAGCTCTTTACCATGCCCGACGAGAAAGAGACAATAGTGGCTCTTTCTTCAACCATCAGCGATGTATATGATCTGACGCGCAAGAAGCTGAACGAAAAATACGATAAGCTTGTTACGCTTGATCTTTATAAAAATCCGGAATTTAAGAAAATGTACATAGACGCAGTCATGGCCGATTCTGTCGGCTTTGCCGGAACGGAAATGATACGCCGCACCGTGGGCGACTCAAAGGTTGCGGAAGTGAGCTCTGTTTCCGATATGAACAAACGCATACCGATGGAACGCGCCATTGTGGAGTCGGGCATCTCTTTTGTTATGGGACGGGAAAAGATTCATAATGGGAAAGAGCTCATCGATATGTTTTCTCAAGCGTTTGAGAAAATCTGAGGAGGAATTTTCAACTTGGACAGATTAGATAAAGATATGCCCTTCCTTCTTAAATATGAGAACGTAGCGTGGTTTGAAGACGGGAAGGTACGTATTCTTGACAGACGTGTTTTCCCGACGGAAATAAAATTTGTCGAGTGTTCCGATTATCACGAAGTTGCGCAAGCTATTGCGGATATGGTCACTCAAAGCGCCGGTCCGTACACTGCGGTCGGTATGGGCATGGCTCTTGCGGCGTACCAAGTACGCGGAGAATCAAGGGAAAAGCAGATAAGCTTCCTTCGGCAGGCCGCGTATGACCTTGCCAACTCCCGCCCCACCACGGCAAACCGTTACGGCCAAATAACATACAGGTGCGCCGACATAGCCGTATCTGCCCTCGAAAGCGGGAAAGATGCCGTCGAGGTGATAAAGAACGATACGATTGAATCCCTCAACCGCCGTTACGGCACAATGCAGAAAGTCGGGAATTATCTTGAATCCCTTATCCCCAAAGGCGGCACAATACTTACGCAATGCTATGGCGAGACAATAATAGGCGCTGTTATCCGCGCTGCGAAAAGAAGCGGAAAAGAATTCAAAGTTTTTTGCGCCGAAACAAGACCGTATCTGCAGGGCGCAAGGCTTACATCGAGCTGTTTTGCGGAGATGGGTTTTGATACGACGGTCATTTCCGATAATATGGTGGCGTATGCCATGCAAAATGAGAAAATCGATCTTTTTACATCTGCTGCCGATTCAATCGCGCGCGACGGGCATATTGCCAACAAAGTCGGTACATTTCAGATCGCAATTCTGGCAAAATACTTTGCTGTTCCCTATTATGTCACCGGTATACCGGACAAGGACAAGTTTACAAAAGATGATATCGTGATTGAAATGCGCGATCCCAATCAAGTGCTCAAATATCGAGGCATCCAAAACACGCTTCCTCAGGTCAAAGCCATATATCCGTCTTTCGATATTGTTCCGCCGCATCTTATTTCCGGAGCGGTCACCGATAAGGGAGTATATGTTCCCTATCTTTTGGACGGATACTTCGACGGAGAGCAATCAAATTTCTATTAATTCAAGTCAGCAAATAATTTAAATATTTCAAAAATTAATTAACTGAACAGGAGAAAAGCAATGAAAGTTTATGTTCGTTCACCCTATCCCGAGAAAAGTCTCGAAGTTCTTAAGGGCATGTTTGATGAAGTAGTATACGATCCATGGACCGCAAACGGCGAGCGTTTCTATGAAGATGAAATGCTTGAGCATCTTCTTTCGGTACAGCCCGATGTCCTTATAACAGAGCTTGACAGAGTGACCGCCAAAGTATTAAACGGCTATAAGGGTCTGAAAGTCATAGGCGACTGCCGCGCAACACCCGCGAACATCGAAGTTGACGAATGCACCAAAGCCGGTGTTCCCCTTCTGTGCACTCCCGGACGCAACAATCAGGCTGTTGCCGAGATGGTTGTTGCCGCGATCATCATGCAGTACCGCAATATGCTTCCGGCTATCGACTGGCTCAAAAAGGGCAACTGGGTCCCCGGAACTACTCCGTATTTTAACTTTATGGGGCATGAACTTCAGGGACGCAAAGTCGGTTTCGTAGGTTTTGGCGCCGTCGCAAAGGCCGCCGCTAAAATAATGGACGGTTTTGATTGTGATATTTGCTTCTACGGCCATCAGAGCGGCGATGTGGGGCATTACCGCAAGGTTGAGCTGGAAGAGCTCTTTTCAACCTGCGATATAGTTTCTCTTCATCTCCCCGTTACCGATGAGACCCGCGGTATGATAAACGAAAAACTCCTGCGCTCAATGAAAAAAGATGCGTTGCTTGTTAATTATGCGCGTTCCGCTGTTATTGACACAGCCGCTCTTCTCCAAGTTGTCAAAGAAGGCGCCATAGCCGGCGCTGTTATCGATGTATTCGAGAACGAGCCTCCCACGGCTGAAGAGGTTGCCCTTTATGAGCATCCCAATATTCTTGTAACGCCCCATATAGCCGGCTCCACATATGAGGTTACAAATCATCAGGCCGATATTATTAACGACAGACTCAAGCAATGGTTTGCCGGTGAAAATCTTGAGCGTATAGTATATAATAAAGCAGTTCTCAATAAATAATTATGAAACACTACCTTTTAGTTGATCTCGGCACGGGCAATACCCGTGTCGCGGTCACAGACTCCTCCGGCAAGATTCTTGCGCTCAGAACCTTTACGAATGTCTACTATACGGACAGCGCATATCCGGACGCGCATTATTTTCTCCCGCAGGAATGGGAAGAACTCATCCTTAAGTACTGCGACGAGCTTCATAATGAGCTCCCCGACGTAAAAATCGACGCGGTTTCATCCGCCGCCGCAAGAGAGACAATTGTTTTGCTTGACAAGTCAGGCAAGGCCTTTCTGGGATTGCCTAACATCGATAACCGCGGCAGAGAATATATGCGCGAAATAGACGGTAAGGACGATATTTACCGCATGTCCGGCAAATGGGCAACAGAAGATTTCTGCGCGGCAAAGCTCCTCGGCTATAAAAAACTTTACCCGACTGATTTTGAAAAAATTGGCTCGATTTTGAGTCTCGACGGCTGGATAGGGCATATTTTTACCGGTTTGCTCGCATTTGAACCGTCTCAGGCATGTGAAACTTCGCTGTATGACATCGGCGAAAATCGCTGGTCAAAAGAGCTGTGCGGCATATTCGGCGTTGATTATTCAATATTGCCTCCGCTCGTTCCGGCCGGAGCTGTAACAGGACCGGTGGACATCAAGTTTATAAAGCGGTTAGGCATGTCGGATAAGGCTGTTTTTGTTGAGGGAGGCGCGGATACGCAAGCCGCTTTACACCAGACCGGCATCCAAAAAGGAGATATCGCGATAGTTTCCGGAACCACATCGCCCGTTGTAACCTTGGTAGATCACAAATATTATGACTCTTGCCAACGTGTGTGGACTGATGTGAACTTCGGTGGCGACGGTTATGTTGTTGAAATGAATCCCGGAGTAACAGGGCTTAATTATCAGCGCATCAAGAGTAATTTATGCCCCGATATAAGCTATGAAGAGTTAGAAAAGGCATACAGTGAAAAAACGGAGTTTTACTGCACGGCGTCTTTTTCCTCTCTTCTCTTTTACGAACAGCGTTCGCTCAGAAAAGGCGGTTTCTTCATGCAATCCCCGCTCTCCGATAAAGTCGACCGAATTGATATGGCATGGGCAGTAGTTGCGGATATAGCTTGCTCTGTCTATGAGCAGCTTTATCGCTTGGCCGAGCTCACCGGATTTGAGAAAAAATATATTCTCGGATGCGGCGGCGGTTTTCGCTCGGCGACATTATGTCAGATGATCGCTGATCTTTCCGGCTATGAAGTGAGAATAAGACCCGGATTTGAACAGGCGACAGTAAACGGCCTTGTTGAACTGTGCAACAAGGCTTTGGACCATGAAAAAAACGATACTTTCTCGGAATACAACTCTTATTTCCCGAGACAACAGCAGTTAATTCATAAATACCATCCGGTTTGGAAGGCTAACAGAATGGATGCAAATCGAATTTGAGCATTTACCCTGCAAATTTTTCAAAAGCAGATTTTAACGATTAATCGCATGGAGGATAAATATATGAATTCTTTTGATTTCTACAGCCCCACATATTTTGTTTTCGGCAAAGACAGAGAAAATGACACCGGCAAGTACGTCAGAAAATTCGGCGGAAGCCGCGTCATGGTTGTTTACGGCGGGAATTCCGCAAAAAAATCCGGTTTACTTGACAGAGTTATGAACTCCATTTCCGCAGAAGGCCTTTATGCAATAGAGTTCGGTGGCGTCAAATCCAACCCCAAAAGTGGGCTCGTCTATGAGGGCATAGAACTTGCAAGGAAAGAAAAAATCGATTTTCTCGTTGCGGTAGGCGGTGGCAGCGTAATTGATACTGCAAAGTCTATTGCCATGGGTGTCCCATATGACGGAGATTTCTGGGACTTCTTTTCCTGCAAATGCCCCGAAACCGCTCTGCCTGTCGGCGTTGTACTGACGCTCGCGGCCTCCGGCAGCGAAGGCTCCCCCAACGCAATAATCACAAACGAAAAGACCCTTGACAAGTGCGCTGCCGAAGCCGACTGCATTCGCCCCAAGTTCTCGGTTATGAATCCTGCGCTCACGCAGAGCCTCCCGGCCTTTCAAACGGCATGCGGCGTGACCGATATTATCTCTCACGCGCTTGAGCGTTATTTCACCAACACCCCGGGTGTTGAAACCACCGACCGTTTGCTTGAAGGTGTTGTCCTTTCCATGATGCACGAAGGTCGCACCGTAATGAAAGATCCCAACAATTTCGATGCTCGCGCAAATATCATGTGGGGCGGCATGGTCTGCCACAATGATATCATGGGCGTAGGACGCAAGCAGGATTGGAACAGCCATCACCTTGAACACGTGCTTTCTGCGGTTTACAATTGCGCGCATGGCGCAGGTCTTGCGGTAATTATGCCGGCATGGATGACCTACTGCATCGAACATAGCGATGCAAAGCGTTTTATTCAGCTTGCAACCCGCGTTTTCGGCTGCCAGATGGATTATGATGACCCGAAACGCACCGCGCGCGAAGGTGTTCAGGTTTTCAAGAATTTCCTCAAAGAGCTGAATATGCCTCTCACCTATGCAGAGCTTGGCATCGAGCCCGATATCGACAAAATGGTGGAAATGAACAATGTCGGCGATGGTGTAACCGGCGGCTATGTCGGACTCACTTCTGAAGCAATACGTGAAATATACGAGCTTGCAAAAGGCTGAGCGAGGATATTTTTCGGAATTGCAAGAATAATCTTCACTCAATAACATTCGGCAACAAATAAATTAATATTAAGAAATATAAAAAATTAGAAAGGAAAAACAAAATGGAAAACAAAAATTACGGTTTCTCTACCCGCCAGATTCATGTAGGCAAAGTTAAAAACAGCGCAGGCGCGCTTTGCGATCCTATTTATCAGACTTCAACATTCGTTTTCGATACCGTTGAACAGGGTGGCGCAAGGTTTGCCGGCACTGAAACCGGTTATGTATACTCCCGTCCGGCTAACCCCAGCACCAATGCCGTAGAGGCCAAAATCGCATCTCTGGAAAATGGCGAAGCGGCAATGGCGACCGCTTCCGGTATGGGCGCAATCACTGCTACCCTTTACTGCAGCGTAGTCGCAGGCGATGAAATAATCGCCGACGAAACTTTGTATGGCTGCACGTTTGCTTTCCTGTCCAAGGAAATCACTCAGCTCGGCGTCAAAGTTACCTTTGTAAATCTCAATGACGAGGCCGCTCTTAAGGCAGCTCTTACCGCAAAAACCAAGGTTGTCTATTTTGAAACTCCTTGCAACCCCACTCTCAAGGTTGTTGACATCGCAAAAGTCGCCGCAATTGCCCATGGATTCAATAAGGACATCAAAGTCATTGTCGACAACACTTTCTGCTCTCCCTATCTGCAGAGACCTCTTGACCTCGGCGCAGATGTTGTCGTTCACAGCGCAACAAAATATATCAATGGCCACGGCGACGTTATAGCGGGCTTTGTTGTCGGCAAACAGGCATTTGTAGACCAGGTTCGTTCTATCGGCGTTGTGCATATGACCGGCGCAGTTATGAGCCCATTCAACGCTTTCCTTATCTCTCGCGGTCTCAAGACCTTGAGCATCCGTATGGAACGCCATTGCGATAATGCAATGAAGCTTGCAAAATATCTGGAAGCTCATCCCGCAGTAGCAAAAGTTTACTATCCCGGCCTTGAAAGCTTCGAAGGACACGAGACTGCCAAGAAGCAGATGTCAAAATTCGGCGGCATGATGGCTATTGAACTGAAGGCCGACAAGGACCTTACCGCAAAGACCATTAACAAGCTGAAGCTCTGCACCATCGCGGTTTCTCTCGGTGACGCCGAAACTCTTGTTGAGCATGCCGCATCCATGACTCACTCCACCTATTCTTCCGAAGAACTCGCAGCAGCAGGCATT
The DNA here is from genome assembly GCA_963636125.1 of Oscillospiraceae bacterium. GTDB lineage: Bacteria > Bacillota > Clostridia > Oscillospirales > Oscillospiraceae > Limivicinus. The sequence continues at coordinate 33,936 of CAVHIP010000004.1, read as the reverse complement.
TCCGAGGGCCTCGTCCGCATCAGCGTGGGTCTTGAGGATATCGAAGACATTATTGCCGACTTTGAGCAGGCATTTGCCGGCCTCGTCTGAAACTGCAGATAAAATTTGAGTCGCAGTTGTATGAAAATTTGCGCTTGAGACTGCGCAGCTGTAAGCGAGCACAGTTATCCAGCGCAAAAACCAAACCGGGCTTATAATCCGGTTTGGTTTCAAAATAATCAAAATAATACCGTTTTAACAATATATAAAGGAAGTATTTAGATGAAAACAGTTGCAACAAAAAATGCTCCTGCCGCAATCGGCCCGTATTCACAGGCTCAAATAGTTAACGGTCTTGTATATACATCCGGTCAAATAGGGATTGACCCTGCTGCCGGTACGCTTGTTGAAGGACTTGAAGCTCAGGCAAACCAAGTCTTCAAAAACCTAAGCGAACTTCTTAAGGCCGCCGGATCCGATATGAGCAAAGTTATCAAAACCACAGTATTTATAAAGGACATGAATGACTTTGGAAAGGTTAATGAGATTTACGCCAAATACTTCACCGAGCCTTTCCCTGCGCGTTCTTGTGTTGAAATCGCAAGACTGCCGAAAGATGCGCTTCTGGAATGTGAAGTCATCGCAGAGCTTATATAATTAACGAAGCAGGCAAAATCAATAATTGTCTCGCATACACAAAATTATTTTGGAGGAAAATTATGAATATTGATCAGTTTTACGAACAGAGAAAGCTTGTTGCCGACACCATGACCCGTCTTTACAACACCCGTCTTACCACAACAAGCGGTGGCAATATCAGCTGCAGAATCAATGATGAGCTTTTTGCCATCACCCCTTCTTCTTTGGACAAAGCAAAGCTCACCCCCGAGCTTATTGCGATAGTAACTATGGACGGCGAAAATCTTACTCCGCATCTCAGACTTACTATCGAAGGCGAGATGCACCGTCTCATTCTCATGGAGAATCCGAATGTCAACGCTGTTGTTCATGCTCATCCCGTATTCAGCACCCTTTACGCATGCGCAGAAGAGCCGATGGCAACAGATCTGACTGCCGAATCCTGGGTTGTTCTCGGAAAACCCGCAATGTCCAAATATTTCAAGATGGGTACTCCCGAGCTTGCGCGCGATGTTGCAGACTGCGCAAAACAGTCCAGAATAGTTCTTCTCAAGAACCATGGCGTTCTTGCCACCGGCAAGGATATGCTCAGCGCGTTCGATGCAATTGAAGTTCTTGAAAATGCGGCCAAACTTACGGCTTTTGCAACATTACTCAATCATTCCGGAGCAAAAATCAGCACGCTCACAGATGCAGCAAAGAAGGAGCTTCGCCCTGATCTCTGCTGATTGCAGAAGAAATTCTGGAATGTTAAAATCTCACGGCGTTAAAAGTTTTGTTTACGCCGGACAAATAAAAGATGACTCTCAAGATTTTCGGTTGAGAGTCATCTTTTGTGTTCCATGTCATAACCTCCAAGATCTCCGCAAAGAGGCACAGATACGGATATATCAACGGCTGCCGCGATACAGAGAAAGCGGCTGCCACTCTTTATTGAGGTATACCATAATACTCTCATACTATTATTCCATTAAAATCTTCAATTTTAATGAAACCTTTTGAAGCCTGTAAGAGCCGCGCTAAAGCGCGGTTAGGCTTCAAAAGGTGTCTGCGCATTTGGGTATGCGAAGACGTCTATATATCGTGGTTTCCGGAGCGACTGATGAGTGAAATCACTATAACTCGTGCTTTCCCATCGTTAAAATACCGCTTATCGTTAAATGACAGATTTGGGCCGGTTTCAAGGTTGCAAAACCGGTGGAAGAAAAGCGCATCAACCTGATGGAGCTTATGATAAGCGGATCGAAATTTTAAATCAGTTGATGATAGTTTTACTTCAGATATTCCGTAAAGAAGTCGTCCAGCTTCTCAAACGGAATCACATCCGGATTATCGTACAAATCCGTATGAACCGCGCCCGGAATGGAAAGGAATTCCTTGTTTTCGGTATGCTTGCTGTCCCGAACCATGTTCTCATAGGCATCTTTCCCGAAGTAGTAGCTATGCGCCTTGTCTCCGTGCACGATGAGAACGGCGCTTCTAATTTCATTGCTGTACTGCAAAATCGGCTGGTTCATAAAGGACTGACAGCCGATGCTGTTCCATCCGTCATTTGAGTTCAGGCTTCTTGCGTGATAGCATCTGCCCTTATAGTATTCGCTGTAATCCTTTACAAAGAACGGTGCATCCTCCAGCACGGGAAGCGGCATGCAGCCGCCTGCTCTTGAATATTTACCACTGCGATACTCCTTCGTGCGAAGTTCGTTCATCGCCTGCTTCTTGGAAAAGCGGGCCTCCTCGCTGTCCTCGGCGTCAAAATATCCGTTGGCGTTCACTCTTGTCATGTCATACATGGTGGAGACAACTGTTGCCTTGATTCTCGTATCCAGCGCCGCCGTGTTAAGCGCCATGCCGCCCCAGCCGCAGATGCCGATGATGCCGATTCTATCTGCGTCCACATTATCCTGCACGGAAAGGAAATCGACAGCCGCCATAAAATCCTCCGTGTTGATATCAGGAGATGCCATATATCTCGGCTCTCCGCCGCTTTCGCCGGTGAAGGACGGATCAAATGCGATGGTAAGATACCCCTTTTCCGCCATGGTCTGCGCATATAAGCCGGAGCACTGCTCCTTTACGGCGCCAAAGGGACCACAAACAGCAATCGCGGGCAGCCTGCCGGATGCGTTTTTGGGGGTGTACATGTCCGCCGCCAATGTAATGCCGTAACGGTTATGAAAAGTTACCTTGCTGTGATTTACCTTGTCGCTCTGTGGGAATGTCTTATCCCATTCTGAAGTTAAATGAAGCTGTTCCATTGTTCATGCCTCCCTTGTCGCCGCGTCATCCTCTGTCCAGACCTCTTTTGCGAGATTAAACACTGCCCAGGCCTTCGGCCATCCTGCGTAAAATGCAGTATGCGTGACAATCGCGGCGATTTCCTTCTTCGTCACGCCGTGATTTTTTGCGTTCTGAAGATGATATTTCAACGAAGAATCCGTGATTCCCTGCGCCATCAGAGCAACCACAGTGATTATGCTCCTCGTTTTCAGATCGATATCTTCATTGTTCCAGTTTTCTCCGAAGAGGACATCGTCATTAAAATGCGCAAACTCCGGAGCGAACTCTCCGAGCGCATCTCTGCCTGCCGTCTGTTTTATTGCCATTTGATCACACCTCCATACCGACTTGATAAGCTTTTTCCAGAGCCGGATGACCCTTGATATCGCCGATGTCATTTACGCCGCCGGCAAATACCGTCTTTTTCAGCTCACAGCGTGGGAAACAGTCTACCCAGCCTTGAATTGCCTTGATGCTGCCCTCGACAGTTTCTTTCTCATTCTCTGCTGCTGTTGCAAGAAAATATACCTCTGTAAATGCGTAATCCGTGTCATACAGAGGATTTGCGCGATCCAGCATGGTCTTTAGCTGACCGCTGATGCTGTAGTAATAAACGGGGGAAGCAAATACAAGCGCATCCGCATCGTGCATTTTCGCAATGATTTCCGCGGCATCATCCTTGATAACGCACTGCCCAAGCTTCAGGCAGACAAAACAGCCCTTGCAGAAGCCGTATTGCTTTTCTCGAAGATGAATGATTTCAACCTCGTTTCCCGCCTCCTCCGCGCCTTTTGCGAAAGACGCGACGAGCGTCTCGGAATTGCCGCCCTTGCGCGGGCTCGATGATAATATCAAAACCTTTTTCCCCATGATTTGCAGCCTCCATGTTTTCATATCTTGCGGCGCATCTCCCGATGTGCTATACTTATTATAGGCCCTGAACCTGACTTCAGGTCAAGACATTTTAAAAAATTATTTGAGGTACACCATGTATACAATCGGACAGGTAGCGGAAATGTTTGATTTACCCATTTCCACGCTCCGCTATTATGACAAGCAGGGATTATTCCCGAGGTTGGAACGCGAATCCGGCATTCGCAAATTCGGCAACAACGAAATTGAGGCGCTCAGAGTGATCGAGTGCCTTAAAAAGTCCGGGCTTGAAATCAAGGACATCAAGCTCTTCATGGATTGGTGCGTAGAAGGCGCTTCCACTTACGCCAATCGCCTTGAGCTTATCCAAAAGCAGAAGGAACGCGCGGAGGCGGAAATCCGGCAGATGCACAAAACGCTGGATATGCTCACGTACAAGCGCTGGTATTATTCTCAGGCATTGAAGGACGGCAATGAGGATACCGCCAAAGCGCTGACTCCGGACGGACTCCCGGAAGATATCCGCACCGCATATCGCAATTCTCACGACGAATAATCCGCCGTACCGTAAAGGGCAGCTTTGAGAATGTTGAGGCCTTTTGATTTCAGCTCTTCTTCTATCCCCTGCGGGATCAACTCGTCGGTCACCACAGTGCGGATACGTTCATCAAGCTCCAGCGGGACAACACTTTGCTGGGAGAATTTGATACTCTCTGTCACAATGACAACATCGTTCACGTGCTCCGCCATATCGCGCACCGCCTGCACGCGCAGATGGTCATTGTTTGTAAATCCGCGGTTGGACGAATAACCGTCCGTTCCGACAAAGAGCTTGTCCACATAGAATTGGGAGACGCAAATTTTCAAAATCGGTCCGACCATGACCTGCGCGTCATTCTGATAGTCCCCGCCGAGCAAGACCACGTGAGCACCTCCGATTTTGCGGATATAGCCGGCGATAAACGCGCTGTTCGTGATAATCTTGGCGCCGGGCTTTGTCTTCGCGACTTCCTCCGCCAGCAGGGCGCAGCAGCTGCCGTTTTCAATCATGACGGTCTCGCCGGGAGAGACGAGCTTTGCCGCTTCTCTCGCGATAAGGCGCTTTTCCTCATAATTAAATGCCAGGCGGTTGTTGATATCGTCGTTGCCGCCGAAAATCGCGTAGCCGTGCTCACGGCGGAGAACGCCGCGCTGCTCCATCGCGTCCAGATCCTTGCGTATCGTGACCTGAGAAACGCCGATATATTCCGCAAGCAATGACACCTCAAGCTTATCGTACTTTGACAGGAGCTCCAAAATCTGAGTTTCGCGTTTTTTCAACCGAATCCCTCCAATCAATACTCATCGAAACGTACATTCAAGGCCTTCGTCCAGAAAGGCACGGCGATAATTTTCAAGCGCTTCGGGGTGCAGCTGTTTGACCTGCTTCATTTCATATTCAATCCCCAATTGCGCATATTTGTTTTCCCCGAATTGATGGAACGGGAGCAAATGCGCTTCTTTTATGCCGGTTTGCCGAAGATATTCCGCCATCGCGCGCGCTGTGGGAATGCCGGTATTGAAGCCGGGAATTACGGGTATGCGTGCAATAACCGGTATACCCGCATCGACAAGGCGGCGCAGATTTTGAAGAATCACATCGTTATACACCCCGGTTCCGGCAAAATGCTTCTCGCGGTCGATATGCTTAAAGTCAAACAGGAACAAATCAACATGATTCATAAAAGCCGAAAAACGCTCGGGCGCGGCATAGCCGGTGGTCTCAACCGCGGTATGTATTCCTTCTGCCCTCGCAGCGTCCGCCAGCTCTGCGGCAAAATCCGCCTGTCGGAGCACTTCCCCACCGGACATCGTCATTCCGCCGCCGGACTCATCATAAAAAGGCTTGTCCTTCAAAACCTCGCGCAGAACTTCATCGACGGTATATTCCCTTCCGGAATATGCGGGGTTTTCCATCGCGTCGGCAATAGAGGCGTTTCTGTTCTGCGACTCGGGATTTGAGCACCACTTGCAGCTGAGCGGGCATCCCTTGAAAAAGACCGTCGTCCGTATTCCGGGGCCGTCATTGATGCTGAATTTCTGAATATTGAAGATTCTGCCCGTCATATTCTCCCCACCTTTGCAATCGTTTGTATCATACTTCTAATTATAATGTCCGAAAACATTCTTGTAAACAGCATTTTTCTTCATTTCTTTCATTTGACACCCATATGGGCAGATGGTATAATATCATGATTAAATATGTGCATACAGAGTCGGGAGAGAAACTCATGAAACACATTTTGATAACCGGAATCAACAGCTATCTGGGCAAGAGCTTTGAAAAATACATAAAGCGGTTTCCGGAATATACAACGGTTTCGATCAGTATGCGCGACGGAAGCTGGAGAGATTATGATTTTGACGGTATCGACGTTATATATCACGTTGCCGGTCTCGCCCACTCCGACAACGGCAGAATAAGCTCCGAAAAAGCGAATTTATATTATAAAATCAACACCGACCTCACAATCGAGCTTGCCAAAAAAGCGAAAAAAGAAGGCGTGAAGCAGTTTATCTTCATGAGCTCCGCCATTGTTTACGGGGACAGCAATCCCATCGGGAAAAAGAGAGTAATAAGAAAAGACACTGTGTGTTCTCCGGCAAACTGCTACGGCGACAGCAAGCTTCAGGCGGAAATCGGCCTCAAAAAGCTTGAAAGCGATGATTTCAAAGTCGTTATTCTGCGGCCGCCGATGATATACGGATACAGCTGCAAAGGCAATTATCCGTTGCTCTCGCTATTTGCGAAAAAACTGCCGATATTTCCGGACATTCCAAATGAGCGGTCGATGCTGTATGTCGAAAATCTCATGGAATTTGTCCGGCTGATGATTAAAAATGAAGAACACGGCACATTTTTTCCGCAGAACGCGGAATACAGCAGCACTTCAAAAATGGTGCGCATGATCGCGCACGCAAACGACAGGGATATTCTCCTCACGAAGGCGTTCAATTGGGCAGTGAAATTCCTCGGCTTCTTCACTCCGCTTGTGGACAAGGCATTCGGAAATCTCAGCTATGAGATGGCAATGAGCGAATATAAGGAAAACTACCGGCTTTACTCTTTGCAGGAGAGTATTGAGCGCACAGAGGGGAAAAGATGAGCGAAATCAAGCATATTCTTGTGGTCAGCCAATATTTCTATCCCGAGGCGTTCAGAATAAACGATATGTGCGCGGAGTGGGTCAGGCGCGGTTATAAAGTCACGGTGCTGACGGGCATCCCCAATTATCCCTACGGGAAATACTTTGACGGATACTCGCTCACGAAGAAGCGGCGCGAAAGCTATATGGGCATGGATATTATACGCATTCCGCTGATCGCGAGAGGACACAGCAGCGTCGGAATGGCGCTGAACTATTTTTCGTTCGTTTTATCGGGTTTCTTCTGGAAATCCTTCACGTCTCTCAAAGCGGACATGGTGTTTATATTTGAGGTAAGCCCGATGACGCAGGCGCTGAACGGCGTGTGGTTCGCCAAGCGCAGAAAAATCCCGTGCTGGCTCTACGTACAGGATCTGTGGCCGGAGAATATAGAGATAGTAACCGGCATACATTCCCCTGCCGTCATCAGGCCGATTGAGCGCATGGTCAAGAGCATCTACCGCCGTTGCGACAAGATCTTTGCTACCTCTCCGAGCTTTGTGGAAATGATACGGCAGCGTATTCCCGGCGAGGAGAGCAAGGTCAGCTATTGGCCGCAATATGCCGAGGAATTCTACCATCCCGTTGAAAACGCGAAAAGCGATCTTATCACTGACGACGGGCGGTTCAAGATCATATTCACCGGAAATGTGGGGCAGGCGCAGGGGCTTGAAATTCTACCGGAGGCGGCAATACTGCTGGATGGCGAAAATGTCCGGTTCGTAATTGTCGGCGACGGGCGGAGCAAAGAAGCGCTTAAAAAACGCATAGACGAGCTAAATGTCGGCGATATGTTCACGATGATAGACAGACAGAGCGCAGAGAAGATTCCGGAGCTATTGTGCTGCTGCGGCGCGGCGTTTGTTTCCTTTATGAACAACCCGCTCTTTGCCAACACAATTCCGGCAAAGCTTCAATCCTATATGGCGTGCGGCATGCCGATTCTCGCCTGCGCAACGGGCGAAACGGAACGCATCGTGCGCGAAGCGGACTGCGGAGTATGCTGTCCGATAGGCGATGCGGCGGCGCTGGCGGATGCGGTGCGTTCGCTGGCGCGCGATCCGAGGCTCAAAGAATACGGAAAAAATTCCGAAAAATATTTCAAAGCGCATTTCGATAAAAAAATGCTTCTTGACCAATTTGACGATTGCGTCAGAGAGGCTGAAAAGAGGTAAAGATGTTCAAGGGCAAAACTCTGATGATAACAGGCGGCACAGGTTCTTTCGGAAACGCGGTGCTGAACAGATTTGCCGAGTCAGACATCGGCGAGATACGCATTTTTTCCCGCGATGAGAAAAAACAGGACGATATGCGCCACGAATTTCAGGCAAAAATGCCGGAAGCGTCGGAAAAGATTAAATTCTACATCGGCGATGTGCGCGATCTGCAGTCGGTCAAAAACGCGATGCACGGGGTTGACTATATTTTCCACGCCGCCGCGCTCAAGCAGGTTCCGTCATGCGAGTTTTTCCCGCTTGAGGCCGTTAAAACGAATGTTTTCGGCACAGACAATGTGCTGACCGCCGCGATAGACGAGGGCGTAAAGGCCGCCATCTGCCTTTCCACCGACAAGGCCGCCTATCCCATAAATGCGATGGGCACAAGCAAGGCAATGATGGAAAAGGTTGTTGTCGCCAAATCACGCACCGTCTCCCCGGATAAGACGAAAATATGCTGCACACGCTACGGCAATGTGATGTGCTCCCGCGGCAGCGTTATTCCGCTTTGGATTGACCAGATAAAAAAGGGCGAACCGATAACCATAACGGAGCCTGCAATGACAAGATTTATCATGTCGCTTGAGGAAGCGGTCGATCTTGTCTTATTCGCATTCGAGCGCGGCGAGAGCGGCGATATACTTGTCCAAAAGGCTCCGGCTTGCACCATTTTAACGCAGGCGCAGGCGGTATGCTCACTTTTCGGCGGCGATACGGAGAAAATAAAAATAATCGGCATACGCCACGGTGAAAAGATGTATGAAACGCTGCTGACAAATGAAGAATGCGCTCATGCCGTTGATCTCGGCAGCTTCTACCGCGTCCCATGCGACAAGAGAGGACTTAATTACGACAAATACTTTATCACAGGCGATACGGAGAGAAGCCACATCACAGAGTTCAACTCCAACAACACAAAAATTCTTAATGTCGAAGAAGTAAAGGCGAAGCTGCTTGAGCTCAAATACATCCGCAATCAGCTTGACGAGCTCGGAATAGGTTATTAAAATGAATATTCTTATCACCGGAAGCGGCGGATTTGTCGGGAAAAATCTCACCGAGGCGCTCAAAAACATCCGTGACGGTAAGGACAGAACGCATCCCGCGCTAAAAATAGAAAAAATTTTCGAATGCACACGCGCGACAAGCGAGAGCGAACTTGAAAATTTTTGCAAAAGCGCAGATTTTGTTTTCAACCTTGCGGGCGTGAACAGGCCCAAGGATGCCTCGGAGTTTTACGAGGGAAACAGGGATTTCGGCGCAAAGCTGCTCTCTGCCTTAAAAAAAACCGGCAATGCCTGCCCCGTTATGCTCTCATCCTCGATACAAGCCTCTCTTCAGGGCAGATACGCCGGAAGCGATTACGGCAAGTCAAAGCTCGCCGGCGAAGAGCTTTTCTTCGAATATGCAAATGAAACGGGCGCGAAGGCGCTGGTATACCGTTTTCCGAACCTTTTCGGCAAGTGGTGCAAGCCGAATTATAACAGCGCAGTCGCAACATTCTGCCATAACATTGCAAACGATCTGCCCATACATGTAAACGATCCTTCGACGGAGCTTGAGCTTTTGTATATAGATGACCTTGTGTCGGAAATGCTGCTCGCGCTCGAGGGTAAGGAACATCGCTGCGATTATGACGCTTTATTGCCCGTTCCGGCGGACAGCGGGAAATTCTGCTATGTTCCGGTCACGCACAAGGTGACGCTCGGCAGAATAGTGGAGCTTCTGGAAAGCTTCGCCGCGCAGCCGGAAACGCTTCTCATGCCGGAGATACCGAGCGGCAGCTTTGAAAAAAAGCTGTACTCAACCTATCTATCCTATCTGCCGGAAAGCAAGGTGCGCTTTCCGCTGAAAATGAACATTGACAGCCGCGGCAGCTTTACGGAGCTTATGAAGACCGCAGGCTGCGGGCAGTTCAGCGTCAACATCTCCAAGCCCGGCATAACAAAAGGGCAGCATTGGCACAACAGCAAGTGGGAATTTTTCATTGTCGTTTCCGGCGAGGCGCTTATCCGGGAGAGAAAAATAGGTGCGGAGGGAGTTCTGGAATTTCACGTGAGCGGCGAAAAAATCGAGGCGGTGCACATGCTGCCGGGATATACCCACAACATTATAAATCTATCCGAAACAAAAGATCTCGTTACGCTCATGTGGGCAAACGAGAGCTTTGACCCCAACCATCCGGATACATTTTTTGAGGAGGTGGAGAAATGAGCATAAAGCTTGACTACTCCGATATTTCCTTCAAAAATAACGGCAAAATAAAGCTTCTTATCATCGTCGGCACAAGGCCGGAGATAATAAGACTGTCGGCTGTTATCACAAAATGCCGCAAGTACTTTGACTGCATTCTCGCCCACACCGGCCAGAATTATGATTATAACCTCAACGGCGTGTTCTTTAAGGATCTGCGGCTTGACACGCCCGATGTCTATATGGACGCGGCAGGCGATGATCTCGGCGAAACAGTGGGAGCGATTATAAACTGCTCATACAAGCTGATGAGCGCGATCAAGCCCGACGCGCTGCTCATTCTCGGCGATACAAACTCCTGCCTTTCCGCAATCGCGGCAAAGCGGCTGCATATCCCAATCTTCCATATGGAAGCGGGCAATCGGTGCAAGGATGAGTGTCTGCCGGAGGAAACCAATCGCAGAATAGTTGACATAATATCTGATGTCAATCTCGCCTATTCGGAGCATGCAAGGCGTTATCTCATTGAGTGCGGGCTTCCGAAGGAACGCACATATGTCACCGGTTCGCCGATGGCCGAGGTTTTGCATCGGCATCTGGCGGAAATAGAAGCATCGGACATTCACAGCCGCCTCGGTCTGGAAAAGGGAAAATACATTCTTCTCTCCGCGCACCGCGAGGAAAACATCGACACGGAGAAGAACTTCACATCGCTTTTCACGGCGATAAACAAGATGGCTGAGAAATATGATATGCCGATACTATATTCATGCCACCCGAGGAGCAAAAAGCGGCTCGAGGCAAACGGCTTTGAGCTTGACAGGCGTGTTATACGGCATGAGCCGCTCGGCTTCACGGATTACAACTGTCTTCAGATGAACGCCTTCGCGGTAGTATCCGACAGCGGAACACTGCCGGAAGAGAGCAGCTTCTTCACATCGGTGGGGCATCCGTTCCCCGCTGTCTGTATCCGCACGAGCACAGAACGCCCCGAAGCGCTTGACAAGGCCTGCTTTATAATCGCCGGTATCGACGAGAAAAGTCTGCTGCAGGCGGTTGATACGGCGGTAAGCATGAATGAGAGCGGAGATTACGGCATTCCCGTTCCGGATTACATCGAAGAAAACGTATCGACAAAGGTTGTAAAGCTCATTCAATCCTACACGGGAATAGTGGACAGAATGGTCTGGAGAAAATATTAAAGGGCAAAGAAAATTGCGATATGAAAATACTGTTCGTAAATTCCGTATATAACTGGGGCAGCACCGGGAAAATAGTCCGGTCACTTTTTAAGGCATGTGAAGAAGCCGGAATCGATGCAGCCGTCTGCTACGGCAGAACACTGAGCGCAGAAAAACCGTTGCCGGAGAAAAACGTATATAAATTCGGTCTCGATTGGGAAACAAAGCTGCACGCATTTCTTACAAGACTCACAGGGTACACCGGGCGCTATTCTTACTTTTCCACCCGCAGGCTCATAAAATATATAGACAAATTCAAGCCCGACATCGTAAATCTTCATGAGCCGCACGCGTATTTTCTGAATCTCAGAGATTTTTTCGAATATCTCAAAAAACATGATATTCCACTGGTATATACCTTTCACTGCGAGTTTGCCTTTACAGGCAAATGCGGCTTTTCCGATGAGTGTGAGAACTGGAAGCGCGGATGCGGCAATTGCCCGCATTTGAAGAATTATCCCAAGTCGCTGTTTTTTGACCGTACGGCTTCCATGCTTGCGGAAAAGAAAGAGCTTCTTGACAGGCAGAGCATGACCGTTGTGTGTCCATCAAAATGGCTTGCCGAGAGAGCCGGGCAATCTTTTCTATCAAAATATCCGGTCAAAGTGATCGCGAACGGAATTGACACGGATATTTTCCGTCCCTGCGATACGGGCAATTTGAGAAAAAAACTCAATTTGCATGATGAAAAAATCGTCCTCGCGGTGGCTCCCGACTGGAGCGACCAGCGCAAAGGCGGCGAGCATGTACTGAAGCTTGCGGAGAGAATGCGCGCAGAGAACGTAAGATTTATTCTTGTAGGCAAAAACGAATGCTTTTCGTCTCTGCCGGAGAATGTGCTTGCGGTAGGGCGCACCGAAAATCAGCTTGAGCTTGCCGAATATTATTCCCTTTCCGACTGCTTTGTCATTTGCAGCGACATGGAAAATCTGCCGACGACATGCCTTGAGGCAATCTGCTGCGGAACGCCTGTTGCAGGGTTTGACGTCGGAGGCACGGCGGAAACCGCCCCCGGAGAGTTGGGAAGATTCTGCGAATACGGAGATATGGAAGTGCTTGAAGTCAACGTGCGATACTTTCTTGAGCACAAACCCGATGCCGGGCTTTTTGCGGCAGAGCGGGAAAAACATTCGCTTGAGCGGATGTGCCGGCAATATGCCGAGACGTATACCGATTTGCTCTCAAATGTTGAAGGAGAGTGACAAATGAAAATTGCGCATATAGGCCTTGCCTCATTTTATACAGACGGCATGACATATCAAGATAACATGCTGTCCGAGCAGAATGTCAGAGACGGTCACAGCGTTCTCTATGTCTCCAACGCGGCAAAATATGAAAACGGAAAAATCGTGCAAACGGGATTTGAGGATATTATTTTGCCTTGCGGAGTCAGGCTTGTACGCATGCCATATGTGAGATTTATTTCGGCTTCCTTATCCGATAAAATAAGAAAAGTCAGCGGGCTTTATAAACTTTTATGCAATTTTGCGCCAGATGTAATCCTATGTCATGGGCTCTGCTTTTACTCTGTTTTGGATGTAATCAAATATGTGAAGATGCATCCGGAGGTCAAGCTGTATGCCGACACGCACGCAGATTACGGCAACAGCGGGAAAAATTGGCTCTCTCTGCACATACTTCACAGGTTTTTTTACAGGTATCTTGCGCAAAAAGCGCTTCCCTACATAAAGAAGCTTCTTTACACTTCCTACGAAAGAAAAGACTTTTTTATTGAAAATTACGGTTATCCCGAGGAAATCACGGAATTTTATCCGCTCGGCGGAATGATACCGGCCGACCGCGAATATAACGAAATGCGCTCGCGCAGGCGCAGAGAGCTTGGTCTTTCCGAAAACACGCTTTTGTTCATCCACTCGGGGAAAATGACCGCAGAGAAAAAAACCGCAGAGCTTCTCGACGCATTTTATTCAGTGCCCGAGCTTGACGCAGAGCTCATTATCGCAGGTTCCGTATCCGATGATATAAAAACCGAGCTTCTGCCGCGCTTCGGGCGCGATAAAAGGGTAAAATACCTCGGCTGGCTGACGGCGGATAAACTTATTGAATATCTCTGCGCAGGCGATATGTATTTGCAGCCCGGTACGGTGTCGGCAACCATGGAAAACGCCATGTGCTGCCGTTGCGCGCAGATGCTCCGCCCTGTTGAGGCGTACACAAAAGCGTTTCCGAAGGATATGGCATTTTGGGTAAACAATGAGAACGATATTCTCTCTGCTTTCAAGGAAATTTCAAGCAATCCGGACATAATCGGCAGGATGAGGGCAAGCGCGTATGCATGCGCATGCGATATACTCGACTACAGGAAATTGGCCGCAAGGCTGTATAGATAGGATTGAGCTGAAGCAAAAATTGAAGAATCTACAGCGAGGAATATAAATTTGCTGAAAAAAACATTTTTCAAAATCAAAGAACTTATTCCCGGCGACATGATATGGATTTTTGGAAACGGCGCCGTTTCTCAGCTTCTTGGCTTTTTATCATCCGCCGTTGTCGTAAGATTTTTAGATAAAACATCTTACGGACTTTATGTTGCCGCATATAATAAATATTCTTACTTTGCCACTTTCCTCGGTCTTGGTTTTGCGGTAACAATAATCCAGCTTTGCAGCGGTACAGCTCCGCAAGAGAGAAAAAACGCCGTCTTTCGTTTTGCAGTAGGATTCGGGACGTCTTTCAACGTAATAATTATGCTCATGATGCTCTCTCTCGGGTTTGTCATGAATCATCAGGGAAAAGGTCCCTATCTGATGATGATGTGCGCATATCCGTTTTTTATTTATCTGTTTAGCTGTATTAAAAACGTCATGCGAAGCAATTTTTATAACAACGGTTATGCGGTAATGTGCATGAGCAATGCTTTTTTCCTCTGCGCCGGCAACATCATCCTAACCAGATTTTTCGGTGTCATCGGTTTTATTATCGCAACCTATATAGCATACCCGCTTTCAACACTTATCGGGATAAAGCTGTTGCAAAAAAAAGGTTTTTTTGTTTCTCTGCGCGATAAATGCGATATGCTCACCCGAAAAGACAAACTTCAGCTCATAAAATATTCTGCTGTCTGCGCTTCCACAACATTTGTAACAATCGTCCTCGGGCTCCTTGACATAACTTGTCTTGAAATAGTCACTGACAATCCTATATTGCTTTCCGAATATAAAATAGGACTTGCAATTCCTGCTGCAATGCAGACAGTTACCGACTGTCTTTCATATTATTATCATCCTCTTCTTATCAAAATTTTCTCCAGTGAGAGAAATATTTTCAAATCGACTGTAAAAAAAGCTGCCATAATGTATTCTGCAATAGCTTTTGTCATGTCGGTCGGTTTATTTGCTTTTGCTCCGCTTATAATAAGAATCATATACGGGACAGGTTTTATGGACGCAGTGCCTATTTTCAGAATACTCTGTCTGCATCTTTTCGTAAGCGGCGGTCTGCACAAGCTGTTAAATATCGCAATAATGTCTATGCAGAAGGTAAATGTAAGTTTAATTTTTTCATCTTTATCCGTAGTATTGAACTTTGTGCTCGACATTGTCATGATAACAGCTTTCAGTTCGGAAGGCGCAGCTTGGGCCACCTGTATAGTTTCCGTATTTATTACCATTCTTGAAGCAGTATATGTTATTCGCAAGCTTATCCGCACGGAGGCTGAAACAGCGTAACCCCGCTTATAATTATTCATGCTAAGTATTTTCCGATTAAGCGCTTAAGCAAACGGTATTGCCGGAAAGCATAAAAAGCCGAAACTCGCCTCGATCCGCCGAAATGACGGCAAAGGAAAATGAAAAGATGAAAAAAAATGTTTTAATAAACAGCTTAAAATACTCCTTTAAGCGCAGCATTCCTATAATGGTCGGGTTTTTCCCGGTCGGGGCTGCCTACGGGATACTCATGGCCAACGCCGGGTACAATTTCATATGGTCGGGCTTCACAAGCCTTTTTGTATACGCGGGATCGTTGCAGATGCTGATGATAAGCTTTTTTCAGTCGGACATGTCGATATTCACAATAATCGTCACATCGCTTCTTCTCAACAGCAGACATATATTTTACGGGCTTTCGTTCATTGAAAAGTTCAACAGCTACGGCAAATGGAAATGGTTTCTGATATACGGCATGCCGGATGAGAGTTATTCTCTGCTCTGCTCGTACAAGCCGATAGATGGCGTTGAGGAAAAGTGGGTGCACATCTTTTCAACGGCGCTTATCTGGATATATTGGATAATATTTTCAATGCTGGGAGGAATTGTGGGCAGTCTCATTCCGTTTGACACGACGGGTATTGATTTCGCGCTCACCGCGCTTTTTATTGTGATTCTCATCGAACAGATAAAGGGCGCGGATTCGGTTCTGCCCGCTGTTATGGCAGTTGCCGCATCCGTGCTTATGATCTTGCTTTTTGGGGCGGACAATTTCCTGCTTCCCGCGCTCGTTCTGACCGTATTTTTACTCATTCTGCTCAGACCGAAACTTGAAAAGGAGGAGGCAAAGGCATGAACATAGACATCGGAAGAAGCATATTGATAATTGCGGTCTGCTCCCTATGCACCTTTGCCGAGCGGCTTTTGCCTTTCGCCGTCTTCGGCAGACGCGATGTTCCGGGGGTTGTGCGCTACTTGGGGAAAATACTGCCGATGGCAGTCATCGCCGCGCTCACGGTCTATTGTCTGCGCGGAATAAGCTTTGGCTCCGTCTCGGGCTATGTTCCCGCTCTCGCGGCGACTGCGGTTACTGCGGCGCTGCATCTGTGGCGTGGCAGCACGCTTCTCAGTGTTGTCGGCGGAACGGCGGCATATATGCTGCTTATTCGGTTCATAATATAAGAAACAATATAAATATATGAGGAAATAATGTATAAAAATATACTCTTCGATTTTGACGGAACGGTTTTTGACACTTTGAAAGGAATTGACAGATCTCTCCGCTATGCGTTTGACAAAACCGGCGTATCATTGCCCGGCGTTTCCATGAGAACCTTTGCCGGTCCTCCGTTTAAAGTAATTTTCAAAGAAAAGTTTGGATTTGACGATGAGCTTATCTTAAAGATAACAGAAGCCTTCAGAGAGGACTATCTCCCCTTCGGAATATACGAATCTTCCCCTTTCCCGGGAATTGCGGAGCTTCTCGACGAGCTGAGGCAGCACGGCTTTAAGACGGCGATAGCCACACTGAAGCCGTATACAATGGCTTCAGAATTGCTGCAACGTTCCGGATTGACGGATAAATTCGACGCAGTGAGCGGTCAGATAGCCGAAGGTTTGGAAACGCTTACCAAAGCCGAAATTGTCCGCAGAGCGATGGATATGCTCGACGCGGTGGAAGAGGACACGGTTCTTGTCGGCGACACTAAATACGATGTGGTCGGCGGACATGAGGCGGGAATAAAGGTCATCGGCGTCCGCTACGGCTACGCGGAGGTCGGAGAGCTTGAAAGCGCCGGCGCAGACCTTATAGTTGAAAACATGGATGATTTGAAAGCTCTGCTTTTAGGGCAGGATAGAAAAATGACTCGGTAAATTCCCGAGTCATTTTTCGTTATGTATCAAGTTCAGCATTTCTTTCACCGCGCTGCAGAAAACATCCGGTTTTTCATAGTGAATATCGTGGCCGCAGCGGATGTCCTTGCGGCGGCAGTTTTTAAGAAGCTTTTCCGTGCGTTCGGCGTCCGCGTCCGAATTCGCAGCCCACATCACGCCGTCTCTGCCGTAGCGGGTCACAGCTTTCAGATAAATAACGGGGCAATCTACGGCTTTCAGCATCTGTTCCTGATCCACACCGTCAAACCACGCGCCGGAATAGAATGCCTCCGCAAAGAAGAAATCAAACTTGTCAATATAATCAAGCCCATGCATGGCGTTTCTTGACAGATTTTTCAGCTTTACAGGCTTCCCCGGATTTTCCGCGATAAACGCCTTTGCCTCTTTATAAAGCTTATCTGAATAATCTGAACCGAGCAGATTATAGAGGTAGCTGTGCTTTATATAGTATGGTATATAATCTTTTTCCTCGGTCTGATTGAGAAAGCCGTGGCTGATCTCAAGACTGTCTTTCCAGATAAGCGAGTTTGTTATCTCCGGCGATTGAACGCTGAAAAACGGCGGATCTTCAAGTAAAAGCGCTTTGACAAGATCCTTTTCATGCCCGGCGATATACGCGGCGATAATTGCGCCGGATGAGTGCCCGCTTAAAAAGCACTCCCCTGTCAAACTGCGGATAAATTCGCATATTGCGTCTCCGATAGCTCGGCAGGTATAGCTCTGCGCATCTCTGCTGCTCTCTCCGTGCCCGGGGCAGTCAAGCGCGTAAACCGTAAAGCTTTGCGAGAGCTCCGGCAAAACCCGCCCGTAATCGAGGCGGCACATACTCTGACCGTGGATAAGCACAAGCGGAGGCTTCCCGCTCTCCGTTTTCAGATAATGCAGTCTTATGCCGCCGGTGCATATATAATCCGATTCGACTACGGAAATATCTTTATTTTCGATCGGCAAATTGTCCCTCCGTTCGGCTGCCGTAAAGGCGGCAGACCCTATAATTGTTACAGCTTGCCAATGGATTTGGCAAGCTGTAATTGACATTGATTAATATATTCTGGTAAGCTGCGGCATGTAAATCGTAGACTCAAGAGACTGCATGATTCCGATTGCCTGCTCCTCGGGAACAGTTGCGGCCTCCGTCATGGTGGCGGCTTCGATGTAGTACCACACCGCATTGCCGTTTTCATCCAGGTCGCTGCGAAGCTCCATATTGGTATAAAGCGTGCTGCCGCTGAGAGACATGACATCATAATTGGCATAAGCCGCTCCGGATGAGCCTTCAACGAGTATAGTTCCGTCAGTACGCAAATAGTAACGGTTGCGGACAGTGCTCATGCAGACGGTTACAGGCAGGTCATTCGAAAGGGTGCATATCTCATAAATAGCGTTTCCGCTGTTATTGTCGCTTCCGGTTCCGGCAATAATGATTTCCTGCACGCCGTTGCCGTCAATATCTATCAGAGCATAGCCGACATGGGCGCTGTAGCCCGCCATATCGCTGTATCCGGATACATAGGCTCCCTGTTCGGTAACACCGGACGTATATGCGTTTTTATATTTTTCAACCACGGTGGAATAGCCCGATGCGAGCTTGTTTACAGTAATCTTTGCGGCAGATGTCGTTACCGAGCCGGAGGCATTCGAGAACACCGCTTCCGCGCTCCAGCCGTCAAAGCTTGCGGGAACATTACTGACGGCTATTGTGTCACCCTGAAGCACTTCAAGCTTGAGGCCGGGGTTTGCGGTCATAGTGTCGGCAACCGAATAGATATTGCCGTTAGGATCTCTGAACTGCCAGGTGAGAGTGTCGGCATTGTCGGCATGGGCGATAAACCACGTCTTCCCGCCCTCGCCGAGAGTTTCACCGGTAGGATTCTTGGTGATAGTTATATTCGGCGCAGGTGTCGCCGTGGGAATCGGAGTCGGCGTAGGGGTCGGTGCGGGTGTGGGGGTAGGTGTCGGAGTCGGTGTGGGCGTAGGAGTAGGTGTAGGTGTCGGCGTCGGCTCTGCCGAGGGCGTAACCGTCGCTTCGGGCTCTTCGGCGCTGTTATCTCCGCCGCAGGCGCACAGAGACAGTACCAGCGCCGCTATCAACAATAAAGCTGTAATCTTTTTCATTTTCATTTCCTTTCCGAGAAAGATAGATGCATTTAAGGTGCTTAAAAAGACGTGGCATCTTGTTAACATATTATAGTTAACAAGATGCCGTTAGTCAAGTTGAAATTGCCGCGATTTTCGCATTAAAGCAATTATATTTTTTCGTGCGTGCCGTAGTAAGCGTTGAGATACATCTGTCTGATTTCGGAGACGAGCGGATATCGAGGATTTGCGCCGGTGCACTGGTCGTCAAAGGCATTGATGCTCATTTCATCGAGCGTTGCGAGAAACGCCTTTTCATCCGGCACATAATCGCGTATGGTTGCCTTGATGCCTACGGATTCCTTGAGCGTGTTAATCGCCTCAATAAGTTTCTCGAGCTTTTCCTCGTTGGTCTTGCCGCCGAGATTAAGCGCGTCGGCAATCTGCGCGTATCTTTCAAGCGTATGAGGATGATCGTACTGTGGGAAGGTGCCCATCCTCACGGGCGCCGTCGCGGCGTTGAAGCGAAGAACCTCTTCAAGCATCAGCGCGTTTGCAACGCCGTGCTGCAAATGATGGTATGCGCCGAGCTTATGCGCCATGGAGTGGCAAACGCCGAGGAACGCGTTCGCAAACGCCATGCCCGCCATTGTCGCGGCATTCGCCATCTTCTCTCTGGCTTCCATATCGGTTGTACCGTTGGCATAAGCTCTCGGCAGATATTCGAAGATAATTCTCAGCGCCGAGATTGCCATACCGTCGGAATAATCGGTCGCCATCATGGACGCATAAGCTTCAAGCGCGTGAGAAACAGCGTCTATTCCGGAGGAAGCCGTCAGTCCCTTAGGCGCCGTCATATGCAGATCCGGATCGATTATCGCCATTTTCGGCATAAGCTCATAGTCGGCAAGAGGATACTTTATACCGGTCTTTTCATCGGTAATAACCGCAAAGGGCGTCACCTCAGAGCCTGTGCCGGCGGTGGTGGGGATAGCGATGAAATACGCCTTCTCCCCCATGCGCGGAAATTCGTATATACGCTTGCGGATATCGCTGAAACGCATAGCCATATCGTTGAAGTCTGCATTGGGATGCTCATAGAGAACCCACATTATCTTGCCGGCATCCATAGCGGAGCCTCCGCCCATAGAAATAATGACATCCGGCCGGAATGCCTGCATCTGCGCGGCGCCCTCTCTTGCGCAGGCAAGAGTGGGATCGGGCGTGACACCGAAGAAGACGGTATATGTGATTCCCAGCTCATCAAGCTTGTCGGTAACCGGCTTGAGAGCGCCACTTGTATATGTATGATGGCCGGTGACGATGAAAGCGCGTTTTTTATTATAAACATGCTTCAGCTCATTAAGGGCAATCGGCAGGCAGCCGGGCTTGATATAGACCTTCTCGGGAGAACGGAACCAGAGCATATTTTCTCTCCTTTCCGCAACGGTTTTGATATTGAGAAGCTGTTTTACGGAAACGTTCTCGCTGACGGCGTTGCCACCCCATGAGCCGCAGCCGAGGGTAAGAGACGGGGTGAGCATGAAATTATATATGTCGCCGAGACCGCCCTGCGCGGCAGGGGTGTTTACAAGGATACGGCAGGTGTTCATCTTCTCGGAGAAGTAGTTGAGCTTTTCCTGCTCGGTAACTGTATTAAGATATACGGCGGAAGTATGACCGCGGCCTCCGAGCTGTATGAGCTGATAAGCCTTGTCAACGGCTTCGCGGAAGTCGCCGACCTTGTACATGCCGAGGACGGGAGAGAGTTTTTCGTGGGAGAAGGGCTCTTCAAGGCCCGTGGATTCAACTTCGCCGATGAGTATCTTTGTCGATGCGGGAACAGTCACGCCGGCGAGGTTTGCGATAAACGGCGCCGATTTGCCGACAATCTCGGCGTTGACAGAGCCGTTGACTATCACCGTCTTGCCGACTTTTTCTCTCTCTTCGGCGTTGAGGAAGAAACATCCTCGTTTTTCAAACTCCGCTTTAACCTGATCATAAATAGAGGCAGGCACAATGACCGACTGTTCGGAGGCGCAGATCATGCCGTTATCAAACACCTTGGAGTGAACTATGGAGTTGACAGCTAAAAGGATATCAGCAGATTCATCAATAATCGCAGGGGTGTTGCCCGCACCGACGCCGACTGCGGGCGTGCCGGAGGAATACGCCGCGTGAACCATGTTCGGGCCGCCGGTAGCAAGAATCAGGTCGGAATTTTCCATAAGCCGCCTCGTAATATCACGCGTGGGAACATCGATCCAGCCGATAATATCTTCGGGCGCTCCGGCGGCGACGGCCGCCTCAAGAACCACACGCGCCGCTTCCGCGGTGGATTTTTTTGCGCGGTGATGCGGACTTACTATAATGCCGTTTCTGGTTTTAAGCGCCATAAGGCATTTGAAAATAGCGGTAGAGGTGGGGTTAGTTGTGGGAATTATGGCGCAGATAAGGCCTACCGGCTCGGCAATTTTGCGGATGCCGAACTGCCTGTCATCCTCTATTACGCCGCAGGTCTTTACATCGCGATAAGCGTTGTAAATATACTCGCTGGCAAAATGGTTTTTTATTGTCTTGTCCTCCATGATACCCATGCCGGTTTCGTCAACCGCCATTTTTGCGAGAGGAATACGTTTCATATTTGCGGCAATTGCTGCGGCAAAAAATATTTTATCAACCTGCTCCTGAGTGTAGGATGCGTAAATCTGCTGAGCTTTTCTGACACGCTCTATAAGAGCATCAACTTTTTCAACCGTATCTACCAACTGAGCCTGTTTGTCTTTCATAATAAACCTCCATTGAATACGGGAGTTCCCGAGTGATTGACTCAAGATTAACCTGTTGTTTTCTGAAATCGCATTTTTTTCTGATTGATTATCGGCATTTTTGTTAATCTTTTATCTAAGTGGATTATAAATTATTGTTAAACGCTTGTCAATTAATATTGTTAAAAATTTATCTTTTTGTATGTGCGCACAAAAATGATATTTTTTTAGCAAACTTTCGCAGGAGTTTTTAGGTAATTTAATGTACCGGACTCGGCGCGGTTTGCAAATTATTTGCAAATTGCGCCTTGGTATTTTCATAATTTACTTGACATAACGCATATGCATTTATTATAATTATACCAAATATAAAAGGCGGTGAGGTATAAATGTGGATTGCAATAATATGGGGTATAATAATACTTGCTTTGCTTACTGCTCATTATTTTGTGGCGACGGAATTTTATAAGGTTGCCGCAATGAAAGGATGGCCGCAGAAAAAATACCGTATCATGACGCTGCTGCTGTGGTTTGTGGGCTACATGTTGATAATCGCGCTGCCGGACAGAGCCGGAGAATCCATGACGGCGATAGTCAGCGATGACCTGCCTGAACTGTGAGGGCCTGCCATGGAAGAAAGATACACTCGCCTTTATTCCCAAAACGAGATGCTCTATCAAGAGTCCTCCCCTGTCATAATCTCAGCAGGCGCTGTTTTATCGGACAGTTATACAAGGAGCATTCTTGTTCAGCTCAAGTTTAAAAACATCTCCGATAAAGAGATTTCTTCTCTCAGCGTGCGCATTCTCCCGTTAAATGCCGGCGGAGAAGCAGCCGGAGATATCGTTGAATACAGCTACAACAAGCTTGACGCGTTTAGAGATGACAGCTTCGGCACAAACACAGCCGTGGTCATGCCCAACAATACCGTGCGCACTTATAAGGCAAGAGTCAGCCTTGTACGCTTTTCCGACGGCAGTTCATGGCAAGGCTCAGAGGAATATTTTGCTCCGCTCGCATCTCCCAAGCGTCTTGAAAACGCGCTGGGCGACGATGAGTTGTGCCGCCAATTCAGAATAAGCTACGGCGGCGATTGCAATTATCTCTCCTCCGAAGAGAGCGACCTATGGTTTTGCACATGCGGAGCAATAAACCGCAATGTGGAAGCCAAATGTCATCGATGCCGCCGCGTTTACAACGCGCTGAAGGGCATCAGCATTTCTTCGCTGAAATCTGAGGCTTCAAAACGAGTCGCCAGCGAAAAAAAATACGAGGCGGAGGAAGACAGCGAAAACACGGAAAAGCGCTCAAAGATGATCAAGCTATTCGCAGTGCTCATTCCCATCGTTATTATTCTCACGGTTCTGCTCGCCACGCTTCCGGGCTATTACGGAAGATTAAGCGACTATGAAAAGGCCAAAGAGCTTCTGGAAAGTGGGAAGTATGATCAGGCTCAGGAAGCGTTCGAAAAATTAGGCGAATATGAGGACAGCAAGGAACTTGCTGAAAAAGAAATTCCCTACCGCCGCGCAGAATATATAATGAGCTGCGCGCAGAGCGGAGATACGGACGGGCTTGTAATGCTCGGCATGAAGCGCTCGGAACTCGGCGAAAACGAAACTGTTTCCACGGCACTTTACGGCAAAGCATCCGAAATGTTCACGGCTCTCGGCGATTATAAGGACAGCGCCGAGAAAGCAGCCGAAGCCGAGCAGGCAATTTCGGATTATTATGACAGCGTGCTGCTCGACAGTTATAACGAAGCGGTCACACTGTTTAATGAGAACAGCTTCTGCGAAGCGAGAGACGCATTTGCCGCGCTTGACGACTACAAAGACAGCGCAACTATGGTAAAAGAATGTATATACAAAAAGGCGGAACTGCTGCTTACGTTGACCGACAAATACTCCATGGAGGGGATATATTGCTCTCTCAGCGCCGTAACGGGAGAAAAGAGCGTGTTTTACATTCCACAGAGTATATATATCAAACTCGGGAGCGGCATTTCCGCGGATATCCGTGAGATATGCGCCGCTGACGGCGTGGAAATAAACTATGAAGATGCCCCCGAATCCGGATATCTTCCGTTCTGCGACGCAGTCGCGTCCCTTTTCGCATCTCTCGGCGACTATAAGGACAGCGCCGAAAAATCGGGCAACGCCACGGAAGCGGGCGATTATACCAAACCGTTCTATGAGCTTATAAGCTCCGGAAAAAACAGCGAGGCGCTCACATGGCTCAATGAGTTTATGGGCGAATTTCCCGATCGGGAAGTATGGACGAACCTCATAAACTATTATCTTCCATACAGCGGAGTGTGGAAGTTTGACAACGGTGATCCCACGCTGATTACGACAACCCTCGGACTTAACTTTTCGTGTAATACCATAACGACGGTTGTTTTCCTATCCGAAAACGGAGGCGCGAAGCTGTGCGCTTATCCGGAAGGAAACACCGACTTATGCATAGAACTTGCCCCGAATGTCAAAGAGGACGGTTCGATCACGTTCTCCGTATCTCCGGATGGAGTGACGGCATTTTATCTTGTAATAAACAACTCGGGAAATCTCAGCTACTCCAAATATAACAGCAACGTGAAAACCTCCGAAACACAATGCGCGGTATACAAAAAAATCGGATAATCAATCGAAAAATCGTCCCAAACCGAAAAACATGGTTTGGGACGATTTCAGCTTTAACAGAATATTTTTTATATCAGCATTTCGATTTTGCTTTCGCCGTATACTTCTACGCCGTTGTTTTTCAGAAGCTCAGCGGCAACCCCGTCACCGTCAACCACTGTACCGGTGAACGTGCCATCGTAAATCTTGCCGTTGCCGCAGGACGGGCTTAATTCCTTCATAAGCGCTTTTTTGCAGTTCTCTGAAACGGCTCTTTCAAGCGCGATCCCGGCGCCGCGGTTAAACTCCTCTGTGACATTCTGTCCAAAACAGCTTAAAACCATATTGCCCACACGTTCGCTCGGATCTCTGGGAGTGCTCAAGCCTCCGTCTGATTCGGGGCAGACGGGCACGAGTACATATTTTGCGCAAAGCTTTTCGAGAACAGTATCGTTAAGTTTGTTATTGCCGCCGGAATATTTGCAGTTTACGCCGGTCAGGCAGGCGCTGATAAGCAGCTTTTCCATAGAATTATTTCAACACAACGCCGAGTATTGCGCCGCATATTCCTCCGATTATATGAGTAAGCTGGGAAATATTATCCTTGAGAGTGATGCCGTCTACAACCTCTCCGCCTATATAGAGAACAAGCACAAAAATAAGAGTAAGCGGAATACAGCCTGTTTTCATGCCGGCGAGGGAGGACATCATAATCATCATAAAAACGATGCCGGACGCGCCGAGAAGCATGGAATCCGGGAAAAAGAGCCACTGAACCATGCCGGAGACAAGCGCCGTGAGAGCCATTGCCAGCAGAAGATTTTTGCTCCCATAACGCTGCTCAAGTCCCGGGCCAAGGACAAGAATCATCATAAAGTTATTTATATAATGCTTAAAATTGCTGTGGCCGAGGACGTGAAGAACAAAGCGCGGATATGTGAGAATGTCCGACGGGGAGGAGCGATAAACGCTGAAAAGCCTTACGGTACTCCAACCGCCGGTGGCTCTGTCAAGCATAAGCACGCAAAAGGAAACAAGGGCAAACGTCAAGACAACCGGGGAATTGTATTGTATCTTGATTACCTTTTTCACCTGGTCTCCTCTTTTTCGGTCAGCGCTTTTTCATACTGTGCAAGCGTACGGCTGTCAAAGCAGACCATACGCACGCGCTCTATATCGTCGTGGTCTTTCAAATAATCGCTTATCGTATTTACGGCTATGCGCGCCGCCTTATCAAGTGGGAAATGATACACACCCGTGCTGATGGACGGAAAGTCCACCGTTTTACACCCGTTCTCGGAAGCGAGCGTAAGGCAGGAACGGTAGCATGAGGCGAGAAGCTCCGCCTCTCCCCTGCTCCCGCCGTACCAAATCGGTCCGGGAGTGTGAATAACATATTTTGCGGGAAGCCGATAGCCCTTTGTTATCTTTGCTTTGCCGGTTTCACAGCCGTTAAGGGTACGGCATTCGGCGAGGAGCTCCGGCCCGGCTGCTCTGTGTATTGCGCCGTCCACGCCTCCGCCGCCTAAAAGCGAACAATTGGCGGCGTTCACGATGGCATCAACATTCTGTTTTGTGATATCACCCTGTATTATCTCAATCCTGTTCATATTTACTCCCTAATATCAACAACAATCTTGCCGTCTTCGGCGGAAAGGGCAATTTCGGCAATATTCTTTCCGCGATGCTCTATAATCTTCTCCGCGATAACATCCTCAATCTGCTTTTGGATAATACGTCTCAAATTTCTCGCGCCGTAGGTTG
The DNA here is from genome assembly GCA_963636125.1 of Oscillospiraceae bacterium. Lineage (GTDB taxonomy): Bacteria > Bacillota > Clostridia > Oscillospirales > Oscillospiraceae > Limivicinus. Next base: position 7,536 of record CAVHIP010000004.1, on the reverse strand, counting down.
CGGAATACCCGTCTTTTACGAGATGATCAAGCGCGGTGTCATCCCATGTGAGGGAATAATTGTGCTCGGCAAGTACATCGCGGACATCGTTGAGCATGAGTCCCGCAATGGATCGGAAATTATCCTCCGTAAGCTGATTGAAGCAGAGCACTTCATCCACACGATTTATAAACTCCGGACGCAGGAATTCGTTGAGCGCTTTCATCGTACGTTCCTTCGTCATATCGCCGAGGCTGCCGCCGAATCCGACACTGCCGGATTTTGTGTTGCTGCCGGCATTTGTGGTCATGATGATAACGGTATTTTCAAAATTCACGGTACGTCCCTGCGCGTCTGTAATGCGTCCGTCATCGAGAATCTGAAGGAGAATGTTCATCACATCCGGGTGTGCCTTCTCTATCTCATCAAAGAGGACGACAGAATAAGGCTTGCGGCGTATCTTCTCGGTGAGCTGACCCGCTTCGTCATAACCGACATAGCCGGGAGGCGATCCGATGATGCGCGATACGGCAAACTTCTCCATAAACTCGGACATATCAAGGCGAATGAGCGATTCGGGCGAGTCAAAGAGATCTGCCGCCAGACGCTTCACAAGCTCGGTCTTACCGACACCGGTGCCACCGACGAAGATAAAGCTGACCGGTTTGCGCTTGACCTTGAGTCCGACGCGGCTGCGCTTGATTGCGGCGCAGAGCGTATCGACCACCTCGTCCTGTCCGACAATGTGCGCTTTGAGCCGCTCATCAAGCTTTGCGAGACGCTCAAACTCATCCTCACGGATGCTGGATGCGGGAATCTTTGTCCACAGTTCGATTATCCTGGCAAGATTATCGACGGTAAGCTCCGGTACAGGGGCATTCTTAAGCTCGTCAATCTCTTGCTCAAGCTTCATTTCCCGGCTGCGAAGATTCGCTATACGAGCATAGCGCTCATCAAGCATCTCATCGGTCATCTCAACGCCTTGCGGAGCATCTGCGGACATTAGCCCCTCACGCTCGAAGCGGATATTTTCCAGCTCCCGTTCTTTGAACATGCGATCGTTTATGGCTTTATTTTTCAGATTTACATCCGAAAGCGCCTCGTCAATAAGATCAATAGCCTTATCGGGGAGAAAACGGTCGGTTATATACCGCTCGCTCATAAGAACCGCCTGACGGCATATTTCATCGGAGACATGCACACCGTGGTATTCCTCGTAATAATGGGAGATGCCGCGGATTATTTTTATACTGTCCTCAATGGACGGTTCATTCACCGTAACAGGCTGGAAGCGTCGCTCGAGGGCAGAGTCCTTTTCGATATGCTTGCGGTATTCGGTGAAGGTCGTCGCGCCGATAACCTGAATTTCGCCGCGGGACAGAGCGGGTTTGAGAATATTCGCGGCGTTCATGCTGCCCTCGGCATCGCCCGCTCCGACAATATTGTGAACCTCATCGATCACAAGGATGATATTGCCCTGCTTTCTTATCTCCTCGATAAGTCCTTTCATGCGACTTTCAAATTGGCCGCGAAACTGTGTGCCGGCGACAAGAGAAGTAAGGTCCAGCAGGAAAACCTGCTTATTCAGAAGCTTGTACGGGACATTGCCTTTGACAATACGCTGCGCAAGTCCTTCGGCGATGGCGGTTTTGCCGACGCCCGGCTCGCCGATAAGGCAGGGGTTATTCTTCTGGCGGCGGTTGAGAATCTGTATAACGCGCTCAAGCTCCTCCTCGCGGCCTATCATTTCGTCAAGCTTGCCTTCACGGGCGCGGCCGGTGAGGTCTATGCAATAATTGTCAAGGAACTTTCTCTTGCCCTTAGGTGTTTCCTTGGCGTCCGCTTTCGATTTATCGGATGTGGGAGATGATCCGCTGTCCTGCGCGGCGTTTCCGGGGCCTCCGAACAGGCGGTTAAGGAACGGGAACGTTGCGGTTTTCCCGTCATCGGCGCTGCCGTCATCGTCATCGGAGGCGGTAAGCTCCTCAACGCCGTTCATAGCGGTAAGCATATCGCCGGAGAGGTTATCAAGCTCTTCATCGGATATGCCCATCTTGTTTATCACATCGTCAACCGGTTTTATATGAAGTTCTCTTGCGCATTTCAGACATAAGCCTTCGTTTTTGGTAACGCCGTTTTCTATCTTTGTTATAAATATAATTGCTACGTTTTTGCCGCAGCGTGAACACATTGTAGGCTGCATAATGATCCTCCGTTATGATTTACGCGATTGAGGTTATATAAGCGCGTCGGTTATCCAGCTGAAGGCAAGGAAAAAACGACCGAGCGTGGTATGTTCCATTGTGGTCTTGCCGATAATTATGCCGAGGAAGCCGAGAAGCCAGCAAAGCAGGACGCAGTAGATAAAGCCCTTTACAAAGCCTATTATACACCCGCCGAGCTCATCGAGATTCTCCATATTCGGAAGCCGCATGGAAAGATTGCCTATATTGGCGATGGCGACGAGAAGAATAAGAATGAGCAAAAACGCAAGAGAGAGAGCCCCGACATAAGTCGCCGTCTCGCATATGATGGTGACCGTGGCCTCCGGCATCGTCTCCTCAAGTTGCTGAGCCAAATCGACGGCCTTTTCGGCGAGCTTTTCGGCAGTACCGGAATATATGCCGATGCCGGTAATCGCTTCGTAGGCATAGTCATACTTAAGCGAGCTGTCTTCCTCGAGAATGTCGGCAAGAGATTTGTCGCTGTCGGCATATCCGAGATTTTCAAGAATCTGATCCTTGGTATCCTGGGAATTGATATAGCCGTCGACAAAAGGCTCCAGCGCGGGCACGATTTCCTGAGAATAAGCCGAGGCGAGGAGACTGCCTCCCAAAAGAGCGACGATAATCGCAAGTATGCTCGCTATTCCCCCTATAAGCCCGTGCTTATAGCCGTTCCACGTGCAGACGGCAATTATAATCAGCAGTATGATGTCAATAACAGCTTTCATAAGTTATCTCACCCTTAATATATATTCGCGTATATTTAATTTATCATACAAATGTGAACAAATATACTCTCCGCAATGCCCTATGGTTTTCAAAATCAGTCGCGCGCCATCATTTCTCCGACTGCGCCTGAATACCACACTCTGTTGAGATACAGCCCCTGCGGCGGCATTGTTGGGCCTGTCAGCCGCCTGTCGCCGAGCTTCAAGAGTTCCGGTATATCCTCGGGAAGAAGCTTGCCGTAGGACGCGTATACCATTGTCCCGACCATCGCGCGGCACATGTTGTAGAGAAAACCGTCCGCGCAGACGGAAATTGTAATGATATCGCCTGTTTTCTCCGCGTGGCAGTCGTACACCGTGCGCACCGTGGTTTTTGTCTCCGTGCCGACACTGCGGACGGCTTTGAAATCATGCGTGCCTTCAAATGCTTTTGCCGCGGCGCGCATTAGCTCCATATCCAGATGCTGCGGATAAAAGCAAACTCTGTCGGCAAGAAACGGATCTCTGATATTGCTGTTGAGTATTTTGTAAATATACTCCTTTTTTTTGCATGAGGAAATCGCATTAAAACCGTCGTCCGCCTCAGTGGCGTCACATACCGCTATATCCGACGGAAGGCGGCTGTTGACGGCAAGCGGCAGTCTGTCAATCGGGATGCGGCAGTCGGTTTTGAAATTGGCGCAGTACCGAAGAGCGTGAACGCCGGCATCTGTTCTGCCGCAGCCGATCGCCTTCACCGGATGCCCGCAGACTTTTTCAAGCGCGTCCTCCAGAATGGCGGCGACTGTAATGTCCTCTTTCTGCACCTGCCAACCGTGATACTTACTGCCGTCATATTTCAATCTCAGCGCTATGTTTCTCATAAATTCATTCTCACAGAGCAAATTTCTTCATTACCGTCATCGCCGCAAGAAAAAGCGCGGCAAGGACAAATGCGGCGGCATCAATACCGGCAAATTTCATCTGCTTCATGCGGGTGCGGCCCTCGCCGCCGTGATAACAGCGGCTCTCCATCGCCACGGCAAGCTCGTCCGCGCGACGGAATGCGGACACAAACAGCGGAACCAGAACAGGAAGCAGGGCTTTCGTTCTCTGCACAAGACTGCCGGTTTCAAAATCCGCTCCGCGAGCCTTCTGGGCGGACATAATTTTGTCCGTCTCCTCTATGAGTGTTGGGATAAAGCGCAGCGCCATGCTCATCATCAACGTCAGCTCATGCACGGGCACTTTGATTTTCTTAAGCGGGCTCATGAGCTTTTCGAGGCCGTCCGTCAGCTCCATGGGGCTTGTGGTATAGGTGAGAAGAAATGTGCCCATAATGAGCAGAGTAATGCGCAATATCATCTGCGCGGCGCGCTCCAGCCCTTCCCATGTGATTATCCAGCCCGGAAGAATAGGCGTTCCCTGAGTGTAAAAGATGTTCAGAATTGCGGTAAGGGCAATTATGAATATCATCGGTTTGAGCCCTTTAAGAAGGCTTTTTATCGGGATTTCGGAGATGCGGATGCAAATAAATGTAACAATGGTAACCGTGCCGTAGCCAATCCGTCCGGAGGCCTGAAAAAGCGCGATAATGTAAACAATGACGATAATTATCTTGGTGCGCGCGTCAAGCCTGTGAACAACGGAGCTGCCGGGAAAATACTGCCCCAATGTAATGTCTTTAAGCATCATTCAGCCTCCTTTGCGCGAAGTATGGCGGCTTTAAGCTGCTCATGAGTATATATCGCCTCATCGGACAATACGCCTCTTTTTTCCAGTGCCTCGGCAATCTCCGTCGGATGAGGTACGTCAAGACCCATTGCCGTAAGCCTGCCCGACTGCGAAAAGATCTCGTCGGGGGTGCCGTCCATAACGATAGAGCCGTGATCAAAGACCATAATGCGCTGCGCGATCCTTGCGATATCGTCCATATTATGGCTTACGATAATAACAGTCGCCCCGCTTCTTTCGCGATATGCGAGTATATTATCGAGAATCTGTCTGCTGCCCTGCGGGTCAAGTCCGGCCGTCGGCTCGTCCAGAATAAGCACTTCCGGACGCATTGCGATAACGCCCGCAATGGCTATACGTCGTTTCTGACCGCCGGAAAGTTCCAGAGGGGATTTATCCAAAAGCTCGTCATCAATGCCGACAAAGCCCGCAGCCTCGCGGACGCGCTCATCCGTTTCAGAATCGGAAAGCTTCATGTTCCGCGGTCCAAAAGCTATGTCTTTATATACGGTTTCTTCAAAGAGCTGATATTCCGGATATTGGAAGACAAGCCCAACCTTAAACTTCACGTCTCTGCGGGAAAACTTGTCTGCATTTATATCCCTGTCATCACAATAAACCGCTCCGCCGTCGGGTGTAAGCAGGGCGTTGAGATGCTGGATAAAAGTTGATTTTCCCGATCCGGTATGCCCGATTATTCCGATAAGCTCTCCGGAATGAAGCGTAATATTTATGTTGTCAATCGCCGTTTTTTCAAAAGGAGTGCCCTTGCTGTAAACATGACGCAATCCTTCAACGCGTATCTCTGCCATTTATTTATCCTTTCAAGCATTCGGCAAGCGCATCTGCAAAGCTTTCCGAGTCAAGCTTCATCTCGGGAATGTCAATTCCGGCATCGCGAAGCTCCTTCGTAAGGCGCACGGTCTCCGGTACGTCAAGGCCTTCCTCATCCATGAGGGTGATATCGGAAAAGACTTCTGCTGGAGCGCCCTGCTTTATAATGCGGCTGTTTGACATGATTATAAGCCGATCCGCTCCTATACACTCATCCATATGGTGGGTAATAAGCACAATTGTCAGCCCCTTTTCGCGGCACAGTCTCGTAACGGTCGCTATTACCTCTCTGCGTCCCTGCGGGTCAAGCATCGCGGTAGGCTCATCGAGGACAATAATATCCGGCTCCATCGCGATCACGCCGGCAATAGCAACGCGCTGCTTCTGTCCGCCTGAAAGAAGATGCGGCGCATGAGAGCGAAATTCATACATGCCGACCTGCTTGAGTGCGTCGTCGACCCTGCGGCGTATTTCCTGCGGCTCAAGCCCCAAATTTTCCGGCGCGAAAGCCACATCGTCCTCAACCACGTTTGCCACAATCTGATTATCGGGATTCTGAAAGACCATGCCGACCCGGCATCGGATATCGATGGTTTTATCTTCATCCGAAGTGTCCATGCCGAAAACCGTAACCTTGCCGGAGTCCGGCACAAGAATGGCGTTCATATGTTTTGCGAAGGTGGACTTTCCGGAACCGTTATGCCCGAGAACAGCGACAAACTCGCCCTGTTCTATTTTAACGTTCACACCGTCAAGGCTTTTATAATCGTCTCCCGGATATGAAAAATCAACGTTTTCAAATTCTATAACTGACATTTTTATTCCTTATTACGTGTCTTATTAATGTTCCCAGCGGCAGGTTGCGCCGCAGGGAAGAACAAGGCCGCTGTCGGTAACGGGTAGCCCGAGCTCCTGAGAGTCGGATCTGCCGCCGAATTTTTTCGTAAATATGCTCTCCGTCACATACGTCAGTACTGAAGGAGAAAGTCCGGTTGTGTACGAGTTGATGACAACAAACAGCGGATCATCCGACAGAACGTCGGCGCACAGCGAGACAAACGGCCAGAGATTCTGCTCAAGCTTCCATATTTCTCCGCCGGGGCCTCTCCCGTAAGACGGGGGATCCATGATTATCGCGTCATATCTGTGACCGCGGCGTATCTCGCGTTCCACAAATTTTGCGCAGTCGTCAACTATCCAGCGGATAGGCGCATCGGACAGGCCCGATGCGGCGGCATTTTCCTTGCCCCAGGCGACCATGCCCTTTGCCGCGTCCACATGGCATACGCTCGCGCCCGCCTTGGCGCACGCGACGGTTGCCGCGCCCGTATATCCGAACAGGTTAAGAACGCTTATCGATCTTCCGGCGGCGCGGATTTTGCCCATTGCCCAGTCCCAATTGCATGCCTGCTCGGGAAAGAGGCCCGTATGCTTGAAATTCATCGGCTTGACATTAAATGTCAGCTCACCGTACTTGATTTTCCAGTTTTCCGGCAACTTGCCCTTGTCCCAGCTGCCTCCGCCGGTTTCGCTGCGGCGGTAGCGGGCGTCTCTGTCGTTCCAATGGCGGTTGCGGCGCGGCGTATCCCATATGGCCTGCGGATCGGGGCGCACAAGATAATAGTCTCCCCAGCGCTCAAGCTTTTCGCCCTTTGAGCAGTCCAAAAGTTCAAAATCCCGCCATTTGTCCGAAATAAACATATCCGTCTCCAAGCATACATTTTTTGACACAATATTATATCAGTTATAAGTTATACGGTCAACAAAAAAACTTGCATTTTTCCCCGTACGGCGGATACGGGGAAAAATGCAATGTCGGTCGGCGATATTGGCGGAGAACAATAGTAACTTTTACTGCTGATTTTTTACTTATTCTTTTGTTGAGTCACTTTATAAAATACTCAGAAAGAGAATTTGCAACTTTACGCGGTTTTGAATTGGGAGCTGTTTCATAGACATCTCCGTCAGTGCTTTGCCAAATTACGATTCCGTCGAAATTTGCTTCTTCAACTACATACCATGTCGATACCCTGTCACCAAAGAGCTTTCGTTGCTCT
>CAVHIP010000003.1:0-57334 GCA_963636125.1 Oscillospiraceae bacterium | reverse complement strand
TGTTGGGTGTTTCGGATTATCTCCTAATCCTTACCCCAACATTTATTATAGAACCTAAAAAATAGACGGCGACGCATAATGCATCAAGAATATAACAGAGAAGCAGAGAGCGCATGGCGATACGCTTTCTGCTTCTTTATTTTGCTGCCCGAAAACCGATCAATTTTCCCGCTTCGCGGCTTTCGAGAGCTTCTTTTTTATTCTCTGCAAAGCCGAATCCACCGACTTTGCCCGCTTTCCGGTACGTTCCGCTATTTCGTCGTATGAAAGACCTTCAAGATACAAGTCAAGAACCTTCTTCTCGAAACTTGACAGGAGTGACTGAGCGAGCGCGCGAAGCCGCAGTATTTCCTCTTCACGTATGATCTGCTGCTCCGGCGAGAGGCTGTAACGGTCATCGGCTATTATCGCGATCGTATCCTCATCGTCGGAATATATCTCGTCGAGCGACAGACGGTTGTTGAGAGGCATATGTTTTTGCCTGTTTGCCGCCTTTATTGCGGAGAGAATGCGCCGCTTTATGCATAGCTCCGCATAGCTTTTGAAGCTGCACTGTCTTTCGGAAGAATATGTCTGCATGGATGTAACCAGCCCCATCATTCCCTCCTGAATCAGATCCTCCTCGTCCCCGCCGATCAGAAAGAACGGACGGGTGCATTTTTTTATAAGAGGCCTGTAACGCAGGGAAAGCTCGCTTCCCGCCTCGTTGTCGCCCCGCTGCGCAAGCTCAATAAGCCTGTCCTCGCTCAAAGCTGAATAATCGGTCATTTTTTGCCCTCGCATTTTTCTTTTAAACGGCGCCTTATCACAGCACCGTTTTTACAGTATATCATTAATCCCGGAAAAATACATCAAAAAAATTCGAAGCGACCTATTGCAATTATCCAAATAAGAGAATATAATACAGAAAAATATCCGAATAGGAGAATGAGATGCGCGCAGACAATAAAATATCGATTTTGCCTGCGGAATTTCACAAAAATGAGGCTGAACCCGCAAAGTTTACGTATGACATCCCGCGGGAGAAGAGAATTATTCTCGGCGAGGATGCTCAACAGGAGCTGAACGCAAAGCTCCAAATGCTCGCAGCAGGCGATGCGGTTACCGTGAAATATTATTTATACAGGCGATATATCACTTTTGCGGGTGAGTATGAATATACGGACACAATGCGCCGTTATATTGTGATATCCGGTCGGCGCATATCGCTTGACGATGTGAGAGACGTTTTCAGGGAGGACTGGTTATGAATATAGGGGCTGTTATCGGCGAGGCGCGAATCCGGCAGGGGATGAGCCAGAGCGTGCTTGCCGAACGTCTTTCCTCTCTCGGCGTCGATGTGACAAATCAGGCTGTGAGCAAGTGGGAGAAAAACCAGACCATGCCCAACGCAAGACAGCTTATTATTCTCTGCGCCGTTCTCGGTATAGAAGATATTCTCGGCGAATTCACAAACGGAAAGCTCGGCTGCTGGGCAGGGATTAACGGAGAGGGCAGAAGAAAGCTGGAGGAATATCATCATCTCCTGAAAGAAAGCGGTAAATACGCCGCGGCTATGCCCAAAAGAGAGATTATCAGAACTCTTCCGTTGTACTCGCTCGCTGTGTCGGCCGGTACGGGGCAGTTTCTGGACGGTGAGAATTATGAGATGGTTGAAGTAGGTGACGAAGTGCCCGAAGGGGCAAACTTCGGCGTTCGCGTCGCCGGCGACAGTATGGAGCCGGCCTATCATGACGGGCAAATTATCTGGATTCGTCAGCAGAGAAGCCTTATGACAGGCGAGATCGGCATCTTCCTCTATGACGGATGCGCATATCTTAAACAACTGAAAGCAGGGGAGAAGTGCATGCTGCTTCACTCGCTGAATAAAAAATACAGTGACATTGTTATATCACCGGAGCTTCCTCTCAGAGTGCTTGGAAAAGCGCTGGATTAAAAAGTCGCATCCGAGCAACACACTCAAGCAATACAACTGAGGTTTTGACATTGTTGCGCAATTCAATATAACTTGGAACTAAAATCAGTTTACAGAAATAAGTTTACCAATATACTTATTCAAATAAAAAACTGAAGAATAAAAGAAAAAACTTGCCTACAAATAAATTAGTTAACCTAAAAAAGTAAACATATAATTATTAACTTAAAATAAGCTACAAAATATAGACGACATAAATTAAGACACATAATAAAATCTACTTAAAAATAAAAACGTAATCTGATTTACACAATAAGATTTACAGAATTTAAGTTCCATAAATTAATTTACAGAACTTAATTTACGGAATAAGAGTTGCATAAAAAGAAATACATAATAAGATTAACGCAATATAATTCCCATAATTATATACACATAATTAAGTATACCTAATATAGGTTACACAAAATCAGAAACATAAAAGCGTAAACACAATTTAGTCGACACAATAAAATAAACATAAATAAAGCAACATAATAAAAGAGACATAACCTGTATTACATAACTTAAGCTACGTAATACAGGTTACATCATATCATTAACATAATTAAATTTACATAAATATAACGGCTCGCTCTGCAAGTCACCGGTTTCATCGCTTGAACTGCCTTAACGCTTCTATCGGCAATGGCCACACAAGTCCGTAGCAGGTTACGATTGCGAGCATCGCATTCAAGCTTATCTTCCGAATACCATAAGGTGTGTCAGCCCGAATGCCTCGCGTATATAGCAGTTGAGCATATATACCGGATAACCGGCGTTTCCCGGCACGGCCTTTGCCTCGACGCCGAGTAGCTTCGCCATTGCCTTTGCCCTGTAGAGATGGTACGCGCTGGAGAGCAATGTTACGTTTCCGTCGGTATTGCCGCCTATTCGCCGGATTATCGCAAATGAATTTGAGAGATTTTCCGCTGTGGAAGCTGAATCGGATTCCATAATAAGCCTGTCCGAAGATATGCCGCGCTCACAGAGCCAAAAATACATGCACTCCGCTTCCGAAATATTCTCGCCGTCGCCTTTGCCACCGCTGAGTATTGCGGTGGAATCCGGATACCGCGCAAGATAATCGAGCGCGCCTTCAAGCCTGTGCGTCAGCGCAAGAGAAGGGGAGTCCCCATGCACTGCGGCGCCGAGAACAACAAGATATTTTCTCTCGCAGTCCTTGTCGCCGCGGCTGCTGCCGATTATCATGACCTCGAGCGCACAGAAATATATGAGTCCTATGCAAACAAGTACAATGACGCATCTCCAAAGCGAGGCCGGGGCAAATTTTTTCAGCAGCAGAAGCAGCATGATAAAAAGCAGGGTATAGCATATATAATCATATCCGCGCAGGCAAAATTTGAAAAACAGCGCTGATATCAGAAGCAAAACGGGCGGGATAAGCCAAGTGTGCGATATAACGAAAGATTTCATTCGCAAAGCGCCTCCCATTTCTCATACAACTCGGAAAGCTGCCTGTCAAGCTCACTCTTCTGAGCGTCTATTTCCATAAGCTTCTGATAATCGGAAGCGTTTTCCTCGGCTGACGTGTCAAGCTCGGCAATTTTTGCCTCAAGCCTCTCTATTTCCTTTTCGAGTTTTGCTATTGCTCTGTCATTGTTTACGGGGCGGATCTTTTTTTCAGCCGTTTTTTTCTCCGGCGCGGCATCGCTGCGCGCAAAAACCTGCTGACGATCGAGCCATTGCAGATAATCCCGATACCCCCCGTGATAATCGGTGATTTTGCCGTTGCTCAGCGCCCATATGCGCGTTGCGAATTTCTCAATGAAATATCTGTCGTGCGATACGAAAAGAAGCGTCTGCTCATAATCGGAAAGCGCGTCCTCCATCCATTCGCGGCTTGCAATATCGAGATGGTTTGTCGGCTCGTCGAGGATGAGAAAATTTATATCTCTTCCCATAATCATGCACAGCTTCAATCGGCTGCGTTCGCCGCCGGAGAGCGCGCTGACCGGCGTTAAGACATCATCGCCGCGAAAACCGAATGACGCCAGTCTGTCCCGCGCCTCCTGCGGCTGACAGCGGCAATCGTAAAGCATGGTGTCGAGCGCGCTGCGCCTGTCATCGGAAAAAGTGACTATCTGCGGCAGATATGCCGTTCGCACCGTTGGGCCTCTGTATAAATAACCCTTATCCGGCGCCTCCTCGTCCATAATGAGCTTAATGAGCGTGGATTTACCAGTGCCGTTGTCGCCGATAAGCGCGATACGCTCTCCGCCCGTGACGGTCAGATTAAGCGAACTGAAAAGAGTTTTGCTTCCGAAGGACTTGGAAAGGTTGTCGGTCACCAACACCTCATCGCCGTTGAATTCGCTCTGCTTGAATTTGACATTCAGCTTTTTCTGCTCGGTCGGTTTTTCGGAATGTGAAAGCCGTTCGATGCGCTTTTCCATGGAAAAGGCGCGTTTATGCAGCTTGTCGTTGCCCATAAACGCCCAAAGATGCATTTGCTCTGCCGCGCGGGTAAGCTGTTCGATTTTCGCCTGATCTTTTTCGTATTTCTTCAGCTTTTCATCAAAGCGCCTCTGCCTTTCTTCGGCGTAAAAGCTGTATCCGCCGCTGTAGAGCTCCGCCTTGCCCTCGTTTATTTCGATGGAGCGCTGCACCACTTTGTCAAGAAACCAGCGGTCGTGACTTATCGCGAGCACCGTTCCCTTGAAGCGCAGCAGATATTCCTCGAGCCATTGCGTTGCGCGCAGGTCAAGATGGTTGGTGGGCTCGTCCAGAAGCAGGATGTCGGTATCCTCAAGAATAAGGCGGGCGAGGTTGACGCGCGTTTTCTCGCCGCCTGAGAGGAGCGCAAAGGGGCGTTCGCGCATTGAAGCGTCAATGTCAAGCCCGTTTGCCACTTTGTTCCGCTCCGTATCCATATCATAGCCGCCGAGCCGCCGAAAATCCTCCGAAAGCCGGTCGTATTCCCTGAGCAGCGCTTCATCGCCGTTATGCTCCATCTCTGCGGTAAGTTCGTCAATGCGGCGGGAAATGCCGTAAAGACGCCGGTGAGCATCCTTGAGCACATCCTCGGTTGTCCAGCCGTCCGGATAAACGGGAATCTGCGATATAAGCCCTATCCGTTTGCCGGGGCAAATCATTATTTCGCCCTCGTCATAATCCAACTCTCCGGTCAGAATTCTGAAAAGAGTGGTTTTTCCGCAGCCGTTGTGACCGAGAATGCCGACGCGTTCTCCCGAATAGATTGTAAAGGTCAAGCCGTCAAGTATGTTGCTGCCTATCTCAAAGGATTTGACCAATGAGTTGACGGATATATCTATCATTTCTTATTCTCCAAGAAGCTTCAAATAATTCTGTAGAATTCTGTTCGTCGTCAAGCCCGCAACGGCAAGCCCGTCTCCGCCCTCTTCGACAAAGGTGACAAATGCGTAAGGGTGTTCCTCGTCGTCAAGAAAGCCCGCAAACCATGAATGCGTTGTGCCCGAGCCGGTTTCCGCCGTGCCGGTTTTGGCGCAGATGTTAAGTCCGGGGAAATTTTCGTCTCCGTGATAATGATAGCTCACGTTGAAACTCATAAGCTCCTTGAGCTTGTTCGCGGTGTCGGCGGAGAGAAGACGCGTTGTTTTGACGCTGCTTCCGTCCCTTAAAAGCTTCGGCTCGTTGAGCATGCCGCCGTTTGCGATGGCCGAGACGATGCGCAGCATCGAGTACGGGCAGACAAGATCCGTCGATTGCCCGATGCCGGACCATGCAAGCTCCGGATCTCCTATAAACTCGGTCGGATAACTGCCCTTGGCGGTCTTGATGCCGTCAAGATGGTGGTTTGACAAAAGTCCGAGATCTTTCACGTATTTTACCATCGTATCCTGCCCGAGGGAGACGGAGATCTGCGCGAACGCGATGTTGCAGGAATTGGCAAGCGCCTGTTCAAAAGTCTGATTATAGTGAACGCCCGAACAGGTTATGGGAACGCCGGCAATTTCATATTCTTTTTCACAGTAATATGTGCGCTCGTCCAGATTTTTGATATTCTCAACCGCGGCGATTGCCGTGACGAGCTTAAAAACGGAGCCAGGCACAAATGTTGCGGAAATGCAGCGATTTATATATGCTCCGTCTGCCGGAACGGCGTCCGCGTCGAGCGGATCAACCGTCGGCATGGAGACCATTCCCAGCAGCTCTCCGGTTTTGTAATTGCACACGAGAACGGCGGCGTTATAGCGCTCGGCGCGTATGATAACGTCGTTGCCCTCCTCATCGAGCAGATATTCGTCCTCCTGCCCGTCCTTGGTGAGCTGAAAAAGCTGCCTGTATATTATATTGTTGAGACGCGAGTCAATGTTGAGTATGAGCGTGCTGTTCTCGCTTTGCGTTGTGCCGTGAATCAGATCAAAGCCCTGCAGTTCTCCCGCGTATTCCGAGAGTACGCCGGTTCCTGTCCTGCCCCAGTAGTCTCCGGTTACATGGTAGTTTGCCATGCGGGTTACTTGGTCTTCGGAAAAGGTGTTCTCGTAACCGCTGAAATACGCAAGCCTTGTACCGTTCCTGTCGAGCAGCTCGCCCGTGGAGCCTGAGTTGGCGCGGGAAAAATACATTGCCCATTTTGCCCCGTCGTTCACGTAGCGGATGACATACGTTGCCATTCCGCATATTACCAGCGCTGCGATGACGAGAACGGAAACGGCGCGGTTGCTTATTTTCTTCAATAGTCATCCTCCTCGTCATCATAAAAATCTTCGTCTTCATCTTCAAGCGGCTCTATCCTGTCTATATTGCGCACGGCAAAGCTGGCTTCGCGGCGCGTGTCAGCCGCTTTGACAAACGCAACCAGCATCCAGCAACTCAAGAGCGAGGAGCCGCCGCGCGATACAAACGGGAACGTAACGCCGGTGAACGGAAGAATGTCAAGCGAGCCGAAAACGTTCAGCCCCAGCTGGATAAGCATCATGCTCATCGCGGCGCATGCCGCTATGGAGTAGAATGCCGAACGGCCGTTGCGCGCGCTTCTGACGGCGAAAAACGCGAGTGTGAGCACCGCAAGCACCATGCATATTCCTATCGATAGGCCCAGCTCTTCGCAGGTCTCCGCGAAGACCATATCGGTGTTTGCGGCGAAAATGGTGTGCAGCCAACCGTTTCCCGCGCCCTTGCCGAAGAGCCCTCCCGAGGCGGCGGCAGACATGGCGCGTGTCTGCTGGTATCCTTTGTCGTAAACATCCTCCCACACATGCCCCCAAATGGAGAAGCGATCGGCAATATAAGGCTTTATGGAAATTGCCAGAAATCCTGCGAGACCTGCGCCGGAGAGTGCGAGTATAACCGTCGCGATAGAACCCGAGCGCATGAAAGAAATGACAAGAAAGCTTATAAAAAACACAAATGCCGTACCGAAGTCGCCTATAAGCGCGAGAGCGATGACGCAGGCGGCGGAATAGAAGATGAAGCTGTACAGGTTTTTGGAGCGGTAGAGCCTGTCAAGGGTGGACGAGCCTACATATACATAGAAAACCTTGACAAATTCCGACGGCTGAAAGGAAAATCCACCGATTTCAAGCCAGTTTCTCGCGCCGAATATCGCCTCGCTCGTAAGTACGTTTAAGCCCAAAAGGAGCATGGCGAGGATGCCGACGGGGACGCGCATCGAAGCTGTGCGCTTGAGATTTCTCAGCCACCAGCCGCCGAAAAGGAACAGCAAAACACCGATCAGCGTGAGAATAAACTGCTTTGCGATATCCTCCGGCGTGGATGAGGCCGCGATGGACATACCAAGCGCCGACAGATAAAACGCCAAAGTTTCCACTTCAAAACCGGAGCGCCCCATAAGCCGCATTGCGTAATAGCAAAGCCATTGCAGAAGAATGAGACCGACAAAAGCAAGCGCAACAGACGCTGTATATTCGCCTTCGGCGTATATCAGCTGCTCCGTCATGAGGCAAAGCTCAAAAAGCGACAACTCGGAGAGCGTGACAGAAGGGGAGACCGCCTGCCCCGCCTTTGTGCGCCTTGCTTCAAGCTGTTTTTTCTGTTCCGTTTTGATGTCCTTAAAGCGCGCGATATTGCCCGCAAGATTAAGTACATCCCCGCTGCGCAGCGCGGTACCGTTCATGCCGACCTTTACGCCGTTTACCCATACTCCGCCCTTGGAGAAAATATCGTATATTTTCCAAATTCCCTTGTCGCTCCTTGTAAGAACGGCATGGACACGGTTCAATGAAGGGTTGTCTATCCGGATATCCGAAAAAACGGAGCGCCCGATGGTGTTTTCCCAATGGCAGACCGGAATACGCTCCTTTTTACGGGAAATATACGCCCAGACCTCCGGCTCATAGCGCTCGTTGAGCATGGAACGGATGCATCTTACGATAATGGCCACGGAAAGCAGAAATATGCCGTACTGAGCGATTTTAACAACGTATTCGAAAAAAAGATTCAACGGCCCATCCTCCTTCCGCACAAATTCCGAAACATAACAATAAATTGTACCATAGAAATTCTCATCTGACAACATTGCAAACGTCAAAGAAAAGGGCTATGAAGAAATAGTAAATTCCCAAAGTAAATTCCACAGTGGAAATTAGGGATGGAATTTACATTGGGAATTTACGCCATTTGACATTTGACCGAGAATGTGATGCATATTTTCTGTTCAGTTCATATCTATCGGCAGTCCGGTCACATATCGGCGTATCATGTCATACGCGTGGTTGCCGGCCATCTGCCTTATAAAACTGCGCGAACGATGCGCACCCATGCGAAGGGAACGCACATAGCATTTTCCGCCCACCGCCATCGAGACGAATACCGTGCCCACTTCATGCACGCCGTCTCCGTCGGGTCCTGCAAGCCCGGTTATGCCTATGCCGATGTCCGTTCCGAGAAGCTCGCGCACCCGCGTTGCCATTTCGTACGCAACCTCATAGCTGACCGCGCCCTTTTCTTCGATCAACTCTCTGTCGATTCCGAGAAGCTTTGATTTTGCCTCGTTTGTGTATGTTACGACACCGCCTGCAAATACCGCGCTTGCTCCGGGCAAATCCGTAAAGCGCTTTGCAAGCTCACCGCCGGTGCAGCTCTCCGCGGCGGAGAAGGTAAGCTTTTTTTCGGTAAGCAACGCAATTGCCGCCTGCTCCAGAGTATCGGTGTCCACGCCGTAGACATAATCGCCCATACGCTCTTTCACATGCTCAATAACCGGCGTTATCATTTTCTCCGCATCTTCCTCGCTGCTCGCTTTGGCAGTTATCTGAACAAGGCAGTCGCACTCTTTCGCGTAGGGCGCCATTGTGGGATTGGTCATCGCATTCATTTCGTCGCGAAATTCCATGTCCACCGCGCTTTCGCCTATTCCGAAAATATGCACCGAATGCGACACGATCTCTTCGTCTGACAGGCAGCGGAGATATGGAACGGCGCTGAGCTCAAACATTGTTCTGCATTCTTTCGGAGGCCCCGGCAGCATGACGACAACTTTTCCGTCCTTCTTAAATGCGCAGCCCGGGGCGGTTCCGCAGGTATTGCGGAAAACCGTACTGCCCTCGGGAAGATAGGCCTGCTTGTAGTTGTTCGGCGTGAAGTGACGGGAGTTTTTTATGTATTCATAGAGCCCGGCGTATGAATGCTGATCTTTTACCAGCTCCAGCCCGAATGATTTTGCGAGAATGTCCTTCGTGAGATCATCGCATGTCGGCCCCAGACCGCCTGTGGTTATTATAATGTCGGCGCGGGATTTCGCCGTTTCAACGCATTTTTCAAGCCTCTCCGGATTGTCGCCGACAACCGTGTGATATTTGACATTTATTCCTATGCGGGAAAGCATTTCCGATATGTCCCGCGCGTCGGTGTTTGTGACATGACCGAGCAGCAACTCTGTTCCGACAGAAATAATTTCGGTGACATAGCTTTTCATTATTCCACGGTTATCCTTTCTATTCCGGAAATCGCCTCCGCGACCAGACCTTCGATATCCATTCCCGCCTCCGCGGCCTCGACGTTTTTGAGCTTAGGCCTTGTGCAGGGATGCTTGGGCGTGAAGACGGTGCAGCAGTCCTCATAAGGGAGAATCGATGTGTCGAATGTGCCTATTTTGCGCGCCCATGCGATTATCTCCGCTTTGTCCATGCCGACGAGAGGCTGGAGAACGGGAGTGCTGATAACCGCCTGCGTTGAGGCCATCGCATCCATCGTCTGGCTTGCCACCTGACCGAGATTTTCGCCGGTTACTATTGCCTTCGCTTTGTTATCGCGCGCTATTCTCTCGGCAATGCGCATCATAAAACGCCGCATGACAAGCGTGAAATATTCCTCCGGGCACTTGTCACGTATTTCTTCCTGAATATGTGTGAACGGAACGACCTCGATTGTCATTTTGCCGCAGTACTGCGTGAGTATCTGAGCAAGCTCTACCACTTTATCCTTCGCCTGCTGGGATGTGTACGGGAAAGAGAAAAAGTGTATCGGAATGACCCTCACCCCGCGACGGCAAATCATGTATGTGGACACAGGACTGTCTATACCGCCCGAAAGCAGACTGACTGCAACACCGTTCGAGCCTACCGGCATTCCGCCTGCGCCTGCCACGGGTGAGGCGTGAACATACGCGGCAAGATCGCGTATCTCAATATGCACTGTAAGTTCCGGATTGTGGACATCGACGAGCGTATCCGGAAACGCCTCCGCGAGCTCTCCGCCGACATATTGGCTGAGCTGGATGCTGGTCATCGGGAATGACTTATCGCTGCGTTTGGATTCAACCTTGAAGCTTTTCGCACTTTCAAGGTCGTCTTTGAGGTACCTCTTCGCAAGCTCAACAATAGCGTCTTTATCCTTGGGGCAAGCGGCTGCCCTGACGAGACTGATTATGCCGAACACCTTGGTGAGGGCTTCAAACGCGCCGTCAATATCTGCGTTTTCCTCCGCACCCTCCACATAGATTATCGACTGCAGGCAGTATACCTTGAATTTGCCAATCGGGGCAAGTCTGCGCTTTACGTTGTTTACAAGCTTTTGTTCAAAGACACGGCGGTTTAGACCTTTCAATACAAGCTCACCGAGCTTGAGGAGAATAATATCGTTCATATGTATATCATGACCCTTTCAGGAAGCAAAATGATGTTTTACGGGACTATTCTGCGAAGTACCGGGACGCGTTTGCACCAATAGCTTATGTACAGGCAACCGAAATATATTCCGAGAGAACCGAAGATCAACCAGAAAAAGTTTCCGCTGTCAAAGCCGAAAAGTTCCGGGATGCCGATGATAAAGTAATTGTGGATAAGGTATACGCCAAAGGTGCAGCCGGAGTATTTTGATACAAATTTTTTGAGACGAGGCTTTTTTTCTTCAATTGCCGCAAAATCTGTGTATTTGAAAAGTGTAAAAACCGAGACGGCCATAAGGAACGGCGGCAAATTTATATGACCTTTGAACGCGGCGTTGACAACCGGCAAACCGTAGGAAAGATAAGCCGTACCGAACAGATGAATCAGTACGCCGATGATTCCGCCTGTATAGATTACCCGCCGCAATTTGAGACTTATGTCTTTAGTCGAAATTTGATAACCCAGCAGTACATACATGAAAAATTCCGGCTGGAAGGAGATGACGGGAGTGATTTTATTGGGAATTCCCGAAAGCATGCAGACCATCGGCGTGATTGTATACAGGACAAAAAGCACGGCAATAACACTGTTGAAAACAAGATCGCGTCTCTTGAAGCGCGAAAATATCGGGATGAGTAAGTAACAGGAGAAGAGCGCAAGGAAAAGCCAATAGATGCGGCTGAATCTGTCATCTGCCATACCGTACAGAGCCTGAATAAAGGTGCACGGGAGCTGAGCAGTGATTTTCGGGAAAGCGCCGCTTGTGTCAATTCTGAGATACGGCCAGAACGTACCGAAAATAAACCAGAAAATAAAAGGTATGCCGGTTTTTATAAAGCGCCTTTTCAAGTATTCGAGCGTGGAGTATCTCTGACGATAGTCCATCAGAGTTGCGCCCGATATCATGAAAAACATACCTATCGGGAAATTGCATACCGATTCAATAGTCAGACTGTATATCCAGCGTATTCCGGTAGGACGCGTCCAGAAAAACGCGTTGCAGTGGCCTATGACGATGAGATAGCACGAGAGCAGCGTAAGATATGAAAAATATAAAGTCTTTGGCCTTTTGTTCATGAATAATCTCCCCAAAATTCCCATTCAAGAATAATTTTCATTATTATAGCATGCAGTTCAGGCAAAGTCCACGACAAAATATAAAAAGAGAAAGCGCATCCCGATGCCATTCGGGATGCGCTCCTCTCGTATAGAGAGATGAAAAGAGAGAAAGGAGTGAGCAGAGAAGCTGCGGATTAACGCATATCCGCTTCAACCTGTTTAGAGTAAGCCGCCTATTGCGACAAATACGGGAGCAAAAACAAGCGCTACAACGGTCATAAGCTTGATGAGAATATTGATGGACGGACCGGACGTATCCTTGAACGGATCGCCCACAGTATCGCCGACGACGGCCGCTTTGTGCGCCTCGCTGCCTTTGCCGCCGTGATGTCCGCCTTCAATGTATTTCTTGGCATTGTCCCATGCGCCGCCGGAGTTGGACATGAATATCGCGAGCATAACGCCGGTGACGAGAGAACCGGCCAAAAGGCCGCCGAGAGCCGCCGAACCGAACAGGATGCCGACTGCGAGCGGGGCGATAACAGCCATGAGTCCGGGGACGATCATTTCATGCAGAGCTGCCTTCGTGGAAATTGAAACGCAGGTGCCGTAATCCGGCTTTGAGGTCCCCTCGAGAATACCGGGAATGGTGCGGAACTGACGGCGAACCTCTTCTATCATTTTATAAGCGGCCTTGGAAACGGAATTCATTGTCATCGCCGAGAATGCGAAGGGAAGCATGCCACCTATAAGAAGTCCGATAACGACATTGGGATCAAGCAGGTCGAGCGCAGGCAACTTCACCTCGTTGCAATAGGACACGAACAGCGCCAGCGCCGTGAGTGCGGCGGAACCTATGGCAAAGCCCTTACCCATTGCGGCGGTCGTATTGCCGACGGCGTCCAGCTTATCGGTGATTTCGCGTACACGCGGGTCGAGACCGCTCATTTCGGCGATGCCGCCGGAGTTGTCGGCAATAGGCCCGTATGCGTCGACCGCTACGGTGATGCCGGTTGTTGAGAGCATGCCTACTGCGGCGAGCGCGATACCGTAGAGATTGCCGGTTACACGGTAGGAGATGAAAACGCCAAGACAGATAAGTACGATAGGCACCCATGTGCTCAACATACCGACCGCAACGCCGCTTATTATCGTGGTGGCGGAACCGGTTTCGGATTGCTCCGCGATACTCTTGACGGATTTATAATCCTCGGATGTGTATACTTCCGTCACAAAGCCGATTACAAGGCCGACTATGATGCCGGCGACTATCGCGATACCGCAGGTAAGATTTCCGAAAAATGTGATGCTCAGCACAACGGAAATAACGGCGACAATTCCCGCCGCTATATATGAACCGAGCTTGAGAGCCGTATGCGGATTGGCGTCGTCACTGCCGCGTACAAAAAATGTAGCAATGACGGATGCGATGATTCCCACAGCGGCAACGGCAAGCGGATAGAAAATACCCGCGCCGCTGAAGAGACCGGCTACGGACGCGCCGAGCGTAAGCGCAGAAACAAGCGCGCCCACGTAAGATTCGAAAAGATCCGCGCCCATACCGGCGACGTCACCGACATTATCTCCCACATTGTCCGCAATAACGGCGGGATTACGCGGGTCATCCTCCGGAATGCCGGCCTCGACCTTGCCGACAAGATCTGCGCCAACGTCTGCCGCCTTGGTGTAAATACCGCCGCCGACTCTTGCGAAAAGCGCGATGGAAGATGCACCGAGAGAAAATCCGAAAAGTATGTCATAATTGCCGGTGAGTATATAAATCATGCTGCAGCCCAGAAGACCTAAGCCGACAACACAAAGTCCCATAACGCTTCCGCCGGAAAAGGCGATTGAAAGCGCCTTGTTCATTCCGCCGGTCATTGCCGCGTTAGCTGTGCGCACATTGGCCTTGGTTGCAACGCGCATACCGAAAAAGCCCGCGAGGATGGAAAAAACGGCGCCCAGCAGGAAACAAACGGCGGTTCCCCAGCTTATGAGAAGACCCATCAGAATGAACAGAACCAGAATGAAAACGGCAAGAATTTTATATTCCGCCATGAGAAATGCGTTTGCCCCTTCGGCAATCGCCGCGGAGATTTCCCGCATGCGCTCATTTCCCGCATCGGCTTTTTTTACATAATGCGCTTTGTATGCGGCGAAAATCAGCGCAATTATCGCGGCGGCGGGGATTAGCAAAAGTAAGTTCATATACTTTTTCTCCTCAGATTAATATACTTGTTTGCTCGGACGATTCACACGCTCGCGGCTTTCAACAGTACGTCTGCCAATGGGATATTATACCGCACCGTGTTGCGACTTTTTTTGCTTGCAGTTTGTTCTGCTTGTGTATTTTAACTGATTTTATGGCGATTTACAAGGTGTAAAAGAACAATAATACAGCACTTTCAACAATTTCAGTATAAACGCTGAAATACGGATGATAATATCTGCATATATAGTCAATTAGCACAAAAATTTTATGCCATTTATGCGCGGCAACGGTTAACGAAGCAAAAAATCACACAGAAAAATTGAAAAAAATTGAACATAATGCACTAAATAATCAAAATAAAAGCAAAAAAATTGGCATATATTTGTGAAATTAGCATATATGCTGAATATACATATTAATCTCCGAAACATTTTTGTCAAAAGTACACATTGCGAATACAAAGCAAATAAGCAAAATCCCCGAAATCGGAGCAATATATACCGGCTTCGCTAAAAAAATACAGGGAGCTCGATAAACCGTACTCCCTGTGAATAAAATAATTTACTTTTGCTCTTTAACAAAAAAATCCTTTATGCTCCTGAGAATAATCCAGGTGTTGCTGTGAATGATGCCTTCTCGGAACTCTTTTCGGATGTATTTTTCAATAGCCTGCCCTGCTCTTATGCCAAACGTGTTTTTGTTTCTTATGCGCACGCTGTCTATCGCCGTTCCGTCCGCGCTTGCAACGGTAACAACGCATTCCTGCCCATCGGGGCAGGTGACATCCAGCAGTCCGTTTTCAAGCTTTGCTCTGCAATCGCTGCCTCCCGAGCAGGAGACTCTTAAGTCGAGCTGTTCTGCGCTTGCGCCTCGAATGTAAAGCCTGAAATACTCATGCCCTGTATCGTTGATGTAATAATCATAGATGAAATCTCCGTCTTCGGTCATGAGTTTCAAAAACTTGTAATCTCTTGAAAACGGCTTGTTAAACGCCTCAATCTCCGAGAGACCGGCTCTTTCTCCCTCGCTCTCAACGATTGTAACCGAAATGCTGGTGAGTGTGCGCTCGCCGAATTCGAATTCCCCCGCAGAGCCGTTCTCCGGCAGAGCGCCGGTGTGTATTTCCGTTCCTCTGTCGAGTGTGATTATCGCGTCGAGAATATTATCCTCGAGAGACGGATTGTCATACAGCTTTATTCTTGAAACGGCGATCGGCTCCGTAAAGTGAAGAGTGACGGTTTTTTCGGGGTCATCCTTATCCGGAATCCACACATTTTGCGACGGCTCAAAGCTTATATCCGGATCTTTGCGGTCAATCAGCATAAAATCATTTACGACGCTCGGATCGCCGGAGGTGGCATCGACATCGGTATAGTAGCACAGCGAGCTTGTATCTCTCTGCCAGAAGACCTTGTCGCCCTTGATTATTCCGTCTGCCATTTTTCGCGTCTCGGTTGATGTATAACAGGCGAGCGCTTTGTATATTCCGCTTGAAAACATTGAGCGCGATAAGCTTCCCGCGCATACCGGAAAGCGGATTCTGTCCTTCCAGAGGAAGACGTTGCTCTCCTGCATGTAATCCGCCGCGCCGGGGTTGGCGTTTGACGGGAGATTGACGGAATAGAAATCCTGCGATGCGTAATATGCCGTGGAATAGGTGAAGCCCTTGAATATGTCGGGGCGATAGTTACGGTAGCTCTTCAAAAGCTCGCCCATCGCCCGGTCAAAGAGCAGCGAAAGCAGCCTGTGGTCGGCGTGTTCGTCATAATCGCTGCAAAAAATTACGTCCGGGCGATACTCGTCAATCACATCGCGAATGTCTTCGTACATATTTGAAAGCGTATAGTCTCGCCCTTCGCGATACGCCGGATGCGATGCGGTACCGTAGGTCTTCGTTCTGCCTGCGTGCGATGTTACGACGTGGTGATCGTCAAGAAAATATATTTCCGTGCCGTCTTCAAAAAGGCTGTCACCGTAGCCGAGAAATATGAGATTTTTCTCCGGAATGCCACATTTGGCCATACCATCGATGGTTTCGGAAATTCTGCGCTCTGCGGAAACGGTCATGTCGCCGTTTGTCAGATATACGATGTATACGGTGCTGCCATACTTGACGTATTCCTCAAGTACACCTCCCATGAGGTTTATCTCGTCATCCTCGTGCGGTACAAGCACCATAACTCGCCGATTGGCGTAAAGACCGTCTTTGCCTGTGTCCTCGTCGGCATAAACGCCGTGCTTGTATATCCCGTACCAGAGCATTCCGCAGACGATTACGGCAAGCAAGATAAGTCCGGCGAGAAGAAATGCGGCGCGTTTTGCGATTTTGGGGTTTGCGCGGCTCAAAATGAATATTACGAAGAAAGCGGATGCAAAGGTTATAATTCCGATAACGGGCGGCATGTTGGACGAACTGCGCGCGAGCGCCATATCTTCGATGAAAAAGACTTCGGCGGCAAAAATAAGGGATGCGAATAAGCCGGAAAAACCGATTTTCCGCTTTTTGTTTTCCATTTAATCCTCCGTTTTTATAAGCAAAGAGAGCTTTTTGCTGTTGGCGCTTTCATCCGTACATGTCAGAGTGCCGGCTCTTACGCCCATTGCGGCGGTTTCGGCGAGTGAGAGGCCGCCCATATCAGCCAGCGCGATTGCCGCCATAGCCGCATCGCCTGCGCCGGTGGTGTTGACAATCCGGCAGGTTTCGCACGGAATGCTCAGCATTTCATTGCAATCGGCGGCAAGCATCCCGTCTCTGCCGAGACTTATGAACACCTTCTTCACACCCGTGCCCAAAAGTGCCTCCGCGCAGTCCTCCGGCCGGTTCTTTCCGGTCAGCGTCTGCGCCTCGATGAGGTTGGGCTTTACGGCGGTCAGATACGGCAGAATTTTTTTTATGCGAGGCGCCTTTGCCGTGGACACTGTGTCCGCATACATAGGTACGCGAATTCTTTCGGCGGCATATTCCAGCGTGTCGGCTTCGATATTGACATCAAATACGACACCGGAATATGTATTTATCTTGTCGATATACTGCGCGAGAAACTGCGGAGTAACGCGTTTTGTAATCCCCATATCCGCGACGGCAAGCTGCATATCGCCGCGCTCATCCGTGATATAGAGATATGTCGAAGTGCGCTCATCGGGAAAAACAGGGCTCATGCTCATATCTATGCCGAGAGAGCGGCAGTTTTCCATAAGTTCTGCGCCGTACAAGTCCCCTCCGACAGGCGCAATAAGGCTTACGTTCGCGCCCAGAAGCCGCAGATCATGCGCAATGTTCCGCCCGACACCTCCGGGACATGCGGAGATAACCCCCGGATTTGAATCGCATTTTACGATGCGTTTATCGGGGCGGCCGCATATATCCATATTCACGCCGCCGATTACTGCGACGGCGTGATTTGATGCCTTTAAAGATTCCATATCTTGTTTGCGTATTCTCTGACAGCTCTGTCGGCTGCAAATACTCCGCTCTGAGCGGTGTTCACTATCGCGAGGCGGCCGAGCTCGCCGTTATCGCGGATACGATCGTACATTCTGCGCTGGCAGTCGGCGTAAGCGCGGTAATCTGCAACCAGCATGTACTGATCTCCACCCCAGAGAAGTCCGGAAACAAGGTCGAAGTAACCTTTTCCGTCTCTGAAGCCCTGAGAAAATCTGTCGAATATGCGTTTGATTTCCGGATCATTGTTGGCAACGGATGTCGGGTCATAGCCGTTTGCGCGAAGCGCGGCGATTTCGTCGGTGTGCAGACCGAACAGGAACATGTTCTCATCGCCGAGACGCTCATACATTTCTACATTGGCTCCATCGAGCGTGCCTATCGTAACCGCGCCGTTCATCATAAGCTTCATGCAGCCCGTGCCGGAGGCCTCTTTGCCGGCAGTGGAGATCTGCTCGGAAATCTGGGCGGCGGGAACTATTGCCTCGGCGGCGGAAACACGATAATTTTCCACAAAGTAAACCTGAAGCTTACCCTTGCACAGCGGGTCATTGTTCACATCGTCGGCAAGACTGAGAATAAGCTCTATGATGCGCTTGGCCGTTTTATAGCCGGCGGCGGCTTTTGCCCCGAATACAAAGGTGCGCGGCACAAAGTCCATATTGGGGTTATCGTGAAGCTGCATTTGGAGGCTTGCGATGCTCATTGCGCAAAGAAGCTGGCGCTTATATTCATGCAGGCGCTTTACCTGCACATCCATAACTGCGTCGGTGTTGAGCGCAAAATTGTCGTTGCGTTTTGCAAACTCTGCAAAGCGAATCTTGTTGTCTTGCTTGACGGAAAGCATCCGCTCTCTCACGTATTTGTCATCTGCAAATTTGACTATATCGCTCATCTTTTCCGGTTGGAGAAGATAGCTGTCGTCCCCGAGAAGCTCGCAGACAAGGCCGTGAAGACCGGGGTTTATCTGGGCAAGCCAACGGCGGTGATCTATGCCGTTTGTGACATATGTGAATCTCTCCCCGCGAATTTCGCAAATATCTTTGAAGATATCGTTTTTTAAAATATCGCCGTGGAGCTTTGAAACGCCGTTTATACGGTAGCAGGCGGCGAGGCACATGTTTGCCATGTGAACCTGGTTGTCGCGGATAATAAGGTTGCGCCCGCTCTTTTCGCCCTGGCCGAATCTTGCCACAAGATAGTCGCACCAGCGGCGGTTTATCTCGCACATTATCTCCCATATGCGCGGCACGAGCTCCTGTACGAGAGACTGCGGCCAGCGCTCAAGAGCTTCGCTCATAACGGTGTGATTGGTATATGCCACGCTCCTGCGGACAATATCCCATGCCTCATCCCAATCGAGACCGTACTCGTCCATAAACAGACGCATAAGCTCGGGTATGATAAGCGTGGGGTGAGTGTCGTTTATCTGGATGACGTGATGCTCGGCGAAATTGCGGATATCGCCCCATTTTTTAATGTGCTTGCGGACAATATCCTGGGCGGAAGCGGAGACAAAGAAATATTGCTGCTTCAGACGCAGCTTCTTTCCCTCAATGTGCTCATCGGCGGGATAGAGTACCTTTGTTATGACTTCTGCCATTGTGCGCTGTTCCATACTCTTTACATATGCGCCCTCGGAGAAGAGAAACATATCAAGAGAGTTCGGGCTTTTTGCGTCCCAAAGGCGAAGAGTGTTCACATTGCTGCATCCGTAGCCGCAGATGAGCATATCTCTGGGAAGCGCAATAATAGATGTATATCCGGTGTGTTCCACCGTGCACTTGCCAAAGTTATCCCAATGCTGAGAAACCTGCCCGCCGAAGCGAACCTCAACCTCATCTTCATGCCTCGGGATAAGCCAGCTTTCAGCGGCGCTGCGCCAGTTGTCGGCAACTTCAGTTTGTTTGCCGTCAACAAATTTTTGCTTAAAAATGCCAAGCTCGTAGCAGATGGAATATCCGGTAGCTTCCATATCAAGGGTTGCCATGCTGTCCATATAGCATGCGGCAAGTCTGCCGAGACCGCCGTTGCCGAGACCGGCGTCGGGCTCTTCCTCAAAAATATCGGCGGCATTGCGCCCCATATCCTCAAGCGCTCCCTGAACCGCATCGAGAATACCGAGATTGTACGCGTTTTTCATGAGAGAGCGCCCCATGAGAAACTCCATTGACATATAATGGACTTCTTTTGCCGCATGGGTGGGATTTTCCGCCGCGAGCAGTCTGCTCATTATTTCGCGGATAACTATTGCGGTAGCCTGAAAAATCTGTTCATCGGTTGCCGACTCGCCGGTGACGGAAAATGCCGCGCACAGCTTGTCTTCTATCGCGCTGCGAACCTCATCGCGGGAAATCTGACTGAGCATAAATTAACCTCCAAAAATATGGCTTTCAGACAAAATCGCCGCTCTCCACGAAAATCTTGCCGGAGGACGGAAGTTGAGAATGTGAATAGTTTGTTTTCGATCGTTTTCAATTACGCGGTTTTGCCTAAAAATGCAGAGATGAGAAGCCTTCTCATCTCTGCAATCTCGATGTAACATTATATATTTATTGAATCCCTCCGTCAAGAGAGATGTAAAGCTGATTCGACGATTTGTTGAAAAAAACGATAAATTCCGGTTATTGCCGTATTACTGTCCGCCGGCCCGCTGCAAACTGAGGTTGGCGCTCCATTTGTTTACAAGATATGAAGTCTCGATCCAAGCAAGTGTACCCTCGGTTTCGTCCTTATCCATCATGAGTTCCACAAATGAGTAGTCTTTATATTTGGCATACACTTTGACCATGCGACCGTCCTTTGCGTACCACTTTACTTCGCCGTCGGGTTCGGTATAGAGCTTCTGCCCCCTCGCTATGCCGTGCTTTGACTGCACGTATTTATAGCCTATCTCATCAAGATCAAGCATATCCTCAAAGTTGGGCAGCATGATATCTTCATCAAATTTGTATATTCTGTATATCAGATCATCGTATATTTCCCGAAGTTGCTCCTCGTCCTTTTCGCTCTTTGATATTCCGTCAAACAGCTCGGAACCTGTTTTGTGGTCTGCCATTACCGTTGGGACAAAAACGCTGAAAACAAGCACCATTGCAAGAAAAAGAGCTATTAATCTGAGTTTTCTCATAATTGTTCTCCCTTGAATTTTATTTGTGAATTTTATATGCGCAAAAATGAAAAACATAGCACGCCATTTGCCGAAAACATCGACGCCTTGCCGAACTGATTATATGCTGCTCTTCTTCGGCACAACGACAGGCAGAGTCGGGCTGCCCATCAGCCTTGTATCCTCGGAGAAAGAAACATATTTGTCTGCGATGACATAGCTGAGATCGCATCCCGGCTGAACCGTGCAGCCGCGCATGACGATACAGTTCTTGAGCTTTGCGCCGTTGGCGATGCGCGCGCCGGAAGAGATAATGCAGTTTTCCACATCGCCGTCGATGATGCAGTTGTCCGCAACAAGGCAGTTCTTTATACGGGCGTTTTCCCCGTAATATGTGCTTACGCCCTCCGCGAGCTTGGTGCGCACGGGTCTGTCCGGCGGGAATATATCGAAAATATTCTCTTTTACGAGCATATCCATGCTGGCGGTGTAATAATTTTCAACCGTGCGGATAGTTGTCGCGTAGCCTTTATGAACATATGTGTTGATGCGGCCGCCGTCCTTAAGATATGCCTGCAGCCCGTCTCTGTGAAAACGGGATTTATTCTCGGCCTTGCAGTTGTCCATCATATTCAAAAGCGTATCGCGCCTGATGATAAAGCCCTCAAGCGACGGCAGACCTTCGCCGCCCACGCGGTCAAACAGAAGCTTCTCGGCAAAGCCGTCTTCTCCGATGACATAACGATGATGAACTCCGGAAAGTTCATGATCTGCGCAGATGGCGGTGATTTCCGCGCTCTTTTCGAGATGCTGCCGCATGACCTCCGCAAGGTTGATATTTGCGCACACACTGCCCAGAAGCAGGATGACATTCGGTTCTTTTATATCGCGGATGTATGTGGATACTGCGTTGAGAGCTTCTATTGTGCCTGTGTAATTGCCGCGGTGGTACTCGGGCAGACCGAAGGGAGGCAGCATGCGCAGACCGCCGGTTTTGCGGCTCATATCCCACGCCTTGCCGCTGCCGATATGGTCAAGCAGAGACTGGTAATCGCGCTGCATGATGACGCCCACGTCGAGCACCCCCGCATTTTGCAGCGATGACAGGGCAAAATCAATAAGCCTGTACCTGCCGCAGAACGGGAGAGAGGCGGCGGTGCGCTCGTTGACAAGCACATTGAGAGCGGGAGATGCGCTGTATGCAAAGATTATTCCGTGAAATCCTTTCATCTCTTATACCTCCTCGCTCGAATAGATCATTGCGCCTGCGTTGACTGCCGCGCCTTCCCTAACCGTGACGCCGGGACCTATTGTGGCGACACCCCATTTGTCCGTACCGTCCGGCTCGGAACCGATGGCAGCGCCGGCTTTGACAACAACATTTTCGCCGAGTATTGCGTAGGACACGACCGCGCCCGGCTCCACAACCACGCCCGGCATCAGCACGCTGTATGATACGAGCGCCCCTTCGCCGACTTCAACGGACGGGGAAAGCACTGAGTTTTCCACATGACCGTATATTGTACAGCCTTCTGTTACGATGGAATGGATAACATTTGCCGAATTGCCGACATAGTGCGGCGGACATGCGGGGGAGCGGTAGCTTATCGGCCAGCTCGGATCGTAGAGGTCGATGTTGCCGATGGACAGCATATCCATGTTGGCATCCCACAGGCTTGTGATCGTTCCGACATCCCGCCAATATCCACTGAAGCGGTACGGCCAGAGTTTCTCGCCGGCGTTGAGCATGTTCGGAATAATGTTTTTTCCGAAGTCCTTGCTGGAATTGGGGTCATTTTCATCCGCAATCAGATATTCCCGAAGCTTTTTCCAGTTGAAGATGTATATGCCCATTGAGGCGAGATCGCTTTTCGGATGGGCGGGCTTTTCTTCAAATTCGCAGACATACCCATCATCCCCAACGTTCATGATGCCCATGCGCGTTGCGTCCTGCATTGAAACCTGCTGCACGGCGATCGTGCAGGCGGCGTCTGTTTCCAGATGCTCGTTGAGCATGTCGGAATAATCCATTTTATAGATATGGTCGCCGGAAAGAATGAGCACGTTATCCGGATCATAGTTTTCAATAAAAGAAATGTTCTGATAAATGGCATTTGCCGTGCCTGAAAACCATGAGCCTTTTTCGCCGGCGCTTTGATAAGGAGGCAGAATGTATACTCCGCCGTCGGCTACGTCGAGATCCCACGGCTGACCGTTGCCTATATAGCTGTTCAGCTGCAGCGGGCGGTACTGTGTGAGAACACCGACGGTATCAATGCCTGAGTTTGCGCAGTTGGAGAGCGGGAAATCAATTATTCTGTATTTTCCGCCGAAGGGAACACTCGGTTTGGCAACGTTCTGCGTCAGCGCGTAGAGTCTTGATCCCTGACCGCCTGCCAGAAGCATTGCAATACAGCTTTTTTTCATAGCATCGACTTCTTTCTTATCAAATTTTGTATATTAAGCCCCATTTAGAGACTCAAAGACGACTGAATATTGGGCAGCGGAAACATGAAGCTGCCTTCTATTGAAATATGAGAACGCATGAAAAGTTCGTCACTTCGTGTTGAATTTATTCATGCACCGTTCGCCGCCTTCTTCTATATAGCATACTGCGGCTTTCGCGGCGCGGTTTGCGGCGTCCGCCATGTCAACGGCGTCCTGATTCTTGAAGCTGCCGAGCACCCAATCCTTTACGTCATAATCCGGATCGGACGGAGCGCCGACGCCTAGGCGGATGCGAGGGAACTCCTCTGTTCCGAGGTGCTGAATGATGTTTTTAAGCCCGTTGTGACCGCCCGCGCTGCCTTTCATGCGGACGCGGAGCTTGCCTACAGGCAGCGCCATCTCATCAGAAATCACAATGATATGCTTTGGCTCTATTTTGTAAAATTTTGCGGCTTTGCCCACCGCTTCACCGGAAAGATTCATAAATGTCTGCGGCTTCATAAGCATAACCGCCTCGTTTGCGATTGTACATGTCGCCGTAAGCGCGCTGAATTTGGCCTTATTGATTTTTAAGCCCAAATCTTTAGCCAGAGCGTCGCCTGCCATAAATCCGGCATTGTGACGTGTGCCTTCGTATTTGGGACCGGGATTTCCGAGAAAAACTATGAGCCAAGTCGGGCCGCCCGAGGATTTGAAAAACATATTTGCGCCTCATTGTATAAAATTACGGAGACAACACCGAAAACACGGAGCTGTTTCGAAAAAAGGGGCGAACAAAATCACCCCTTATAAAAATCGATTATTCAAAAATGCTGGATATGGAGACTTCCTCGTAGATTCTCCTGATAG
This sequence comes from Oscillospiraceae bacterium, assembly GCA_963636125.1. Classification (GTDB taxonomy): domain Bacteria; phylum Bacillota; class Clostridia; order Oscillospirales; family Oscillospiraceae; genus Limivicinus. The sequence goes on along the minus strand of CAVHIP010000003.1, from coordinate 33,187 downwards.
CTTCCGCAAAAACGGGCGCGGTGGAAAGATATTGGATCTTTTCGGGCATAACTTTGTCTTTGGGGAAGGGAATGGTGTCAAGAAACAGCAGTTCCTTGATGGGACTTGCCTCGATGCGCTCAAGCGCCGGACCGGAGAGAACGCCGTGAGTAGCGCAGGCGTACACTTCCTTCGCACCGCCGACATCGACAAGCGCTTTTGCCGCGCCGCACAGGGACCCGGCTGTATCAACCATATCGTCGAGTATGATGCACGTCTTGTCCTTGACATTGCCGATGATGTTCATAACCTCGGACTGATTTGCCTTCTCGCGGCGCTTGTCAACGATGGCGAGACCGACACCAAGCTTCATGGCAAACTGACGGGCGCGCGCTGTGCTGCCGACGTCCGGGGAAACGACAACGACGTCTTCGTTGCCCTTGCCGAACATTTTGGTGAAGTGACGGACAAAGAGATGAGATCCTGCCAGATGATCAACGGGGATGTCGAAGAAGCCCTGAATCTGAGAAGCATGCAGATCCATCGTGAGTACCCTGTCGGCACCGGCGGCGGTAATAAGATTTGCAACGAGTTTTGCGGAAATAGGGTCACGGCTTTTCGCTTTGCGGTCCTGACGCGCGTAACCGAAATAGGGGATAACGGCGGTGATGCGGCCTGCCGATGCGCGGCGCATGGCGTCGATCATGACAAGCAGCTCCATAAGATTGTCGTTAACGTGATTGCAGGTGGACTGGACAATAAACACATCCTTGCCGCGTACCGGCTCAAATACGGAAACAGAGCATTCGCCGTCTGCAAACTGCGAAACCGTGGCGCTGCCGAGATGCTTATAAAGCTGCGCGCAAATGTCCTCGGCCAGGGCAATGTTGGAGTTGCCGGCAAATACCGCTATTTCCTTACCGTGTGAAATCATTTCTCTTTATCCTCCGTAAAGTCGTTATAAATTTGACATTAGAGTACACGTTTCTTACGATCGAATTATAGCATACATTTCTTTTCTTGGGAAGTCCATTATGCTTTTTGAACTGAACAAAAACAAATAAAAAAATACGTTTACAAGCGGCAGATTTTTGTATATAATACTTCTGTTTACGGAATTTTTTATGAATTGAATTGGATTGAGGTCAACGTCATGCTGGAATTTGAAGAATATAAAGTCAAGCTCAATGCCGTAAAACCGACGCTGAACGTCCTGAAGGACGCGCTGAAGCTTGAGCCTGCCGCGAAAGAAATCGAGGAGCTTGAGGCGGCGAGCGAAAGGGACGGATTCTGGAACGATGTGGAGAAATCGCAGAAGGTTCAGAAGCGCCTGAAGGTCCTTAAAAGCAAGTGCGAAAAATATGCAAAGCTCTGCAGCACATGGGACGATATGTACACGATGTGCGAGATGGCGATTGAGGAAAATGACGAATCCATGCTTGAGGAACTGGAGAGCGAGTATGCGCGCTTCACCGAAGAGCTCGAATCCACCCGCCTCAGCACTCTGCTTACGGGCGAATATGACGCCAACAACGCCATCCTCACGCTGCATTCCGGCGCGGGCGGTACGGAGGCGCAGGACTGGACGTCGATGCTCTACCGCATGTATAACCGCTGGGCAGAAAGGCACGGATATAAAGTCAAGGTGCTTGACTATCTCGATGCCGAGGACTACGGTCTTAAAAGCGCAACCATTATGATAGAGGGCGAAAACGCCTATGGTTTTCTGAAGAGCGAGCACGGCATTCACCGCCTCGTGCGCATCTCGCCGTTCGACTCTGCCGGACGCAGGCATACATCTTTTGCCGCGGTTGAGGTCATGCCCGAAATTGCGGATGATAAGGAAATAGAGCTGCGCGATGAAGACATAAAGATGGATGTCTATCGTTCCTCCGGCGCGGGTGGGCAGAAGGTCAACAAAACATCCTCCGCCGTTCGCCTTACCCATATACCGACAGGCATTGTTGTCTCCTCACAGGTTGAGAGAAGCCATTTCCAAAACCTTGAAAACTGCCGCAGCCAGCTGCGCGCAAGGCTTGCCGAAATCAAAGAGCGCGAGCATCTCGAAAAAATCAGCGACATCAAAGGCGTACAGCAGAAAATCGAATGGGGCAGCCAGATTCGCTCCTATGTTTTCATGCCATATCAGCTTGTCAAGGATCATCGCACAGAATATGAAAACGGCAATATTGACAATGTCATGGACGGCGATATTGACGGGTTTATCAATGCGTTCCTCTCCATGAAAGCGGCGGACTGAACGCCGGCGCCGTTTAGCTTGCAACTATGTATCTCTCCGGAACGAAATTGATTTGCTTGAATTGCCGATGAGGATAAAGTATAATATTTCCGTTCCGCATCAAAAATATTTATATCAAAAGGAAGTCAAAAAATGAGCGCATCTACCGAAAAGAAAAACCGCGTTGCTTCCCGTGAAGCGGGAACCGACAAAAAATCCATCGCGATTAAAGCAGAAGAGGCGAAGAAGGCCAAAGAAAAAACCAAGTGGACAATTATCGGCGTTGCTACAGTTATTGTTATTGCGGCCATTCTCATACTCAATTATGTCTGCCCTAAATACTGCGCCGCCGTTAAGATAGGCGATGCGGAATATACCGCTGCCGAAGTAAATTATAACTACGCAAACCAGTATTATAATTTTGCCAATCAGTATGGCCAGTATGCTTCCATGTTCGGCCTTGATACTCAGTACGGCGTCAGCGGCCTGAGGAGTCAGGACTGTAGCATGACCGACGGCGGCACATGGAGAGATTATTTCATTGATACCGCAATTTCCGCCATGACACAGTACAAAGCTCTCGGCGATTATGCCGCCGAAAACGGAATTGCCCTCACCGATGAGGAAAAAGCGGAGATTGACGAGCAGTACGCTTCTCTCGGTGAAATCGCCGAACAAAACGGCTTTACCAGCACCGAAAAATTCATCGCCGCGTACTACGGCAGCGGCGTGACCGAAGAAATCGCAAAAGATCAGGCCTATTCTCTCGATCTTGCAAGCAAAGCATCGCAGGCTTATCAGGACAGCCTTGTCTACACCACAGAAGAGCTTGATGAGAAATATGCAAGCTATAACGGCGATAAGGATTACTTTGATGTCTGCTCGTATTATGTGACGGCAGAGCTTGTCGAGGATGAGGAAGGCAATTCCGCCGCCACCGAGGAGACAATAGCCGCCGCAAAGAAAACCGCAGAGGACATTCTTGCCGCGTACAACAGCGAAGAGCTTGCCGCGGAGACCGATGTCGAGGTCAGACTTAACGAGGCCATAGCCCGCGTCGGCGTAGAGAGCGAATGCACCCATTCCGAACGCGCTCTCGGCAGCTCGATTTCCGCATATAAAGACTGGGCGTTGACCGCATCCGAAGGAGACGCGACCGTTGCGGAAGATTCAAGCGGTGACGGGTTCTACGTCGCGGCGTTTATAAGCCATGATGACAACAACTATAAGCTTGCAAAAGTTCGCCATATCCTTATAAAGGCCGAGGCCGATGAGGACGGTAACTATACGGACGAGGCAAAGGCGGCCGCAAAAGAGGAAGCCGAGCGCATTCTTGACGAGTGGAAGTCCGGCGAGGCTACCGAGGAGAGCTTTGCCGCACTTGCCGAGCAGTATTCCGAGGATACCGGCTCCAACACAAACGGAGGTCTGTACGACACGGTGCAAAAGGGGCAGATGGTTGACGAGTTTGACGCATTCTGCTTCGGCGGCCATAAGAGCGGCGACACCACCATCGTCTACGGCGAATCCGGAAGCTACGCAGGCTACCATGTGATGTATTATGTCGGCGAAGGCGAGCTCTGCAGCGAGTATCTTGCAGAGAACGACCTTGTCAACGAGGCAATGGACACTTGGATGGAAGATCTTACCGGTAACTATACTTCCGAGAAGACCTTCTGGGCAAGATACGTCGGCTGACAGACAGAGACACCCTTTCTTTGAGGAAGGCGTCAACAGACCATTTGGCAATTTGAATGTCTCCTCCTTTCGGGGGAGACATTTTTATACCGGAAATATTAAAGCGTATTATACAGAGGCATCGGAGGTGTGTTGAGCATTATGGAACAGCGTATATTGAGAGAATATATGCTTCTCGGCGATAAGGCGATGGAAAAGCTTCAAAAAAGCCATGTCGCGGTGTTCGGAATCGGCGGTGTCGGCTCATGGTGCGCCGAGGCGCTTGCAAGGAGCGGCATAGGCACACTGACGCTTGTAGATCAGGACACAATAGGCGAGAGCAATATCAACCGCCAGCTCTGCGCCCTTGACTCTACCGTCGGTAAAAATAAGGCGGAGGTTATGGCGGCGCGCATTGCGGATATTAACCCTTCCGTATGCGTCAGGCCGATTGTCGGATGTTACTGCGCCGAAGAAAGAGAGCGCTTTTTCGACTCATACGATTATGTCGTTGACGCGATTGACCTTGTAAAGCATAAGGTAGATCTTATAATCTCATGCAGAGAACGCGGCATTCCCATTGTTTCGGCTTTGGGCACGGGCAATAAAAAAGACGCGTCTCTTCTCCGGATAACCGACATATCCAAAACCTACGGCTGCGCTCTTGCCCGCGTCGTGCGCAAAGAGCTGAGAAATGCCGGCATCGAGCGCCATGACGTGGTCTTTTCCCCCGAAGAGCCAATGCAGCCGGCGCAGCTTGAGCCGCCTCCACCCGGAAGGCGCAGTGTACCCGGATCTCTCATCTGGGTTCCGGCGAGCGCGGGATTGCTGCTGTGCCAGCATGTTGTGACAAAGCTGATTGAAACCTCGGAGGAAGAAAAATGAGCGTCTATAAACCTCTTGCAGATGAAATTCGCCCCGACTCGCTTGACGATGTTGTCGGGCAGAAGCATATTCTCGGTGAAAACGGCATGTTGCGGCGTATCATCAACAGCGGTCATATCCCGAATATGATCTTTTACGGTCCATCCGGCACAGGCAAAACCACCGTTGCACGGATAATAGCGCAGCGCACAAACCGCGCCTTGCGCAAGCTCAATGCGACCACTGCCGGCATATCGGACATCAAAAAAATCATTGATGAGCTTGACACGCTTCTCACTCCGGGCGGCGTACTTCTATATCTTGACGAGATACAGTATTTCAACAAAAAACAGCAGCAGTCACTTCTTGAGTTTATCGAGGACGGACGCATTACCCTTATCGCCTCTACAACGGAAAACCCGTATTTTTGTGTGTTTAACGCTATTTTGAGCCGATCCACAGTTTTTGAGTTTAAACCGATAACTGCCTCGGAGATTGAAAGCGCAGTTGAGAGGGCGATAAAAATCATGAACGGCCGTCTTGAAAAGCCACTCGCCGTTGAGGACGGGGTTGTCGGCAGAATTGCTCTCTCCTGCGGCGGCGATGTGAGAAAGGCGCTGAACTCTGTTGAACTGCTTTTCTCCGCGGCAAACGGGAATGGGGCAATTACGCTTGCCGATGCCGAGGCAATTTCGCAGCGCTCATCCATGCGCTATGACCGCGATGGGGATGAGCATTTTGATTCTCTCTCTGCGCTTATGAAATCGCTTCGCGGATCGGATGCGGATGCGGCTCTGCATTACCTTGCGAGACTTATGGAGGCGGGAGACCTCGTCGGCATTTGCAGGCGGCTTCTCTGCTCGGCCAGCGAGGATGTGGGACTTGCCTATCCGCAGGCAGTGCCCATAGTAAAAGCGTGTGTGGACTCCGCGCTTCAGCTTGGCCTTCCCGAAGGGCGACTGCCTCTTGCCGAGGCGGTTATTCTGCTCGCAAATGCGCCTAAATCCAACAGCGTTGTCTGCGCAGTTGATGCCGCGGCTGCGGATGTGCGGCGCGGCCATGTGGGCTCTTTCCCGAGAGAGCTTCAGAACGTTCATGCCGACGGAACCGGTTTTGAGCGGGAGCAAGGATATAAATATCCCCATAATTACAAAAACCATTGGGTGAAACAGCAATATCTGCCAGATGACCTGAAGGACGCAAAGTATTATCAATACGGCGATAATAAGACCGAACAGACATTTAAGAAATATTGGGACGAGGTCAAGAAATAATGGATATACAGCTTGGAGACATCCTCACGATGAAAAAGGCTCACCCCTGCGGCAGCAAGGAATGGCAGGTACTGCGCGTCGGAGCGGATTTCCGCCTGAAGTGCCTCGGCTGCGGCCATGAGGTAATGGGCCCGCGTTCAAATTTCGAAAAAAACATAAAACAGGTAAAACGGTGAACTATACATATATTGTCCGCTGCGCCGACGGCACGCTTTATACCGGCTGGACAAACGACATTGAAAAGCGGCTTCAGGCGCACAACAGCGGGGGAGGGGCAAAATATACCCGTTCCCGTCTCCCCGTGTCGCTCGTATATTATGAGTCCTATGAAACAAAAGAAGAGGCCATGAGCCGCGAATGGCACATAAAACGTATGACCCACGCTCAAAAGATAAAGTTGCTTTACAACGAACATAACGAACAATAAGAATTGGGGGCATCTGCCAAATTCGGCGATACCCCCAATTTCCGTTATTCGTCAAGCTTGAGCACGGCGAGGAACGCTTCTGTCGGAATCTGTACCGAGCCGAGCTGGCGCATTTTCTTTTTGCCTTCTTTCTGTTTTTCAAGCAGCTTCTTTTTTCGCGTTATATCGCCGCCGTAGCACTTTGCCAGAACGTCCTTCCGCATTGCGCGCACGGTTTCCCTGGCGATAATCTTTCCGCCGATAGCTGCCTGAATCGGCACCTCGAACAGCTGACGGGGAATATTGTCCTTGAGCTTTTCACAGAGTTTTCTGGCTCTGCCGTAAGCCTTTTCGCGGTGAGCGATGAAGCTCAGCGCGTCTACCTGATCGCCGTTGAGAAGCACATCCACCTTGACAAGATCGCTCTCTTTATACTCACTGAGCTCGTAATCAAGCGAAGCATAACCCTTAGTTCGCGCCTTAAGTGTGTCGAAAAAATCGTACACTATCTCGTTCAGAGGCATTTCATAATGCATTTCCACAAGGCGCGAATCGAGATATGTCATGTTTTTGTATTCGCCCCGCCTGTCCTGACAAAGCGGCATGATGTTGCCGACATAGTCGTTCGGCGTAATTATCGAAACTTTTACATACGGCTCGTATGCCTCGGCGATTGACGGCACATCCGGATAGTTGTGGGGATTATCCACCATGACGGTACTGCCGTCTGTGAGGACGATTTTATAGATGACCGATGGCAGCGTTGTGACCAGCTCAAGATCAAATTCGCGTTCAAGCCGTTCCTGTATGACCTCCATATGCAGCATGCCGAGGAAGCCGCATCTAAACCCGAAACCGAGCGCAACGGAGCTTTCCGGCTCATACGAAAGGGAAGCGTCGTTCAGCTTGAGCTTGTCGAGCGCATCGCGCAGATCCGGGTATTTGGAGCCGTCTTCCGTATATATGCCGCAGTAAACCATTGGTCTTGCCGGGCGATAACCGGGCAGAGCCTCCGCAGTGGGATTGAGCGCGTCTGTAACCGTGTCGCCGACGCGGGTATCCTCGACGTTTTTGATGCTCGCCGTGAAGTATCCGACATCGCCCGCCCACAGCTCGTCGCACGCATCCAAGCCCATCGGCCGCATGTGCCCGACCTCGACCACCTTGCACCTTGCGCCCGTGGACATAAGCAACACTTCGCTGTCTTTGCGTATGCAGCCGTCAATTATCCGCATGAAGACAATGACGCCTCGGTAGTTGTCGTACTGACTGTCGAATATAAGCGCCTTCAGCGGAGCGTTCGGATCGCCGGACGGGGCGGGAATGTTCTTGACGATGTCGTGCAGAACCGCATCGATGTTTATTCCCGCCTTTGCGCTTATTTCCGGCGCATCCTGCGCGGGAATGCCGATAATCTCCTCTATCTCGTCCTTAACGCGCTTCGGATCGGCGGCAGGAAGGTCTATCTTGTTCACAACGGGGATAATCTCAAGGTCGTTGTCGAGAGCGAGATATGTGTTGGATAGCGTCTGCGCCTCAACACCCTGCGATGCGTCGACCACGAGCACCGCCCCATCGCATGCGGCGAGGGAACGGCTCACTTCGTAGTTAAAGTCGACATGCCCCGGCGTATCTATGAGATTGAGCGTGTATTCGTGCCCGTCCTCTGCATTGTATTTCAACCCTACCGCGCGCGCCTTTATCGTGATGCCGCGCTCTTTTTCAAGCTCCATGTTGTCCAGAATCTGGTCTTCCATGATGCGCTGTTCTACTGCGTTGCATTTTTCTATCAGGCGGTCGGACAGAGTGGATTTGCCGTGATCTATATGCGCGATTATCGAAAAATTGCGAATGTATTTCTGATCTGTCATGTGTGTCTCCGTAACGGCGTCGTCATGTATCTGTTAAGCGATGCAGTTCTTATGCTTCTTCAATTGCGCCTGCCGGGCAGCTGTCCTTCGCCTCTGCGGCGGCGGCTTCGCACCAAGCGGGAACATCCGCTTCAATAGCCTTTGCGGTGCCGGCGTCCGTTATTGAAAATACTTCCGGGCATGTTCCCTCGCAAAGTCCGCATCCGATGCATCCGTCGTTTACTATGTACTTCATAATTGCTTTTTTCCTCTCTTATTCCAATGTAAGAAGAAGTGCCATCTTGAACTTTTCGGTCGCCTTTACCGAGTGCATGCCGCCCTTTGCAAAATGAAAATTTTCACCCGCTTTAATAGGATGCTCTTTACCCTCGTAACCGATTATGCCCTCGCCGTCCAGCGCAAATATGATTGCCTCTCCGGGGGCGGCATGTTCCGAAAGTCCCGTACCCTTGTCGAACGCCATGACGACAAACTTCATTTTGTCATTATGCGCCACATCCATGTTTACGATTTTCCCTTCGGCATATGGTACGAGTTCTGCCAGCCTGAAAACCTCTCCTGCTTTAATTGCTCCGTTCATAATATCTTCCTTTCTTACGGATATTTCCGTATATATTGCGCCTTCAGATGTCCGCATTCCCATTGGCGTGTCCGTCAGCGTCAGTATGCTGTCGCCTGTTTTGAGCTTTTTCAGGAAGCCATTGTTCCCGTAAACCTCCATGCTGCCGTCGGCGACAATGAGCATTTTGAAATACGGATAAATCTCTGCGCTGATATCTGTATCTTTTGCCAGCGAGAAACATGTGATATAATTTTTGCCCCCGTGAAGCTCTTTTGATATAGTGCAACCCGGAATCGAAGGATTATCTTTTGCTATGGAAAATATTTCTCCGGCGTTCAATTTCATAAGACCGTCTCCCGTACAGCGCTTTGACATACTTTTTTTCATTATATGCTATTTTTACCTGTTCTGCAAGCAAAAGCTCAATTTTGCTCTTCTGCATCTTCGCAGATACTTTCATCCTCAAATGTTGAAAAAAAGCGCGCGCTGTGATATTATGTAATGCACTGTGAGTAACTAAGGAGATTATATACATGAAGCTTGGTATCGTCGGTCTGCCAAACGTAGGCAAATCCACTCTTTTCAACGCAATTACAAACGCGGGCGCGCAGTCGGCAAACTTTCCATTCTGCACGATAGAGCCCAATGTCGGTATGGTGACGGTGCCCGACAGCCGCCTTGATTTTTTAGCTGAGCTCTACAAACCGAAAAAATACACCCCCGCCGTTATCGAATTTGTCGATATTGCCGGTCTTGTCAAAGGCGCGTCCAAGGGCGAGGGTCTCGGAAACAAATTCCTCGGCGACATTCGCGCCACCGACGCGATAGTTCACGTTGTCAGATGCTTTGACAATGACGATATAATCCACGTCGAGGGAAACACGGATCCTAAGCGCGATGTCGAGATAATCGATCTTGAGCTTATTCTTGCGGATATGGAAATGGTCGACCGCCGCATAGACAAGGCGGCAAAAGCGGCAAAGGGCGACAAAAAATATCTGCGCGAGGTCGATGTGTTCAAAGCGCTGAGGGAGCATCTTGACGGCGGCAAATCCGCCCGCTCTTTCGAGTGCGACAAGGACGATGCGGAGATAATCGCGTCCGCGGATCTGCTGACGCTCAAACCCATCATCTATGCGGCGAACATGGACGAAGAGGGCGTTGCCGATTACGCAAACAACGATTATTATAAAACCGTCGCCGCAATCGCCGCCGATGAGGGCGCGCAGGTTCTCCCCATCTGCGCAAAGGTCGAAGAGGAGATGGCGGAGCTGGACGAGGAGGACAAGGCGCTCTTTCTCGAAGAGCTCGGCATGAACGAGCCCGGCCTTGACCGCATGATAAAATGCTCATACGAGTTGCTTGGGCTTATATCATTCCTCACCTGCGGAAGCGACGAATGCAGGGCTTGGACTATAAAGAAGGGCACAAAGGCGCCACAAGCCGCCGGCAAGATACATTCCGATTTTGAGCGAGGATTTATCCGCGCGGAAATAGTCGCCTTTGACGATCTTAAAGCCTGCGGCAGCATGGCGGCGGCAAAGGAAAAAGGCCTTATGCGTAGCGAGGGCAAGGAATACGTCATGCACGACGGCGATGTGACGCTGTTCAGATTCAACGTGTGATATTAATTTACAACCGAAAATAGGCAAAAAACAGTTGGCAAGGAATTATCCAAGCCAACTGTTTTATTTCATAAAAGCTCCGCAAAAAGGCGGAGGACGAGCTGAAGAAAACTGAGCAAGGACGAAAGCCCTTCTCGATATGTTTCGGTTACCTCTCGGCTTTGGGCAAAGGTCTTTTCAAAATCTGCCTTTACGTCGCCGACCGCCTTACATCCGTAGAAAAAGCATCCGTTCTCAAAATGGTGATACAGACTGCGAAAATCCAGGTTTATTGTGCCGCATGTGGCCATTTTATCGTCCGCTACGCACATTTTCGCGTGGCAGAAGCCGGGCGCCCACTCATATATGCGCACGCCGCTTTTTGCAAGCGGAGGATAAAAAGAGCGCGTCGCCCGGTAGACAACCTTCTTGTCCGGTATGCCGGGCGTAACGATGCGCACATCCACGCCGCGCATCGCCGCCAGGCTCATCGCGTGCGTCATCTCATCCGTCAGGATAAGATATGGCGAGATAAACCAGCAGTAATCGGTCGCTTTGTTGAGCATGCTGATATAAACATCCTCGCCGATGTGAACGCCTGTGAGCGGGTTTACGGCGTAAGGCATAATATATCCCTCTGCGTTTTCCGCCGGCGGCGCGGGGGAGAGATATGCGGTAGCATCGCCGTCGGTTTCCGGCGAGTCCTGCACGGAATTCCACATTTCGAGAAAAGCCGCCGTAAGGCTCGCGACGGCAGGGCCGGTTATTTTAATGCCGGAATCCTTCCAAAGCCCATAGGGATGTGTGATATTGAAATATTCATCCGCCAGATTGTACCCGCCCGTGAAGCCGACTTTTCCGTCAATAACCGTTATCTTGCGGTGGTCGCGGTTGTTGAGAAAAAGCGTAACGCCCAATTTGAAGGGGTTGAACACGCGGCAGTGTATACCTAAAGACTCCAGATACTTCGCAAAGTCCGTGTTAATAAATCCGATCGAACCCGCGTCATCATAAAAGACGCGCACATCGACACCGGCCTTGCGTCTGTCCTCCAAAACCCGCTGAATCCTGCCCCAGCTCTCGGCGTTTTCTATGGCGTGATACTCCATGAAGATAAACTTCTCCGCTTTTGAAAGAGCGTCAAGCTGCGCTTCAAGACCGTCGGCGGCGTTTGAATAAAACTCAACGCTTGAGTCGTTGTAAAGCGGATATTTGCCGTTTCTGAAAATATATTCGGCAATATTCCCCGCGGCGGCATCGTGAGCGCGGAGCTGCTCAAGCGTGTTTTCGTTCTGCGGCAGCATCGGCAGGATAAGCGCGTTTGTGTCTGCGTACCTCTGCTCCATTTTCTTTGTCTGCACATTGTAGCCTACAAGAAAATATGTGATAATGCCGAAAAACGGGAACGTCAATATAAGAATTATCCACGGCATCCTCATGGACGATGTTTTGCTCTGGCTGTATATCCACAGAGAAAGAAACAGACCTATTGCTCTTGCCGCAACGCCGACCCATGTAAAATTCGTTTTCAGCTTGTAAAGGAGAAAAAACCACAGCCCGATACTTACAAGCAGAGACAAAATGCAAAAGACCATGCGTTTGACGCCGTTTTTTGAGCGGCGCTTTTTCCCGTCGGAATGTGATTCCATGACTTTCTCCTTTCCAAGTTTCATTTCTTTGCGCGAAAAGCGGCGCAATTTATTTCGCAAGCTCTGCCGCGGTCAGGGCGGCGACTTTTGCGTTGTTCAGGACAAGCTGGATGTTGCTCTCGAGACTGTTGCCACCTGTCAGCTCCACGACCTTTGCCAGCAGGAACGGCGTTGTTTCTTTGCCGTGTACGCCCTGTTCCCTGCACTGTCTGAGCGCCTCGTCTATTGCCGCGTCAATGACGGCCTTGTCCATTGAATACTCTTCCGGAATGGGGTTGGTCACGAGCATGCCGCCGCGATATTCAAGCTCTCTCTGCGCCTTGAACATTGCCGCAAGCTCCGCCGGAGAGTCCACGCGGTAATCAACGCCGAAGCCGCTTGAACGCGTGTAGAATGCCGGCAGTTCATCCGTGCCGTAGCCGATAACGGGAACGCCGTGCGTTTCGAGGTACTCAAGCGTAAGGCCGAGATCCAGAATGGATTTTGCCCCCGCGCATACTACCATAACAGGCGTTTGCGCAAGCTCTTCAAGGTCGGCGGAAATGTCCATCGTGGTTTCCGCGCCGCGATGAACGCCGCCTATGCCGCCGGTGGCGAATATTTTGATTCCCGCCATGTGGGCGATTATCATGGTTGTAGTGACGGTGGTTGCGCCGTCCGCCCCTCTTGCACAGAGCGCGGGCAGATCGCGGCGGCTCGCCTTGGCGACGGCGCGTCCGGCTTTGCCCAGATGCTCGATCTCCTCATGACTGAGTCCTGCCTTCAGTCTGCCGCCGATAACGGCTATTGTCGCCGGCACCGCGCCGTTGTCGCGGATGGTCTGCTCGACCAAAAGCGCGGTTTCGACATTTTTCGGATAGGGCATCCCGTGGGAAATTATTGTGCTTTCGAGAGCGACAACAGGCTTGCCGGCATCGAGCGCGGCCTTGACCTCGGGCGCGATATCAAGATATTTGTTCATGTTTTTATCTCCTTTTTCGATGAAAAGCTTCAATTTTGCGGTTTTACTTGTGATTATCTTTGCTGACAGGTTATTTTATCACATTTTTGACTGTTTGTACAGCTTGAAACACAGGCTTGCCATGTGGTACAATAGGCAAAAAACAGGGAAGTATTTTTGATGTTTAACGGATTTACGAAAGCGGCCTCGGATTTTTTCTGGGAGCTCGCGTTTAATAACGAACGCGCGTGGTTTCTCGAACATAAGGATGAGTTCGAAAAGACGGTGAATAAGCCGTTCAAGGCGCTTGCCGACGAAACCGCCGCGATCATGACGGAGCGGCATCCCGAGAAAAATCTCACTCTGCATGTTTCGAGAATATACAGGGACGCGCGCCGCCTTTTCGGCAGAGGTCCTTATAAAGACCATCTGTGGTTTTCGATTAAAAACAGCAACGCCCTGCTGGATGGCCCCATGTTCTGGTTTGAGATCGGCGCGGCGGACTTTTCCTACGGCATGGGCTTTTACAGCGCAACCCCCGCCGATATGCAGCGCTTCCGCAACATTGTCGATGCCAATCCCGCCGCTTTCGAAAGCCTGATTGACAAAACAGAGCGTTATCCGGAGTTTAATTTTGACGGCGAACAATATGCCCGCCCCAAGGGATCGCATAACGCGAAAATAGACAGATGGTACAACTGCAAGCGCATCGGCATGGAACACCGCGAGGATTTCGGCGGCGCGATTCTGCTTCCGGAGTTTCCGCAAATTTTGGCGGATGAGCTTGAAAAGCTGATGCCTTTATACGAATTTTGCCTCAGATTTTACAGCGATACTGAAAGCTGATTGCGAGGAGTAGAATGATCTCTGTTATTATGCCGGCATACAACGCCGCGAAATTTATAGAAAGCTCCGCCGAGAGCGTGCTTAATCAGACCTATGCCGACCTTGAACTTATCATAGTCAATGACGGTTCGAGCGACAATACAGCCGCCGTCGCCGCCGCGATAGCGCAAAAAGACAAACGCGTCAAGGTGTTTGACATAGAAAATTCCGGTCCTGCCAACGCGAGGAACTTCGGCATGGAGCATGCCTCGGAAAATGCGGAATACTTTACCTTCATCGACTCCGATGACCTGATGGAAAAAGACGCGCTTGAATATGCCGTCGCGGCGGCGCAAAAGGGTGCGGAATTTGTGATGATGGGCTTCACGATAAAAAATCCCGATGCAACCGAGCGGGATTATTTTGAGCCGGAGCAATATCTTGACGGCGCCTCCTTGGGCGACGCTCTGCCGCATTTATATATGGCCAATATGCTCAATCAGGTTTGGGCAAAGCTTTACAGCGCGCCGCTTATCCGCGAAAACGGCCTGAGATTTCCGGACTATCGCTGGGGCGAGGATCGTCTTTTCAACTTTGACGTGTTGGAAAAGGCAAAACTCTGCGCCGTTCTGCCGCAATGCAAATATATTTATATCATGCAGCCGGGCGAAAGCCTTATAAGCAGGTTTTATGACCGCAAGCCGCAGGTATGCTGCCTTGCGGACAGGCGTATGAGCGAGCTGTGCCTCCGCTTCGGAACAAAGGACGATTCCGGATGCCGCTATATGTTCGTCAAGAGCGTCTTTTCCTGCATGACCAATCTCTACGCGCCGAGCTGTCCTCTGACATACCGCCAAAAAAGGGAGTATGTAAAAAGCATTCTCAAAAACGAGCAGGTGCGCTCGCGCAGCCGCGGCGTATACGGCGGCGCGGTCGAGAAAATTATGTGCGCCGTGATGCGCGGCGGAACTGTCTCTCTCAACATGCTGATGTTCCGCGTTGTCTACGCTGCCGGCCGCCACGCGCCGAAGCTTTTCCTGATGCTCAAGCATAAAAAATAAAGAACGCAATCGCGAATATTTCAACGGGAGAAATTGCCGGTTTTGACGATTTCTCCCGCTTTTTCTGACTTTTACGGAAAATACGCGTTTGCAAAACGCATGTCTTTCCGCAGCTTCAGAAAAAAATTGTAAAAATTTCTCTTGAATTCCTACTAATCTTATGGTATATTAAATTTGTAGGAAAAAGAAGGTGATAAACATGAACATAACAACCAAGGGTCGATACGCGCTCCGCGTGATGGTCGATCTTGCGCAGAATGCGCAGGACAAACCGGTTTCGCTTAAAACCGTGGCAGATCGGCAGGACATCTCCATGAAATACCTTGAGGGTATAGTTGGCGAGATGAAGAAGAACGGTCTGCTTGAGAGCGCGCGCGGCAAAGAGGGCGGCTATCGGCTGACGGCAAGCCCCGACAAAATCAGCGTGGGGCAAATTCTCCGCTGTGTGGAGGAAAGCCTCGCTCCGGTCGCCTGCATAAAGACGGGCGGCGTCTCCTGCGACAGGGCGGCCGTTTGCCTGACACTGCCGATGTGGAAGGAGCTGGACGAGGTTACCAATAATTATCTTGACTCTGTTACTCTCGCGGATCTCATGATCGGTGAGAGATGGAAAAAATAAAGGAGAAAATATTATGTTTGTTTATGCCGACAATGCCGCGACGACGAGCGTCAGCAAGACCGCGCTTGACGCCATGCTTCCGTATCTGACAACATATTACGGCAACCCGTCAAGCCTTTACGCCTTTGCGCAGGATGCCGCCGAGGCCGTTGCCAAGGCGAGGGCAACCATCGCGAAATGTATAAACGCCGCTCCGAGGGAAATTTATTTCACCTCCGGCGGAAGCGAGGCGGACAATCAGGCGATACTCTCCGCCGCAAAGACGGGAGCGCGGAAAGGGAAGAAGCACATTATTTCTACGAAGTTTGAGCATCACGCCGTTTTGCATACGCTCGGAAAGCTCGAAAAAGAGGGCTTTGAGGTAACGCTGCTGGATGTCCACGCGGACGGGGTCGTAACAATCGACGACGTTAAAAATGCTCTGCGTGATGACACCTGCCTTGTAACCGTCATGTTTGCCAATAACGAAATCGGCACGGTGCAGCCCATCGCGGAGATAGGCGCGCTCTGCCGCGAAAAGGGAGTGCCGTTTCATACGGACGCCGTGCAGGCGGCAGGGCATATGCCCATAGACGTCGAGGCGATGAATATTGACATGCTCTCGATGTCCGGCCATAAGTTCCACGCGCCGAAGGGCGTCGGCGTTTTGTACGCGAAGAAAAATATGCCGCTTTTCAGCCTTATCGAAGGCGGCGCGCAGGAAAGAGGCAGGCGCGCGGGGACGGAGAATGTCGCCGGCATAGTCGCCATGGCGGCGGCGCTCAAAGAATCTTGCGAGCATATGGAGGAGAATACCGCGAAAATCATCCCCATGCGCGATAAGCTCTTTGCCCGGCTCTCCAAAATACCTCACAGCAAGATTAACGGGAGCCTTGAGCATCATGTTCCGGGAACTGTCAACATGTGCTTTGAGGGCATAGAGGGCGAATCTCTTCTGCTCCTGCTCGATGAGAACGGCATATGCGCCTCCTCCGGCTCTGCCTGCACCTCCGGCTCTCTCGATCCGAGCCATGTTCTTCTGAGCCTCGGCCTTCCTCATGAGGTCGCCCACGGTTCGCTCAGACTCTCGATAGGCGAATACAACACCATGGAAGAGATTGACCATATCATAGAAACCGTTCCCAAGGTGGTCGATTATCTGCGCAATATGTCTCCCGTGTGGGATGAGCTGGAAACCGGCAGGAGAAAGCATCTTATTTAATATTTTAATGTGAATATTTAATATAACAGGAGGGAATTATTATGGCGCTTTACAGCGATAAGGTTATGGATCATTTCAGAAATCCCCGCAACGTGGGAAAGCTTGACGATGCGAGCGGCGTCGGCGAGGTCGGCAACGCCAAGTGCGGCGATATCATGCGCATGTATATAAAGGTGGAAAACGGCATTATTACCGACTGCAAGTTCAACACCTTCGGCTGCGGCAGCGCGATCGCGACCAGCTCCATGGCGACGGAGCTTATCAAGGGCAAGCCTGTCGAGGACGCGCTCAAGCTCTCCAATAAGGCGGTTGTCGAGGCGCTGGACGGCCTGCCCACGCATAAGATACATTGCTCCGTCTTAGCCGAGGAAGCTGTCCGAGCGGCTGTCAAGGACTATTATGACAAAAACGGCATAGCCTATGATCCCACGCTCTTCCGCGCGGCGCATAACTGCGAGTCTTGCGAAGGATAAGCGGCTCGGATATAAAAAAGCTCTCGGAAAACCGATTGGTTTTCCGGGAGCTTGAAATTTATTATTGCTTTATCAGAGCTGAGGGCCTGCCGCGACAAGGGCTTTGCCCGCTTCGTTGTATTCGTACTTCTTGAAGTTCTTGATGAACAGCCCCGCGAGATTTTTCGCCTTGTTCTCCCATTCGCTCTTGTCTGCGTAGGTATCGCGCGGATCGAGGATGCCGCTGTCAACGCCGGGAAGCGCTGTGGGAACGGCGAGATTAAAGTAGGGGATAACCTTGGTTTCGGCATTGAGAATGTCGCCGTTGAGGATGGCGTCGATAATGCCGCGGGTGTCCTTGATGGAAATACGCTTGCCTGTACCGTTCCAGCCGGTGTTGACGAGATATGCCTTTGCTCCGCTCATCTCCATCTTTCTGACAAGCTCCTCTGCGTACTTGGTGGGATGCAGTTCGAGGAACGCCTGACCGAAGCAGGAGGAGAAGGTGGGGGTAGGCTCGGTGATGCCGCGCTCTGTGCCGGCGAGCTTTGCCGTGAAGCCGGACAGGAAGTAGTACTTGGTCTGCTCCGGAGTCAGCACGGAAACGGGAGGCAGCACGCCGAATGCGTCTGCGGAGAGGAAGATAACGTTCTTCGCGGCGGGAGCGGCGGAAATCGGGCGGACGATATTCTTGATGTGGTTAATCGGGTAGGAAACGCGGGTGTTCTCCGTGACGGACTTATCCGCAAAATCGATCTTGCCCTCCGCGTCGACAGTGACGTTTTCGAGCAGGGCGTTGCGCTTGATGGCGTTGTAGATGTCGGGCTCGGACTCTTTGTCGAGGTTGATGACCTTCGCGTAGCAGCCGCCCTCGAAGTTGAACACGCCGTTGTCGTCCCAGCCGTGCTCGTCATCGCCGATGAGCAGACGTTTCGGGTCGGTGGAAAGGGTGGTCTTGCCGGTGCCGGACAGACCGAAGAAGATGGCGGTGTTCTCGCCGTTCATATCGGTGTTGGCGGAGCAGTGCATGGAGGCGATGCCCTTGAGAGGCAGGTAGTAGTTCATCATGGAGAACATGCCCTTCTTCATCTCGCCGCCGTACCATGTGTTGAGGATGACCTGCTCGCGGCTGGTGATGTTGAAGACAACCGCCGTCTCGCTGTTCAGACCGAGCTCTTTGTAATTTTCAACCTTTGCCTTGGATGCGCAGTAAATTGTGAAGTTCGGCTCGAAGTTCGCAAGCTCTTCCTCGGAAGGCTGGATGAACATGTTCTTCACGAAATGCGCCTGCCATGCCACTTCCATGATGAAGCGGATAGCCATGCGGGTGTCCTTGTTCGCGCCGCAGAAAGCGTCCATCACATACAGCTTCTTGCCGGACAGCTCTTTGACCGCCAGCTCCTTGACTGCCTTCCAGCACTCCTGCGTGGCGGGATGGTTGTCGTTCTTGTACTCATCGGAAGTCCACCACACGGTGTCCTTGGAATTCTCGTCTACAACGATGAACTTGTCCTTAGGAGAACGGCCCGTGTAGATGCCTGTCATGACGTTGACCGCGCCGAGCTCTGTGAGTGTGCCCTTCTCGTAGCCTTCGAGGGAAGGATCCATCTCGTCTTTGAAAAGCTCCTCATAAGAGGGGTTGTGGATGATTTGAGTTGTGCCTGTAATACCGTACTTTGTAAGATCGATAGCTGACATATTTTTATCTTCCTTTCCGAAAAATAAATTTTTGCAGGGGTATAGATATATTGCGGCGGAAAAATCAAATTCTCCCGCATTTTGTTGTATCGTAATTATATATCTTGGGAAATTAATGTCAATCCCTTCGGCAAACTTTGTTATTTTTCTCACTTTTACACAAAATCACCCCCGTTCTTTGATTGCGGGGGACTGTCAAAACTGTGCAAAATTACGGTACTTTGCCCGACAAATCTGTGCATATTATCCGCCGCGGCGAAAACGGCGGCTTTTCGGCTTTTCGTAAGGGATTTTTTACATTTCCTTTGCTTGAAATACTCAATAAGTTGTAGTAGAATATCATCGGTTTAATTTGTGAATCGCATCATATATGATTTTATTAAGGTCGGCTTATGGCAAACGCTAAGGAAAACAAAATAGACCGGGCGGAGCGCAGGAGGGACTTTGCGCGCAGTCTCTGCTTTCTCGCGCCGAGCTTTCTGGGCGTGGCGGTGTTCTTTATCGTGCCGTTCTGCGTCGTCGTGTATTATTCCGTGATTGACGGTGTCGGCTCGCGCAGCTTCGTCTTTCTGGACAATTTTATTAAGCTCTTCAACAACTCCGCCTTTATCCTCGCCGCGAAGAACACCCTGCATTTCTCCGCGATCGCGGTGCCCCTTGCGGTGGTGCTGTCTATCCTGCTCGCGTTGCTGCTTGAAGCGCGCATCCCCTTTAAATCGCAGTTCCGCACCTTTTTCCTCAGCCCCATGATGGTGCCGGTCGCCTCCGTCGTGCTTATATGGCAGGTGCTCTTCAACTATAACGGCACCGTCAATGAGTTTCTGCAGCTTTTCGGCGCCGATAAGATTGACTGGCTCCAGTCCGAATACAGTCAGGTTGTCGTTATTATCCTCTTCCTCTGGAAAAACCTCGGGTATTTCATGATATTATTCATGGCGGCGCTCGCCAACATCCCCAAGGAGCTTCTGGAGGTCGCCGATGTCGAGGGCGCGGGCGAGCTTTATAAATTTTTCGCCATTAAATTGCGCTATCTTTCGCCGACGGTGCTTTTCGTCACGATTCTTGCGCTCATTAACTCCTTCAAGGTCTTCCGCGAGGTGTATCTGCTGACGGGGAATTATCCCTATGAAACCCTCTATATGCTCCAGCATTTTATGAACAACACCTTCAACTCCCTCGATTATCAGAAGCTCTCCGCCGCCGCCGTTGTCATGGCGGTCGTCATGGTGATTATCATCGCCCTTCTCTTTAAAGTGGAGGACTGGTTCGGAAAGGACGTGGAGGGATGAAGAAGCTGAAGAAAAAGCATTATTTCTCCCGTGGCGTCATCTTTATCCTCTGCGTGATTTTCGCCGCGCTCTTCCTGCTGCCCACGGTGCTGACCATTACAAACTCCTTCATGTCCGAGTCCGAGATAAATTCCAACTACGGCATGATTTTCTCCACCACAAGCGGCGGCTACGTCTCGAAGACCGTCAATCTCAAGTTCATTCCCGACAAGGTCACCTTTTCCCAATATATAAGCGGCCTCATCAAATCGCCGGACTATTTGCTCAAATTCTGGAACAGCGTTTTGCTCGTTGTGCCCATCGTGATTTTGCAGGTGGCGATCGCCTCCGTCGCGGCGTACGGCTTCACCCGTTGGCGCGGCAAGATAAGAAGCGGCATTTTCTTCTTCTATGTCATCCTGATGCTTATGCCCTATCAGGTGACTCTCGTGCCGAACTATCTCGTCTCGAAGTGGCTCGGCATCCTCAACACCCGTTGGGCGATTATCCTGCCCGGCATGTTCGCGCCGTTCTCCGTCTTCCTGCTGACGAAGTTTATGCGCCGCATCCCCTACGCGCTCATCGAAGCCGCGAAGATTGACGGCGCCGGCGAGTGGCAGATATTCACCAAGATCTGCATCCCCCAGTGCCGCTCGGCGCTGTACTCTATCACGATACTCGTTTTTATCGACTATTGGAACATGGTCGAACAGCCGCTCATTCTCCTTGAGAATGCCGACCGTCAGCCGCTCTCGGTCTTTCTCTCCTCCATAAACTCCGGCGAGATCGGCCTCGCCTTCGCCATGGCAACCGTCTACATGATTCCGACCTTGCTTCTCTTCCTCCACGGCGAGGAATACCTCGTCGAAGGCATCGCCAACTCCGGCAGCGTCAAGGGATAAGCAACGCAAACAATAAGTAATACAACAGTGGGAATACGGAGACAGGGAAAAGAGGGATTATAAATCCGTTCGCGCAAGCGAACACCACAACTCCTCCGCCTTACGGCATAAGTTCGAGGAGCAAAATCAAAGATTTTGACTCTCACTTAACTCCTCACTCCTAACTCCTCACTGACTATGAGGTAACCGATATGGAAACTGAAGTAAAAAACAGAGCTTGGGTTAAGGACGCCGCGATTATTTTTCTCGCGGTGCTCCTTGTGCTGACGTTTTTCTCGCAGACTATTCTCAACGCCTCCCTGACCGAGGTCGCCACGCAGGCGGTCGCCTCCGGCCCTATCACCGCCCGTGTGCGCGGCACCGGCAAGGTCGTCGCCAACGGCAGCAACAAGGTCAAGGCGACGGGGACGGTCACCATTGCCAAGGTCATGGTTAAGACCGGCGCGGAGGTCAAGACAGGGGATGTCCTCTTCGTCCTCGGCGCGGGCGACAGCGCGGAACTCGAAGCCGCGAATGAAAAGCTCTATACTCTTGAGGCAAGCTATAATACCGCCCTTGCCACTTCCGGTGTTAGCTCTCACGCGTATGATAATGCAACTTTGTCAAATCTTGGAAATAAGCTCAAGGCGGCGGAAGAGGAACTCAACCGCGCAGAGCTTCTTTGGCAAGCAACGTCAAAGGCAACTCAGGAACAAATAACCGCCGCGCAAATAGTGGTAGATGACGCAAAAGCAGCGCTTGTAGAGGCACAAATTAAGTCTGACGAAAAATTAAGGCAATTACAAACAGATGTTAACGACGCGTATGCCGAATGGGCTAAACTGCTCGAAAAGCCAGAGCCTCCAACACAAGAACAAAAAAATGCGGCACAGGAAAAAATTACTGCTGCGGAAAGGGCAGTAAATGAAAGAACAGATGATGAGTTTAATGCATTATATAACGCAAATGAAGCATATAATGCTGCTGAAACTCATCTTGAAGAGGTTAAGGCAGGGGGAAGCGAAAGCAAACCTCAATATAACGCATATCTGGAAGCACAAACAAAATATGAAACCGCGTTGAATAATTACAATCTGCAGGCGGCATCCCTTCAAGATTCTCTGTATGCCGATGGGCAGACATACGCCGCGAAGCAGGCTGAGATTGCCTCTTTAGCCGATCAGATCGAGCGGCAGAAGGAAAAAATCAAAAAGCTCGCCGGCGAGGGGGACGATAATGTCATCGAGGCGAAGACCAACGGAACGGTGACGGAGATTAACTGCTCCTCCGGCGATACCGTTGTCAAGGACGATATTCTCGCCGTCATCGAGGTTCCGGACATGGGCTATACCGTCAGCTTTGCCGTCACCAACGATCAGGCGCGCCGCCTGAAGGTCGGCGACGAGGCGACGATAAGCAATTTCTATTGGGGCAACGAGATAAAAGCCAAGCTCAAATCCATCGCCACCAATAAGGAAGACCCTCAGAACAAGAAGACGCTCACCTTCGACCTTGAGGGCAACGTCACCGCCGGCTCGGAGCTTACCGTCTCCGTCGGACAGAAGAGCGCTAATTATGACCTTGTCGTCCCCAACAGCTCCATCCGGAGCGACAAGAACGGCAAGTTCGTCCTCGTGGTCGAGGCGAAGAACTCTCCTCTCGGCAACAGATATATCGCCAAGCGCGTCAAGGTCGATGTCCTCGCCGAGGATGATACCAACTCCGCCGTCACCGCCGATCTCGCCGCCGGCGACTTTGTCATAACCACATCTGCCGCCCCCATAAAGAGCGGCGACCAGGTCCGCCTCGCCGACAGCCAGAGCTGAACAGGAGATAAAATGGAAAAATTTGCCGGCAAAAAAATATCCGTATTGAAGGATGCCGCGATTGTCCTGCTTGTCGCGCTCATGCTGCTCATTTTCATGTCCGACCTGCTTATGAGCCATTACCTTCCGCAGGTACAAGTCGATACGATAGGCGCCGGCACGCTGACCGCCTCCGTCAGAGGCACAGGCACCGTCACCTCCGAGAGCAGCGCCGAAATAACCTCCCCCGCCGCGAGGACCGTGAAAACCGTCGAAATCAAAGAGGGACAGCAGGTTAAAAAAGGCGATCTGCTCTTCACCTTTGAGCACGCGCAGGACGGGGAGATAGAAGCCGAGCTGGAAGTTCTTGACCGGCTTTTTGCCGAGTATAACAACTACGCCTGCCAGACCCCCTGGCTTACGGACTTTACCGATACCCTTTGGGATGTCACCGTCAACGGCCTTACCGAAAAGATTCCCATGAGCAAGCTCGAGTATTATATGGGCGTTTCCGAGCATCAGCTGAGTACCGCGCCCTATGTGGACGCCTCCGAGGCAGCCACATACTCGGCAAATTACAGTTCGGTAAAAGAAACCTATGATTACGCCAAAAATAAGATAGCCGAGACGCGCCTGTATGAGACGACCATGATTACCGCAATCAAAAGCACGCTCGAATCCACCGCGAAAAGAATCGCCGAGCAGCAGGAGATTATAAAGGAGATGCGTGGCGAAACCGGCGATGGGAATATCTTCGCCCCGTATGACTGTACCGTGACGCACATAAGCTGCAAGGCAGGCGACACTGTTGAGAAATATCAGGAGCTGTGCGTTGTCGAAACCGAAGAGAGCGACCGCGCCGTCAGCTTCGTTGTAGACCCCGAGCTTGCCGACCGCCTCACCGTCGGCGACACCGCGGACACCGGCGCCGGATATATGGACACCGGCGTCACCGCGACCTTGAAGAGCATAAAGACGGCGGACAACGGCAAGCTGCTCACCTTTGACATTGAGGGAGATATCGGCTCCGGCAATGAGCTGACCTTGACCCTTGGCAAGGAGAGTACTGAGTTTGATCTTGTCGTACCCATCACCGCCATCCATACCGACTCTTCCGGCACATACGTCCTTGTGGTCGAGGCGATGAGCAACCGCCTCGGCTCCCAGTATTCGGCGAGACGCGCCGAGGTGGAAATTCTCGCCTCCGATGATGTCAGCTGCGCCGTGACCGGAAATATATACTCCGGCGACTGGGTCGTCATCAATACCGATTCGCCCATAGCCGACGGAGATCAGGTAAAAATAATTTCGGACGATAAATAATCCGGAGAATCTGGAGCTTCGCATGAAGAAGATAAAAGCGCCGAAAAAAAGAATAATATACGCCGTTGTGGTTGTTTTTCTTCTGCTTGCCGCTGCGTGCTGCTATGCCGTCGTCAGGAGCATTTCGGGGATGCTTCTCACCCAGCAGGAGGCGGAGCGCTGGCAGGGAGAGAGCGACACTCCCTATGCCCAGATAAGCTGCTTCATCCCTGTTGACCAGACCATAGACACCTCCAAGGTGAACGACTTCCGCCAGGTGATGATGAAGAAGTTTCAGGAGGCGTCTCTCGACATCCACTCCGGCGAGCAGCTCTATGTGGACGCGTGGAGCACCTCCGGCAAGCTCAGCGTGTCGAGCGCACTCGGCAAGGGGGATGTGTACGCCTACGCCGTCGGCGGCGATTTCTTCCTCTTTCATCCCCTCGTCCTCAAAAGCGGCAGCTATATCAGCGGCGACGATCTCATGAAGGACAGGGCGGTTATCGATGAGGAAACCGCGTGGCTCCTCTTCGGCTCCGACAATGTGCAGGGCATGAGCTTCAAGATAGAAGGGCAGAACTTTGTCGTCGCCGGCGTCATCAACCATGAGGACGATTTCGCCACCAAAAAGGCCTATACCGACGATCTGGGTATTTTCATTTCCTATGACGCCTATCTCGAGCTTGTCGAAGGCGCCGGAATAACCTGTTATGAGGTCGTCATGCCCGAGCCTGTCAAGGGCTTCGCGCTCGGTGTCGCGAAGGACAAGTTCCCCATAGGCCGCGGCGAGATAATAAACAACACAACCCGCTTTTCCTTCTCCAAGCTCATAACCGTATCGCGGCAATACGGCGAGAGATCCATGCAGAGCAAAGGCGTTCTCTACCCGTATTGGGAAAACGCCGCCAGATACGCCGAGGACATCGCGGCGCTGTTCATGTCTCTGTGCATGCTCTTTTTGCTCCTGCCCTCGATAACGGCGCTCGTCATTATAATAAAATGGCTCGTCCGCGCGAAAACCGAGCTTGAGGATAATATCATCCCGCATATCCGCGATAATGTCGAAGAATCCATCCGCGCCCGCCAATACGCGCGTCTTCAGAAAAAGAAAAAATATAAACATGACGGCAATGACTGAAATCGTTCATTGCCGTCATGCGCTTTATGCTTTATAATTGATTGTATACGCGCTGCATCTGCTCGTATATTATTTCGCCGTTGTTTTCGAGGAAGACCTTCCCCAGCGCCGCTTCCATTTCACGGCGCATTGCGTTGTTCTTCGTTATCGTCACCGCCTCGTCCGCGAGCACGCTGATATTGTCCGTCGTGACCGCACCGCCCGCCGCGACAAAAAAGTCAAGATTGTGCTTTTCACAGCCGCCCACCGCGTTTATCAGGAGCATGGGCAGCTTTTTTTGCGCCGCCTCCGTTACGCTTATTCCGCCGGGCTTTGTCATGTATACGTCGGCGCTGTCCAGCAGGGCGGACATGTTCTCTATCTGCCCCAATATGTGAATGTCCTTCTGCGCGGCGTATTTCAGAAGCAGACTGTCGCGAAGCTCCTTGTTGCTTCCGCAAAGCGCCGTTACCGTAAACGAACCGTCCGCCGCGTGCCGCTCGGCGAGAATTTCCAGAAGCGTCTCGATAGGGCCGCAGCCCATGCTGCCGCAGGCTATAAGTATGTTCTTCTTTTCAGTGTCAAGCCCGAACATCCTTTTCGCGGCGGTTTTGTCCATAGACAGTTTGAATTGAGAGCGCGTCGGTATGCCGCTTACTATTATTTTCTCCTCCGGCACTCCGTAGGAGGCAAGCTCCGCCTTCTGCGCCGATGACGGGACAAAATGCAGCGGCAGATTGATTTTCTCCGCGCCCGGCGAAACCGTATAATCCGTCTCCACAACGCCCGCGGCGATGTTCAGCTTGTATTTCTTTATCGCGTCTGTCAGCATAAGCCCCGCGTAGACATGGCAGCATATAACCTCGTCATACTCATTTTCGCGGATATATTTGCCCATTTTCCTCACACCCAGATCCAGCACCCGCCTTACCGAGTGCCCCTTGCTGTACTGCTTGCGGTGCGTCTCCGCGTGGTGATATCCGCGCCGGAACACAATGGGGCTGTTGCGGTAGATATACGAATGCACATCCGATGCGATCTCCGACCATCCTATCGGCAGAAACGACATCGCGTCTATAATATCCGCGTCACGACCGTGCGAATTGTAAATTTCCTTGATTGCCGCGGCGGTGGAATTGTGTCCGCCTCCGTTGTTGCAGCTCAATATAAGCGTTTTCACTTTAAGCCTCTCCGTTTGACGTTGAATTTGATGAATTTGCTGTGCCTGTATCCGGTTGCTGTGTTTCCTTCGCTTTTGCGCTTCGTTTCTCCTTTGCTTCCAGCGCTCTGCGAAGCTTGCAAAGTCTCGGCCGGTTATAGCGCTGTATCATAATAAACGGCAGATTTCCGAGCAAAACATAGACAAGGAAAAGAATAATTCCCCAAACTCCCGGCCACAAAAATATCAGCGCGATTCCCAGTATGCTCAGAATAACGTGCGTGATCTCCGCCACGCAGGTTTCGTTTATCATCACGCCGAGCCTTTCGGCGGTTATCGGCGCGGTTTCAAGGCTCTTTCTCGGCACGATTTTTGAGAACATCCTGCTGACATCGGGTATTTTATTCTGCCAGCTTTTTATTTTAAGCGTTTCATAGAACTTGCCGTTCTTTTCAAATTCAAACGGACTGAGCGGTTTTTCATCTGCCCGGAAAGATATCTTCGCCAGCAGCCTACCCGCCGGGAAGCACAAAATTCCCAGCGCCGCCATATATATGATGCATCTTAAAAAGTACACTTCTTGCTCCTTAAAGTCATTTGCCCCATATTCCTGAGAATGGGCTTTAAAAAATAAATTTTTCCTGTATAATAAATTAAGTTTTTTAACGG
This sequence comes from Oscillospiraceae bacterium, assembly GCA_963636125.1. Taxonomy (GTDB): domain Bacteria; phylum Bacillota; class Clostridia; order Oscillospirales; family Oscillospiraceae; genus Limivicinus. Next base: position 6,065 of record CAVHIP010000003.1, on the reverse strand, counting down.
AGGAATATGCGAAAGATGAAAATTGTTGTTGTAGATGACGGCGTAGTAAATCCCGGCGATCTCACATGGAAACAGATTGAAAAATTCGGCGAGCTGAAAGTTTACTCAACCAAGTGGAAAGATTGGGACGAGCTGATGAGCCGCGTTTCCGATGCGGATATTATCATTGCCGACATGCCCGATGTTCCGCGCGGACTTATCGAGGCCTGCCCAAAGCTCAAGGGAATTTTCATCCTCGCCACGGGATATGACATGATTGACCTTGAGGCGGCGAAAAAACGCGGCATTCCGGTTTGCAACGTGCCGTCATACGGAACCGCGGCGGTCTCGCAGTATGCGATTTCTCTCCTGCTGGCGATTTGCAGTCATACAAACTTCTATTCCGAAAAGGTTCACGAGGGCGCTTGGCTCAATCGTACAAATGAAATAATCGGTGAGCACCGGCTTATCGAGCTTGAAGGGAAAACCATGGGAATAATCGGCTTCGGCAGAATCGGTCAGCGCGTCGGCCTCATTGCAAAAGCGATGGGCATGAATATAATCGCCTATAACCGCAGTCAAAATGACGCGGGCCGCGCGATAGGGGAGTATGTGACTTTGGACGAACTGCTTGAGAGAGCCGATGTCATATCTCTGCACGCGCCTCTCAACGACGCAAGCCGCCATATCATCAACGCCGCGTCGATTGAAAAAATGAAGGACGGCGTTATCATCATCAACAACGGCCGTGGCGGTCTTGTCGACAATAAGGCGCTTGCCGACGCGCTCGCTTCCGGGAAAGTTTACGCCGCCGGTCTTGACGTTGTCGACGGCGAGCCTATTTCGCCGGATAATCCTCTGCTCAAGGCGCCGCATTGCATAATCACGCCTCATATTAGCTGGCTCCCGAAAGAAGCGCGTCAGAAAATTATCGACTGGAGCGAGAAAAACATACAGGCGTTTTTAGACGGCAATATAATAAACAATGTCGCCCAATAACCCGTATAGAGATAACCGCCGGGCGGTTATCTCTATAATTTTATATTTTGATGAGCTTATATTCTCTTGTTCCGAGGCCGATTTCCTCCGCGTGCTCAAGGCAGCTTTTCCACTCGGCTTCCGGATGAGTCATATGGAAATGCTCGTGGTCATGTTCCGTGTCGCCGAACTTCTTGAGGTTGTCGTCCAGACAGCTGCCCTCGATGACCGGCATCTTGTTGCACAGATCTACGCAGGCCTGATCAAGCGCGACAGGGTCGAACGACGCGAGCATGCCGACGTCCGGGATAATCGGGATGTCGTTTTCGGAATGGCAGTCGCAGTTGGGCGACACGTCGACTATAAGCGAAATGTGGAAGCACGGGCGATCCTTGCATACCGCGTAAGCATATTCCGCTATCTTGTAATTGAGCAGCTTGAAGGAATCCTGGAACATCGGCGTAACCGCGTTCTTCGGGCACATCGCCAGGCATCTGCCGCAGCCTACGCATTTGTCCGTGTCGATGCGCGCCTTGCCGTTTTCTATAACGGGCGCTCCGTGCGCGCATATTCTCGCGCAGCTTCCGCAGCCGACGCAGAGCTTTTCATTGACATACGGCTTGCCGTCGCAGTGCTGCTCCATCTTGCCCGCGCGCGAGCCGCTGCCCATGCCGAGGTTTTTGAGCGCGCCGCCGAAGCCGGCTTCCTCATGTCCCTTAAAATGTGTCAGCGAGATGACGACATCCGCGTCCATAATCGCGCGACCGATTTTCGCCTCCTTGACATAGGGCAGGTTTATCGGCACAAGCTGTTCGTCCGCGCCCTTTAATCCGTCCGCTATTATGACGTGGCAGCCGGTCTGCAGCGGGGAGAAGCCGTTGAGATAAGCGGTGTCCATATGGTCAAGCGCGTTTTTCCTGCTGCCCACGTAAAGAGTGTTGCAGTCGGTAAGAAAGGCTTTGCCGCCGAGCTCCTTGACGTAATCCGCCACGACCTTCGCATAGTTGGGGCGGAGAAAAGCGAGGTTGCCGTACTCGCCGAAATGAAGCTTTATCGCCGCGTATCTGTCCGTGAAATCGATTTGCTCGAATCCGGCGGTTTTCATGAGCCGATGTAGCTTCTTGAGCAGGTTTTCCCGCGAAGAGGTCTTAAATGTGGTAAAATAAACATCGGAAGGGTTCATGCCGTCACCTCATAGAATTATTTTGTATTTATTTAACCATATTTTGACGAATTTGTCCACAGCTAAATAAGCCGCGCAAAAAACCGCGCCATCGAAACGGCGCGGTTTTCTATGTTGTTGAAGCGCAAAGCGGCTGTCACTTAAAAAATTCCGCCGTGTCTATTTTGCCGTAGCCTCCGAAGCTTGCCGGGCAGGCAAAGATTTCATCGGCAAGCTCCTGACCGAGGAAGACATTTGTGATTTCGTTTACCTTCTCTGTCATGTCTATATCCTCGAATAATTCCGGATATACGGTTTTCGCGATATACCATGTGTTGCTCAGCACGGTTTCAAAGTTTGTGTAATACGCGTTGTAGGCAAGCTGCAGGTATACATCGCCATCGTTCCACGCTTTGCACGTGTCGAACATTGCGCTGTCTTCTTCGTAGAGCGGCTTTATGTTTTTTACCGCCGCCGCGTCGATAATCATGATATCCATATCATCCCCGAGCGCGGCGAATTTTTCCGCCTCGATTGCCTGGATGCCGGGCGCCGACAGATCTGCGCACACATTGCGCACGTTCGCGACCGTGAACGAGCAGAAATTCATCGCCGTCATGAGATGATTCGTTGTGCCCCAGTTGCCGAGGCCGCAGATATACACGCCGGGCTTATCCTCGTCCTTGATGTCCGCGGTGCGCGCGCTTATCTCGTCTCTCTCGCTCTCCACAAAGGAAACTATCTCCTCCGCTCTGTCCTCTTTTCCGAAAACCGTTCCGAGCAGTCTCAGACTGCCGAAGAACGCCTCGTCGAAAACCGCGTCCTTGCCGGTGCTGAGCGTAATCACCGGTACGCCGAGCTGCTCCTGAAGCGCGTCGGCTTTTTCTACATCCTCATACTCCGATATGACAATGTCGGGAGCGCAGGAGAGTATTTTTTCGGCCTCCGCGCTCTGCGCGTTGGGGCCGCCCACACCGCATGAGGGAAGCGCGGAAAAGGCCTCGCCGTAAGCCAGCATGTACGGTCTTGCCACTCCGTCGAACATTTTCGGCCTCTGCTCGAGCGTCTCGTTGTCGATATCCTCAACCCCACACAAGAGCGATATGTCTCCGACATAGCTGTACATTCTCAGCGCGCCCGCGCCTATGCACACGACGTTTTCATAGCTGCCCGGGATTATCTCAACCTCGCGCCCTATCATATCCGTCACAGTGACCTCGTCCGCGGCCACGGCAAATGTGAGGCAGAGAGAAAACAACATTGCAAAACAAAGAATAAGCGATAAAATTTTTTTCACGGGAATACCTCCTGAATTTGAACTGCCGCCATTATAATCCGACCGGGAGCATTACGGAAGCTCCCCGGGGGGATGCTATTAAAAATTTTTGAACGGACTGCTTGACATAATATTGTGGAAGCGATAAAATATATCGAATAATATTTTGGGATTTCAGGGGAGAAATCCGTAAAGTATTGCTTGTTTAATTCGAATGGGCGCATTTTTGCCCGTTTTGTGTTAGTTTTTTATTTTCACAGAGCGTCTGTCGTATAAGCGGCAGACCGGTTTTGTCTGCAAAACCACCACAATATTTTTTAAAAGATTGGAGGTGTGTTTTCTTACTATGTCAGCAGGTATTTGGATAGCTATTATTATCGCAGTAGCCGTAGCGGCTTTCGCAATTTCGTATACTGTCACAAAAAATGTGCATATAAAGCATGGCGAAAGAGAGATTGAGAACGCAGAAGAAGAAGCTAAAAGAATAATAAACGAAGCTATTAAAAGCGGAGAGAGCAAGAAAAGGGAAGCTCTCGTAGAGGCAAAGGAAGAAATACACAAGTCCCGTTCGGAATTTGAGCGGGAAGAAAAATCGCGGCGCGCGGAACTGCAGAAGCAGGAACGCCGTCTCCAGCAGAAGGAAGAAAATCTTGACCGCAAGACAGACGCGGTCGACAAGAAGAACGATGTTCTAAACGGCAAGATTGCCGCCGCCGAAGCTCAGCAGAAGGAAATAGCCCAGCTCAAGAAAAGCCAGCTCGACATGCTGGAAAAGATTTCGGGCTTTACCATCGAGGAAGCGAAGCAGTATCTCATTGCCAATATCCGTGACGACGTCACGCACGAGATGGCAATGAAGGTCAAGGAGATTGAGACCCAGTATAAAGAAGAAGCCGACGAACGCGCCCGCGAAATAATCGCCACCGCGATTCAGCGCTGCGCCGCGGACCATTCAAGCGAAATTACCGTTTCCGCCGTTCCTCTCCCCAACGACGAGATGAAAGGTCGCATAATCGGCCGCGAGGGGCGCAATATCCGCAGCATTGAAACGCTGACAGGATGCGATCTTATTATCGATGACACTCCCGAGGCGATTACCGTTTCCAGCTTTGATCCCGTTCGCCGCGAAGTCGCGCGCATCGCTCTTGAAAAGCTGATTCTTGACGGCCGTATCCATCCGGCAAATATCGAGCTGATGGTTGCCAAGGCTCAGAAGGAAGTTAACGCCACCATCAAAGCCGAAGGCGAGAGAGCTGTGTTTGAGACGAATATACACGGTTTGAATCCCGAGCTTATCAAGCTCCTCGGCAGAATGAAATATCGTACAAGCTATGGGCAGAACGTGCTCAACCATTCCATCGAGGTCGCGCATATCTCCGGCCTCATCGCGGCTGAGCTCGGCGTTGATGTTGCCACGGCAAAGCGCGCCGGCCTTCTCCATGATATCGGCAAGGCCATTGACCATGAGGTTGAAGGCAGCCACGTCACCATCGGCGCGGAAATCGCCCGCAAATATAAAGAGTCCGAAGAAGTCGTTCACGCTATCGAGGCGCACCATAACGATGTTGAGCCGCGTACTGTCATCGCCTGCATCGTTCAGGCGGCTGATGCCATCTCCGCATCCCGCCCCGGCGCGAGACGCGAGAATATAGAAAACTACGTCAAGCGTCTTGAAAAGCTTGAGGAAGTCTCCAAGAGCTTCCCGGGCATCGCAAGCTCCTACGCGATTCAGGCCGGCCGTGAGATACGCATCATGGTCAAGCCCGAGGATGTGAGCGAGGATCAGATGATTCTCCTCGCAAGGGATATCGCCAAAAAGATTGAGGATGAGCTCACATATCCCGGCCAGATCAAGGTCAACCTTCTCCGTGAAACCAAGGCCGTCGATTACGCAAAATAATAAGTTTTCAACTCCGCTTTTACATGAAAGCGGAGTTGAGTGATATTGTGGGGGAAAAATGGAAGTACGTATATCTGTCGCAACTCCCGACGATGCCGCCGAGCTTCTGAAAATCTACGCTCCCTATGTCAGGGAAACGGCCATCAGCTTTGAGTATGATGCGCCGTCTCTTGCGCAGTTCCGGCAAAGAATGGAAAACACGCTTGAAAAGTATCCGTATATAAAAGCAGTCTGCGACGGTGAGATTCTCGGTTATGCATATGCGTCCGCGTTCAAGGCGCGCCCCGCATATGATTGGTGCGTGGAAACAAGCATATATGTCCGCCGTGACGTTCGCCGGGGAGGAATCGGGAGACGGCTGTATGAATCCCTTGAAACCGCCTTGAGTCTTCAAAACATTCTCAACGTCAATGCCTGCATCACGTATACCGAGCATGACTGTGAGTATCTCACGAAAAACAGCATGCTCTTCCATGAAAAATTGGGATATCGCCAAGTTGGGCGATTTTCCGAATGCGGCTATAAATTCGGCCGCTGGTTTGACATGATATGGATGGAAAAGCACATCGGCGATCATACGGACACCCCCGCGCCCGTAATTCCATTCCCGAAAATCCGATCCGCTTTTGAAGCAACGTTGGAGTAAGCGCGTTAAATTGTCCGCCGTATGCAGTCGCCGCAATTTTTTTTCAAATGCAAAAAATAATGCTTGACTTTTTATCATTATCTGCTATAATCACTAATGCCTTAGATGTGGCAAACAAAGCAGG
>CAVHIP010000002.1:30624-62855 GCA_963636125.1 Oscillospiraceae bacterium | reverse complement strand
GATTCTTAATGCCATGAAAGTCTTAGATGTTAAGATTGTTAACGCGGAAAACGAGCTTATCAGTCTTGAAAACAAAGACGTTCTGAAAAAAGTGCTTGTAAAGGCGAGGAAAGTTGTCGAGACGAAAGAGCAGATACACGGTCAAGAAGCATTGCGCAAGTACAGAATGAAGCGCGAAGAGAGCTTAGCGGTGAAGAAGTACCGAGCGAGGGTGCGAAACGACGTGGAGACGCTGCGGAAATGGCATACGAGAGTATTGGCGAGAGCAAAAAATGTGATAATCAAGTGAAAAAATAAGCAAATCCCACAGTCACAAGGGCTGTGGGATTTGGTAATTTTTGGTGGAGATGAGGGGAGTTGAACCCCTGTCCGAAAGCACATTAACAGAAACTTCTCCGGGCGCAGACGATTATTTGAATTCCCTCGGTGAAGCGTGAACCGTCACACTCTTTACTTTGGTAGCTTCATTATGCGTGGTGCGGGCAAAGCTTACCGCGCTCACGTTCACCACTAATCGACGCCCTGTCCCGAGCCGTGGTCCTCTCGGGCAGAACGCTCACTGATTATGCAGCGAGAAGAACAGTATCGTTATTGTTCTTTAATTTATAAAAGTTTGCCGTTTTTATGGATGCCCGGCGCATCCGCCCGCTATTTCTGCCTCCGCACCCCCGTCGAAACCGTTACATCCCCATATACAAGCGCGAAGAAAAAACTGTGGCAGTGCCGCGTAATGTTGCTGCGGCACTGCGCAGAAACTGCCGTCAGTATTTTTCGGGTTCGGGATAATCTACACCGAATGTCTCAACGGTGACTTTTTTCATAACTTGCGGTGTTCTCGGCTTATCGTTGTAATCCGTGCGTACCTCGCAGATTTTATCAACAACTTCCTCGCCTTCGATAAGCTTGCCGAATGCGGCGTATTGACCGTCAAGATGAGGAGAATCCTCATGCATCACAAAGAACTGACTCCCTGCGGAATTCGGCGCCATTGTGCGCGCCATGGAAAGTACGCCGCGGCTGTGCTTAAGATCGTTCTTAAACCCGTTGGATGTAAACTCTCCCTTGATGGAGTATCCCGGCCCACCGACACCCGTACCCTTGGGGTCGCCGCCTTGAATCATAAAACCCGGGATGACGCGGTGAAAAATAACGCCGTCATAAAATCCGCTTTTTACAAGTGAAATGAAATTATTAACGGTATTCGGAGCAATTTTCGGATAAAGCTCTGCTTTCATTATATCGCCGGATTCCATTTCTATTGTGACAATAGGATTGCTCATTGGTAATTCCTCTCTTTCATAACTCTGTCAATGTCGCGCTTTGACTGGCGGTCGGCTTCACTGTCACGTTTGTCGTGAAGTTTTTTGCCTTTGCACAGTCCAAGCTCAATTTTTACCTTGCTGTCCTTAAAATACAGAGACAGTGGGATAAGTGCAACGCCGTCCTGCATGACTCGCGCGTTTAGCTTTATAATTTCACGCTTGTGCATCAGAAGCTTCCTGGCGCGCACCGGATCACAGTTAAAAATATTTCCCTGCTCATACGGGGAAATATGCATTCCGCGCACGAAAAGTTCTCCGTTTTTTATAGTACAGAACGAGTCTTTGAGATTTACATTGCCTGCTCTGACAGATTTGACTTCCGTGCCTGCAAGCTCAATGCCTGCCTCAAAACGCTCCAGAACAAAATACTCATGAAAAGCTTTTCTGTTGGCGGTTATTTCCTTCTTCCCCAGCTGCTTCGGCAAACTTTATCTCACTTCCTCTCATTTTTATGATAACACATAACGGGAAAAAATAAAAGACAAAATTGTAAAATTAAAGAGAGCATTCCGACATGCCGCGGTTCTGCTTTTAGGGGTCTTGAATGCGTAGAAAAAAATGTGTATAATAAGAACTCGTTTACAGATATACAAGTGGTGGCATCTACGTATAATTGCCTGGTGAAAGGAGAATACGGATTGAATCACAATATCAAGCTCGCATTGAAGCTTGTTTTGCTGTTGACTGTTATGACGGCAATATTTTTGTTTTCTTCTCAGCCTTCCGATGAGTCGCAAAAACTAAGCGACGAATTTCTTGATATGCTCAAGCCTATTCTCGACATTCTGCCTTCGGAGGCGGATGCGGGGAAAACTATCCGAAAGCTGGCGCACTTTTTCGAATTTACGTGCATGGGCATTGCCTCTGCAATGTTTTTTTCTGAACTTTTTCTTAATCATTCGAAAAGACTTTTATGTTCCGTCACGATATCTGCGATGCTGTGCGTCCTGTATGCCTCTTCTGATGAAATTCATCAGCTTTTTGTTCCGGGGCGAGCCTGCAGATTGACAGACGTTTTTATAGACAGCGCGGGCGCCATGCTCGGCATTGCCATCGTGGTTGTATTTTACATAATGAAAAAAAGGAAAGAGAGAAATTCCTGTAATGGGTCTGCATGTTCCCAATAAAAAAATAATAGATATAAACAAATTAAAACAAATAGAAATTCCGGAAATCAACGTGCCGAAGGTTAAAGTGCATATCCCGCTGCCAAAGCAGTATATATCCGACAGATACGAGCTGAATTTTATCAACTGTGTTACAATGGCGATTTCTCTTGCAATTCTCATATTCGCTTTTTTCTTTAAAGCGGACGGATGGCTGAATATCGCTTTCTATGCCGCTGTGTTTCTGCTTGCGGGCTGGGGCGTTTTTCTCAGCCTGATTGACTGCTTTTCAGCCGGAGGATTTTTCAGCGAAGAATTGGTGTGTATTCTGCTGTGTATCGCCGACGCAGCAGTGGGAAATTATGCGGATGCGGCAGCCATAATGCTCGGATTTCGAACACTGCGGTTGATTGAAAAGATAATTGACGTCAGAATTGACGGCATAGTTGATGAACTTGATATTTCACTGCCGAAAAAAACGGTTACCGAGACTGAAACGGGATACAAAAAAATTCCGCTTAAAAAAATCCGGAAGAATCAGATAATTATAGTGAAAAAGGGTAAGACAATACCGGTTGACGGGATTGTTATCGAGGGAAAAAGCGTTGTTGAGCTTTATCCGCTTACGGGAGCTCCGGAAACCGTAAGCGCTGCAGAGGGAGAAAGAGTTTTTTCCGGAAGCATCAATTTGTCCGATACGTTGATAATTAAAGCCGAATGCTCTGCAAGAGAGTCGGAGGCGGTTGTTCTGGGCAATTATATTTTTGACGCATGTTCATCGACATCGCCCAATGAGAGTCTTGCGAGGAAAGTCGGACGGGTTTTCTTCGTTGCGGTATTGCTTGCGGGCATACTGAGCGGCGTTGCCATTCCTCTTCTCAACGGCGGCGGATGGCAGAAATGGATAGGCAGGGGAGTTCTTATCTCGGCAATGTCCTTCGGCTTCATCCTTGCCGATACGATAAGCGCCGCATATATTTCATGCCTTGCCGTGTGCACATCACACGGAATTATCGTCAAAAACAGCGGCACGCTTGAAAAGCTCGCAAAGTCTACGACTTTTATTTTCAATAAAACCGGCACTCTCACTGAGAAGAAATACTCAATAGAAGAAGTTTACTCCGAAAATATGAGCGAGTATGATCTTCTCTCCGTTGCCGCGGCGGCAGAGCAATATTCGAGCCATCCCATAGCGCGGTCTATATGCCTTGCCTGCCCAAATTATGAACGTATCGAAAAAAGCGATTTCAAAGGAGAAGAAATCCCATGCCGGGGCGTGAGCGCAACTGTCAAAGGACGGCATATACTTGTTGGCAATTCCGGCCTGCTTGAGGAATACGGCGTAAGCTGCAAAATGTCCAGACTCGGAACTACAACGATACATGTTGCTGTAAACGGCAAATACTGCGGTTATATCGTTCTGTCGAATAAGGTAAGAGAAAATGCCTTCGATGCGCTGGAAGCCTTGAGAGCGCAAAAAGCAAGCAATATGGTGATGCTCACGGGAGATCTGCAGTCAATATCAAGGAGAATTGCTTCCTCTCTGAATATGGATATGGTAAAATCGGAGCTTTCAACCGATGAAAAATGCTCCGTTGTGCAATATCTTACCGACACAAATTCGGAAGGTGATAATGTCGCATATATTTGCAGCGGCTGTGAGGATGAGTCGCTTTTCGCCGCGGCAGATGTCGGGATTTCAATAGGCGCCCTCGGTAATAAAGCAGCGGAAAAGAGCGCAGATATTGTCATCTTAAAAGATGACCTCGAACAGCTTGCCCAATGCGCGGGCACTGCATCGGAGACAATGAGCAAATGCACATTTAATTTTATAGCCTTCTTTTCGGTAAAAATACTTGTTATTCTCTTTGCGGCGGCCGGATTGTTCGGAACATTCCCTCTGATCATCGCGGATTGTGCTGCCGCGGTATTTATTACCGGCAATTCATTCAGAATGCTGAAAACAGATAAAAAATAAATATCATCAAGGAGAGAAAAATGATGGAAAACGCATTAAAAAACATTCTTGAGCGCAGAAGTATCAGACGTTACAAGAGCCAACAGATAACCAAAGAAGAGCTGGAAAGCGTAGTCGAAGCCGGAATTTGCGCGCCCTCGGGGAAAAATCTGCAAAGCGCAATAATTGTCGCCGTGCAGAATAAGGACGATATTGCATATATGTCAAAGCTCAACGCTGAGGTGATGGGCAGCGCCTCAGACCCGTTTTACGGCGCGCCGACAGTCCTTGTCGTACTTGCGAAAGCCGACAGCCGTTTTGCCGTTCAGGACGGAAGCCTTGTTATGGGCAATCTTATGAATGCCGCGCATGCGATCGGTCTCGGGTCTTGCTGGATTAACCGCGCGTATGAAGTCTTTGAAAAAGAAGAGGGCAAAGCTCTTCTTAAAAAGTGGGGCATTGAGGGAGACTATATAGGAATCGGCAACTGCATTCTCGGCTATCCCGATGAGGAGCCGACAATGAAGCCGAGAAAAAAGAATTATGTCCGTTATGTTCTGTGAGTAATAATGAATACCTACGATTTTGACAAGACAATATATATAAACGACAGCTCAGTGGATTTTTTCTTTTTTTGCTTAAGAAAGCACCCCGGAGCTATATTGAAAATTCTGCCGCGTCTCGCGTCAAAGGGAGTAAAGTACGCCACAAAGAGGTGCGAATTTGCCGAGCTGAAAGAAGCCGTGTTTTCATATTTAAAGTATATTCCGGATGTAACAAAGTCCGTGGAAGAATTCTGGAATGAAAAATGGAGCGGCATCGGTCAATGGTATCTTGACCGGAGAAAAGACGATGATATTATCATTTCAGCATCTCCCGAGTTCATTATCTGTCCTGCAGGTGAGCGGCTGGGCGTAAAAGTCATTGCCACAAAAATGGACGAAAAGACCGGCAAACTTTTGGGTAAGAACTGCCACGATGATGAAAAAGTCAGGCGTTTTTCGGAAGCCTTCCCAAACGAGTGCGCCGAGGAATTCTACTCGGACTCAGACAGCGATTTGCCGATGGCAAGGTTTGCTCAGCAAGCCTTTAAGGTAAATCATGGCCGAGTCGAGTCGTGGATTTTGTAATAGCCAATAACAATATACTCCCCATCGGATGCCCGCATATTGCAGACACCAATGGGGAGTATATTGCGTGTGGCTTTTGTTATAGGAAAAGAATAAGAGGTATGTAGAGTATCAAACTTATTTCCGATATAAATAAAACTGATAAATGATACAGCTTTATCAATCGGTTAGAGAAGCTTAACTACGGGTATATAATAACCGCAGTCTGCGATTTTGTCAATACTTTTTTTAAAAATTTTTATTTTTCAATTTTGCCGTTAATATAAAACGGCGCCGTATTACACGGCGCTGCATTATATCAGTCAACATGAAACTGTTTCTGCGTGAGATCCGAGGCGGACACATTGACATTGTGGTATCTGGCACGTTTTTTGGTTATCGACCCTACGTCAATGGCCTTTTGAGGGCAGTACTGTATACAGCTCAGGCAGCCTGCACAGTTGCTTCCGAACACTGGCTTTCCGTCGGAAATGGTAATATTGCCGTTCGGGCAGATATTTGCGCATTGACCGCAGCCTATGCACTTATCGTTTACGGCAAACTTTTTGACAAGCTTTGCATTCATGCCGGTGAACAGAGCGCTTTCAAGCGCATTGACACTGCCTTTCGGCGGCTTTTTTGCGCTGTGCCTCATTGCCTTTATATCCTCGGCGAATTGCTTTGCCATGCTCTCGCATCTTTTTTGCGATGCCTTGGCAGGAAGCGGAGGAACGGAGAAATAGTGCGGCATGAGCCAGATGCACGAACATTGATTGGATACGCCGTTCCAATAGTCAAGATTAACTATGTTATCGATCTTGTGTAGGCCGCAACCCTTATAGCCCGCGTACTGGACTATGGCAAACTTATAAGCGTTGATGTTTATGCGGATTGATTTGACGTAGCTTTCCACGTTGCCCGGAAGCCCGCCACCGTAGCACGGAAAAATAAAGCCGACGCGCTTCGCTTCCGATGCGTCCGTTTTTACGGGAAAACTGCGCATCATCACAATATCGGTATCGCCGAGCTCTTTTGCTATGTTTTTTGCCATGTCGAGGCAATTGCCGGATCCTGAATAGCAGTAAATAATGTTTTCGCTCATGTAGTTATCTCCTTATGCGCATTTTGTGTTTTTGTTTATATTATAACATGCTTTTATTAGCATGCAAGTGGTTGATATGACTCTTTGATGATAATCAGTCACACGGAAAAAACAACAGAGACAAGAACCGGAAATATGTTATTCTCTGATTTTTACGCTTATTCCGTTTATTTCCACTCCGCTTTCTGCCGGAATGAGCAGATATTTTTTGCCGTCTATTATCCGCTGCTCAATAAGATATGCGTTCTCCGGAGACAAAGAGATTTTGATTTCCGGCGTTTCGATACGCATTTTTTTCACATCTATAATATTATTCGGATTCAACGCGACGCCATCGCCGAAAGATTTTTCGCATTCCTCTTCAAAATCGGCGATTTTCTCATCCTCAAGTCCGTTGTCTCTGAGAATTTCCGCGATTTCCTTTGAGCTTATTTCAAGATTCTCCGGAATCTTCGCTTCTTTATGCACAAGTATTTTATTCCTTATCTGTTCGTTTACCGACTGGACGACATCAAAACTGCACTCGTTGCTGAGAGATGTGCTGATAACATTGCCGAAAGTTTCCTTCTGCGCGGGTGCGGACATGGGCGGTGTGCTCATCTTGAATAGCGCATCTATGAGCTCCTGATGCAGTTCGGAGGGCTTTTTCGTGTAATATAGGGCGTTGTATATATTTGTGCTTCTGTCATCAAAAGCGGGGAACATGAAGCCAAGCAGGGGAGAGGCGACAATCTGACCTGTGGAGCAGGAATGAAAATCACCGCTGTCGGGAATATATCCAAGCTCAAGCGAGGCGGATTTAACCGGACAGATGCAGCAGAGGAAATATTTGAAAACCTCGCCGCTGTCGGTACGCGTATCGCTGTCATGGCCTCTCATATGCGGCACATCATAGGCGTCTGCGGCAAGCAGAATGAGATAATTGCAATCTTCTTCAAAGCTCAGAGAGGAGATAATCTTGTTGCACAGCTCGTTTCTGCTCTCTTCATCATGAAGCAGCTCTTTTTTCAGCTTCATCAGCAGCGCGTGCTCTTCGCCGTCCGTCACCTGTTTTGTTTCAAATTCTATATCGATCAGATTCTTTCCGAGCGTGCCGGAGAGCGTCTTTTTCAAAATGGAGAGATACATCTCGCTCTCATCGTGCGTAAGAAGCCCCAAAGAATTGTCAAAGCTGGAGATGATCTCCTTATTTGAGTTTACATAACATCCGTATATGTTGGCGACTGAGCTCCTGTCGCTTTTCCATCTGCGTCGTATTTCGCTTAGTTCGCGTTGATTCATAATCTGTTTTATTACTCCTCGTTAAAATCTTTTTTCCGTTTATAGAAAACTAACTCATCGTTTGAAAATATGCTTTCAAACTCGTCGCCGAGCGCAGGGGATATATTATACTCGCCTGTTTTGAGATAATCCAGATAATAATCGGCCTCATTTACACTGTGCCCGTTTGCATCCGGCTTGATTGAAAACCTTTCCGTGTTGAGATACAGGCATCTCGGCGCAAAAAAAGCTATGGTGCAATCCTCCGGCGTGTTTGCGCGTATATAATTATATGCTTCCACGGCACAATCGGAATAAGCGTTCTGCATATAAATATCTTCTACATTGACGATTTCCGTATCGGCTCTTCCGTTTGCCTGAAGTTTGATGTCGCTCGAGGCGACTTGATACAGGCAAAGCAGACACATGATCGGGACTGCGGCGGATTTGATACGGCGAAGCGTTTTGCTATCGGGCAGTTTGATAATGCACTTTGCCCCGTATCCGAAAAACATAAGAAAAACCGGCAGAATCGGATAAATATATCTCATGCCCTGCGTATAAGGAAGCGTGGCGGCAATGATTATATACAAAACCGCAAGCAGAGAAAGATGCAGATTATTCCGAATTCCGCGGCGTACAAGGCCGAAAATAAGCAAAACAACACTTGCCCATGAGCAAATGCTGCTCAAAACGGCAAGGTCCGAATAGTTTATCCGGCACAATCTCCTCAAAACGGAGTACAGCGGATTTATCAGAATGCTGCCCCATATCTGCTTAAAAAAATCCAAAATCAGATTGAGATAAACCCCTAAGTTGCCGACAAAAAGCGTAAGAGATGTATCCTGAAAATCGCTTATATTTGAAGTCGGTGAGGCGATAATCAGTTCGGAAAGAGATTTGAAAGTAAAAAATATTATATACGGGACGAATTCCCACACCATGTTTTCACGGTTGAATTTTGCCCGGTTTTTTATCAGATAAATAATGTGCGCTCCGAGGCAGGCAAGCAGAATTGACAGACCGTTTAGTCTGATTTCATATGTGTACCATAAAATAATGCCGAGAATAATGCCGATTTTCAGACGATGCGCGCAATCTTTTTCGGTGTAGAGCTCGGCAAGATACAGCGCAAGCAGAGAGAAAAACATGAAATAAACATCGCTGTACAGCGTATTGATAAAATTGTAAAACTCGCTGCACGCGCAGAATGCGGCAGTCAGCAGCAAGGAAAAGAAATAACCGAAGCGCTTCCTGAGAAAAAGAAACAGTATGGCGGCAATCAGAGCAAACGCGATGACCGTCGGGAGCTTATAGAAAAAAATGCTCGCGTAGGTAACTCTGTCAAAGCCGACTATGCGGTATACCAGCGCCAGGATAAGCGGATAGCCCCACACATATACGAGTGGCTTTCCGACCGCCTCATCAGGAAGAGGGGATGGGTGCATCTCTGTGTTCAGTATCGCTTGCTTGTCAAGGTTTCCCTCGGCGATTGCGATACCCTCCGAAATATACGCGGCGTAGTCGTCTCCCCAATAGCATCCGTCCGTTATCGAACATAAAGCGCACACGAAAAAAACCGCAGCGAGGATAATAACCGTTGCTTTATCGAGCTTTCCTGTTCTCTTTTCGGATAATCTGTCCATCGCTTTTCCCTCCGTGCTTTCGCTGTATTATAGCACAGCTTGGGATTGATAGGCAACACAAACTGCCTAAAGGGTATTGCCGAGGAGGGAAAAATAGTATATATTATCGTTGAGTAATTTTAGGAGGCAGTCGGTTTGAGCATTGTTGAGGTAAACAACCTCTGTTATTGCGCAAGTGAATGGCAAATGGTTTGCGATGTTTCGTTTGCGGTTGATAAAGGCGAAATATTTGCGCTTGCCGGGACGGAGAAAAGCGGGAAGACCGCAATCGCCCGGCATCTGAACGGCTTGCTGCTGCCGAAGAGCGGGCGCGTCTCCGTCTGCGGCTTGAATACGTCGGATAATAATCTTAAGGAAATAAGAAAAAAATGCGGGATGATATTTCCGGATTCCCGCAGGCATTTTCTTACATCATCCGTGGAAGACGAAATATCGCTCGCCCCGAAATGCGCCGGCGTTTCCGATGAAGATATCCCGAAAAAAAACGAAGCTTGCCTCGGAATTGTCGGGATGAACGGCAAAGAAAAAGAGCGATTGGACGCGCTTACGGAGTATGAGTGCCTCTGCGTCCAGATTGCCGCCGTTCTTGCATACGATCCGGAAGTGCTTGTTTTCGATGATGCCGCTTCCGAAATTTACGGGGAGGACAGAGAGCGTTATTTTGCCCTACTGCGGAAACTGCATGATGATGGGAAGACGATAATTATCTTTACGAACGCTTGCGACGAAGCATCAGTCGCTCAAAGGGTGATGCTGGTTAAAGAGGGGAAAACTCTCCTGTGCGGGGAAACGCGCGATGTTCTGTCGGATATTAAATCGCTTGAAGAAGCCGGTATTGAACCCTCGTTTCCGCTGAGAGTATACCATGACCTTCTTGAAAGCGATATAAAGCTCAACCGTCCTCCTCTCAGCATACGTGAATTGGTGGATGAAATATGCCTGTAATACTGGAAAATATAATATACCGCGTGCAAAAGAAAAAAATTCCGGGGCACGGCAAAATATTAAATATCCCTTCTCTTCGGATAGACGACGGCGAGCTTGTGGGGATAATCGATTCGTCACCGGAAGAGAGCGCGGCGCTTGGCAAACTAATCTGCGGCCTTGTCAAGAGCGATGCGGGCAGCGTTTTGACTACCGATGCGTCCGGCCGGAAAGCCGTCGCCGTGTTTTTTGACTCCGAGGCGGAAAAAGCTCTTTCCGAAAACACAGTTGAAAGAGAAGTCTGCGCGCTTTTGAGAAAGACGGAGAAGGATAAAGAGAAGCTTGCGGAAAAAGCAAAAGACGCGCTTGAGCTTGTCGGGCTTGACTATGAGACGATACGACACCGCTCGCCATTTGAGCTGGCGCCGGGAGAGAGGAGAGCAGTTGCTCTTGCGTCTCTCCTCGCTTTGTCGCCATCGCTTATTGTGCTGGATAATCCCACCGATAATATGGACGGAATTTGGCGCGCGCATCTGTTGAAGCTGCTGAAAAAACTGAGCGACGGCGGCGCGGCGGTTGTGTTGTTTACCGCAGATACCTCTCTGCTTTCCGAATACGCAAGCCGCGTGATTATTGTTAAGGACGGGAGCATTGCCATCGATTCGTCCGCCAAAAACGTCTTTTCTGAGTATTTCATTCTGAATCATCTCGGCGCGGCTGTGCCAGATGTCACAAAATGCTGCCGGATGCTTCGTGAAAATGGGATGGATATGCCGAACAATATTATTTTATACGAGCAATTTCTTGATCGCCTCAAGATACTTATGTGGAGGAAGAATAAATGATCCGTACCTCGCGCGGGGATTATGACGAAAAAAACGCGCTCGCGGGAATTGATCCGGCAATAAAGCTTGTTTGCCTTATCTTTCTGACGGCGTCGTTCATATTTGCGCACTCCGCGCTCGCCCATGTCCTGACGGCGGTTTTTCTCGCGGCGCTTTATTATCTCGCGCAGATCGGCCTGAAATCAGCCAAAGCCACAGTCAAAAACCTGCTGCCTCTTATGCTCTTTGTCTGCCTTCTCAACTTTTGCTTTGCTTCGCCCTCGTCTGCTTTCTATACCCTTTGGATGTTTGCGCCTTCCGTAAACGGCGCCTTTAAAGGCCTTGGCATGGCGGCAAAGGCGCTGGAAATAGCCCTGCTGTTCGATCTGTTCCGCTGTTTGACCGAACCGATGTCTCTCGCCGCACCTCTGTCCGCGCTTTTCAGACCGCTGTCGCTGCTGGGCATTTCGCCGGACAGAGTTGCGTTTACCATGGCATCATCGTTTTATTTCTTTGATGCTTTTATCGTAAAGCTGAACGAGGTATCCGAGATGCAGAAAAACAGAGGCCTTCGACTCAGGGAAAAGGACTGCTTTGATTCTGTCGTGAAGCTTCGCCTTTTGCGTCCGGTGCTCTTTCTCGCTCTGTCCGAAGCCAAAGATCGGGCGGCTCTGCTTGAAGCGAGAGGAATTACGGAAAATTTCGGAAAAATCTCCCAGATGCATATAGAACCCACCGTATATGATTACTGCGCCATGACCGTATCCGTCGCCTTTTTCGCGGTGCAGCTGATAATTGTTTAATCACATGGAAAATGCAAACCTTAAAAAAACAGAATATTCGGTGATATGCGCCGTGTGTGTTGCCACATCCGCTGCCATGCAGCCTGGCTTTTCGCTTCTGGGGATGAACTGCGCTGTGTATTTGTCGGCGCTTGTGTGCGCGATGTGCTGCCCCCTTGAGTACGGTGTTTTCTGCGGCGTTATATCGCCCGTGATCGCCATGATCGAAGCCGGAAGCCCAACGCCGGCTCTGCTGCCCGGGGAGATAGGGAAATGCTTTGCTTTTGTCTTATGCTCAAAGCTTCTGTTTGCAAAGGTAAAAAGAAAAACGCCGTATGATAAGCTGTATCTCTGCCTTATTTTGTCCGTATGCGTCGGGCAGATTTCGGGCGGACTGATTTCGGCGGCTCTGCTGTGCAGAGGCCTTAATTCAATCGCCGTTTTTGTGATGACGGAGCTTGTCGCCGCAATTCCCGAGATAATCACGCTCTTCGCCTTGCTGACCGGAATTGCCCCCATCCTTAAAACCCTCGGCCTGCTGGACGAAAGTCTTTTTGCGGAAAATCAAAAACTTCCGCAAATCGACACGGAGTCTCAAAATTTATAACCGGAAAAAATTGTTATTTCAACTGCTGCATAAGGAAACAATAACGGCTATGTGGGAGCATAAATGCTCCCACATAGCCGTTTTCAGTTAATCGACTTGAAGACTATTAAAAACTCAAGTCAAAATATCCTCCTGTGAGGTTGTTGACGCACTCTTAAGCTCTGGGGATAAGAAGAACCTGACCGGCCTTGATCTTATCGGCGTTAGGGATGTTGTTGAGCTGCTGAAGAGTCGCGACGGTGGTGTGGAAACGGACGGCGATGCCGCTGAGGGTATCTCCGTATACCACGGTGTAGGTGAAGTACGGGCTGCTTGCGCCGCCGCTGACTTCGTTCATTTCGTTCTCACTGAGTATTGCCATAATTTTATCCTCCTGAAAAGATTTGATTTGTTTATTGTTTTGAAACCTTGTTTCACTGCTAAATACGTTAACAAAAAAATTCTGTTACAGCATTTTGAAAATTTTATATTTTAGTTTTTTCCTGCCGACAATTTTTAAAAATCGGAGCCTGCCTTTCTTCAAACGCAATGTTTGCGAAAACAACGCTTGATCGGGGTTATTTTATAAACATCGCATCCCCGAAAGAAAAGAATCTGTAGCGCTCTTCAACGGCGGTTTTGTAGGCGTTGAGAATATTTTCTCTTCCCGCAAGTGCGGAGACAAGCATTATCAGCGTGCTTTCGGGCAGATGGAAATTCGTTATCAAGGCGTCGATACATTTGAACTTATATCCCGGATAAATAAAAATGTCTGTCCAACCTGAGCTTGCCTCAAGCGTACCGTCGGGATGCGCAAAGCTCTCTAGCGTTCTGCATGATGTTGTGCCTACTGCGATTACCCTACCGCCACTGCTTTTTGTGTTGTTGATAATTTCAGCCGTTTCCGGGGGGATTATGCAGAATTCGGAGTGCATGTCATGGTCTTCTATTTCCTCTTCTTTAACCGGCCTGAATGTGCCCAGTCCGACATGAAGAGTCACATAGCAGATATTTACCCCCTTGTTTTTCAGCTCGTCCAAAAGCTCGAGAGTAAAATGAAGCCCGGCCGTCGGCGCGGCGGCGCTGCCGAGATCCTTCGAATAAACGGTCTGATATCTTTCCGAATCCTGAAGCTCCGCTTTGATGTAAGGCGGCAGAGGCATCTTACCGAGCCGTTCGAGACATTCGAGAAAAATCCCGTCATAATGAAAGCGGACAAGACGATTTCCGCCCTGCGCGACATCTTCAACCGTTGCGTACAATTCTCCGTCTCCGAATATAAGCTCCGTTCCGGGCTTTGTTTTCCTCCCGGGGCGGCTGAGGCATTCCCATAGATTATCGCCGAGATCTTTAAGCAAAACAAGCTCAACCGCGCCCCCGGTTTTTCTCGCGCCGATAAGTCTTGCGGGAAGCACCCTTGAATTGTTGAGCACAAGGCAGTCACCGGCTTTGATGAACTCAGGCAGCTCGTAAAAATGCCTGTGCTCGATTTCGCCACTTGTTATGTCCAGAAGCATCAGTCTTGATCCGTCTCTTTTCTCTAACGGCGTCTGCGCTATAAGCTCCTCTGGCAGGTCATAATAAAAATCAGATTTTTTCATGCGACACTCCGAATATGCAAGTTAATTTTACTTGCGTTATTATAGCAAATTATTTGCGTTCGTTCAACAAAAGCTTTTCGCCGTCCTTCTGTTGACGCTCCGATACTCTCGGTCTTTGGGCTCCTCTTAAATAATTAAATATTATGTAAACTAATGTCTTTTGCCAAAACCGCGTCTCGTTAACAATTTATTAATAGAATATATGGTTTACAGGCAAAAATTTTCGTTGTATTATATGTATGTTTGTATATTTGTTGTACTGAATTAAAGCATTTGACAGATTGAGCGCTCAGCTGAATAACTTTAGGACGTGTGGAGGATTTTGATGGATTATAGGCTTTGTGTTCCGTGCCTTCTCGGCGTTGAAGCTCTTATTGCCGATGAGCTCAAGCGCATGGGTTGTGAAAATGTTTCGTCGGAGAACGGCAGGGTTTACTTTGCGGGCGATGAAAGCGCAATCGTCAGAGCTAACATCAACCTTCGTGTCGGAGAACGTGTTTTGCTCGAACTGGGGCGTTTTGACGCCTTCACATTTGACGAGCTTTTTGAAAAGACAAAAAGCCTGCCGTGGGAGATGATTATTCCACGCGATGCCGCTTTTCCCGTAAAAGGGCACAGTCTCAATTCGAAGCTGTTTTCTGTCAGCGATTGCCAAAAGATAATAAAAAAAGCCGTTGTCGAAAGACTCAAGAGCGTTTACGGAATAGAATGGTTTCCGGAAACCGGAGAGGTCTATCAGATTCAGTTTGCAATAATGAAAGATCGTGTCTCCATGTGCGTCGATACAACAGGGGACGGGCTTCATAAGCGGGGATATCGCCCCGCTCACAACGCAGCGCCTTTGAAGGAGACTATGGCCGCCGCGCTGGTCAAGCTCTCGCGTTACAAAGGGAGAGATGATTTTTGCGATCCTTTCTGCGGCAGCGGCACAATTCCCATAGAAGCCGCTCTCATTGCAAAAAACCGCGCTCCCGGGCTTAATCGAAGATTTTCCGCCTGCAATTGGCGATGGATAGATAAACGCATTTGGGCGCGGGAGCGCGAGTTTGCCGTATCAAAAGAGTATAGCGGAAATTACCGCATCATCGGCTCGGATATTGATCCTAAAGCTATTGAAATAGCCGAGGAAAATGCTCGGCGCGCCGGTGTGGCGGATATAATAAGCTTCGAAACGTCTGATGCCGAAAAATTCGACCGTAAAACAGACCGCGGCGTTATCGTCACGAATCCTCCGTACGGCGAAAGAATAATGGAGAAACAGCAGGCTGAAGAGCTTTATAAAGCATTCGGGCAGAGATATCTTGAAAGCGAGAATTGGCAGCTGTATCTGCTCTCTTCGCATACCGAATTTGAACGCTGCTTCGGCAAAAATGCTGATAAAAAACGCAAGCTCTATAACGGCATGATCAAGTGCGACCTTTTTATGTACCTTAATCGCTGAATTAATAAATGATCGGAGATAGACAAGTGAAGCATCTGTTTATTGTGAACCCTACTGCCGGCGGACACGATGCCACGGCCGAAGTGGAAAAAAAGGTTAAGACCGCGTTTGAAAACCGTAATGACGAATATGAAATATATGTCACAAAAGCCCCTATGGATGCGTCTCAAAAAATAAAGGCCGAGGCTGCCGTTTGCGATGCTCTGCGTGTCTACGCATGCGGAGGCGACGGCACATTCAACGAATGCGTTTGCGGAGCGGCCCTGCTTGAGAACGTTTCTCTCTGTCCGTTTCCCACCGGTACGGGGAACGACTTCTGCCGCATGTTCGGGGAGGAAGCCGATTTATACCGCAACATATGCTGCCTTTTAGACGGCGAGAGCAGAAAAATAGATCTTATTGACTGCAACGGACGATGGTGCGCAAATATCTGCTCTGTCGGAATAGACGCGAGAATCGGGACGGATGTGCATAAATACAGTCATATTCCCATTATAGGCGGCGCGGCCGCTTATGTCGTTTCGGCAATTGTAAACATGTTTAAGGGCATTTCCAGAAAAATGTCGGTCAAATGCGGCTCATTTACTCAGGAAGGCGAGCATTCGCTTATATGCGTATGCAACGGCAGATTCTACGGTGGCGGATTCAATCCGAGTCTGAACGCAAGGCCGGACGACGGGGATCTGGATTTTTATATTATCAAAAAAGTAAGCATATTCACTTTCGCCGCGCTTATAGGAAAATATGCGGCAGGAAAAGCCGATGAACTTCCCCAATACGCCACACATCTTCACGGTACTGAAATAAGCATTGACTTTGAGGAAGAAAACGTCATCAATGTGGACGGAGAGGCAATGTTCGCAAAAAATGTAAAAATGCGGCTTGTTCCGCATGCGCTTAACCTTGTTGTCCCTGTCGGAATGAAATTTTTTGACACTGACAATGTGTGATTATATCCGTACTTTTTGATGTTTCAATAAGATTTGTAATAAAAAATTAATAAATTTGCTTGCATTTTTTTGAATATACCTCTTGCAAAATAGAAAATTTGTGTTATTATAAGCATCGTTAGCACTCGAATGTTTTGAGTGCTAACGATGCTGAACTTTGTTAATAAAAATTGGAGGTATATATTATGAAATTAAAACCCTTGGCAGACAGAGTTGTTTTAAAACAGAACGCCGCCGAAGAGCGCACGTCTTCCGGTATTTTTCTCACCGCTTCCGCTCAGGAAAAGCCCGAAGTATATGAAGTAGTCGAGGTCGGTCCCGGAGGAATGGTTGACGGCAACGAAGTAAAAATGATAGTTTCCGCAGGACAGAATGTTCTTGTCGGTAAGTATACCGGAACAAAAGTCAAGCTCGACGATGTTGAATATACAATAGTCCGTCAGAGCGATATTCTCGCGGTTCTCGAATAATTTAGTTTTTTCATATCACAATAGTTGGAGGTTATAATTATGGCTAAACAGATAATATACGGCGAAGAAGCAAGAAAAGCGATTGAACGCGGCGTAAACCAGCTTGCGGATACAGTAAAAATAACTCTCGGCCCTAAGGGCAGAAACGTTGTTCTTGACAAAAAGTTCGGTGCTCCTCTCATTACCAATGACGGTGTCACCATCGCAAAGGAAATAGAGCTTGAGGACGCTTTCGAAAATATGGGCGCGCAGCTCATAAAGGAAGTTTCCACGAAAACCAACGATGTTGCCGGTGACGGTACAACTTCCGCTACCATTCTTGCGCAGGCGATGATCAACGAAGGCCTTAAAAACCTTGCCGCCGGCGCCAATCCCATGGTCATGAGAAAGGGTATCCAGAAGGCGACAACGACAGCCGTCGAAGCCATTAAAGCCGCTTCTCAGCCTGTCAGCGGAGCAAATGACATCGCCCGTGTCGGCACGATTTCTTCCGGCGATGAAGTTATCGGCTCTCTTATCAGCGAAGCTATGGAAAAGGTCAGCCAGAACGGCGTTATCACCATTGAAGAGTCCAAGACCGCAGAGACTTACAGCGATGTAGTTGAAGGCATGCAGTTTGACCGCGGCTATCTCTCTCCCTACATGGCAACCGATATGGATAAGATGGAAGCTGTTATTGATGATGCTCTTATCCTCATCACCGACAAGAAGATTTCCAACATTCAGGATATTCTCCCTCTGCTTGAGCAGATAGTCAAAGCCGGCCGCAAGCTCCTTATAATTGCCGAGGATATTGAAGGCGAAGCCCTTGCCACCATCATCCTCAACAAACTCCGCGGCACATTCACATGTGTATGCGTCAAGGCTCCCGGATTCGGCGACAGACGTAAGGAAATGCTTCAGGATATCGCAATTCTTACCGGCGGACAGGTTATCTCCTCCGATCTCGGCATGGAGCTTAAGGATGCAGATATCAGTATGCTCGGCCAGGCGCATCAGGTCAAGGTTACCAAAGAGAATACCGTTATCGTTGATGGCGCCGGCAATGCTGCCGACATAAAGGCACGTATCGGCCAGATCGAGCACGCCATTTCCACCACAACATCCGACTATGACCGTGAGAAGCTTCAGGAACGTCTTGCAAAGCTCAGCGGCGGTGTTGCTGTCATAAAGGTCGGCGCTGCAACCGAAACCGAGATGAAAGAAAAGAAGCTTCGCATCGAAGATGCGCTTAACGCTACTCGCGCCGCTGTTGCGGAAGGCATCGTACCCGGCGGCGGAACCGCATATGTCCTCGCTTCCAAGGCTGCCGACAAGCTCACCGAGACTCTCTCCGGCGATGAGAAGACCGGCGCTGCAATCGTTGCTAAGGCTCTTAAAACTCCTATCATGCAGATTGCTTTCAACGCAGGCAATGAAGGCGCAGTTATTCTCAACAATGTCTACAGCAGCGAGAATACCAATTATGGCTATGACGCCGCAAACGACAAGTACGGCGACATGGTTGAGATGGGCATCGTAGATCCTACAAAGGTTTGCCGCAGCGCTCTTGAGAATGCTTCCTCTGTTTCCGCAATGGTTCTCACAACCGAAAGCCTCGTTGCGGATATTCCCGAGAAAGCTCCCGCAGCGCCTGCAGCTCCCGATATGGGCGGCATGTACTAATCCGCTGAATTTTATAAATATATCGCTTAGAATTGCAAATCGGCATCTGTTTGCGCAGGTGCCGATTTTTTATGAAAACATCGCTCGCGATGATTGTTGTTAGTCTGCCTCTTTAAGCCCTTTGCCATGGTGGGCAGTTAACCTTCGGCACGCATTCTTTTGCTATAGCCGTAAGTGACATAGTGCGTGTTGCTGATTAGAAATATGCCGCCGCATCTTAAAATCAAACCGAAAAAACCTGTAAGGGAGATATGAACTTTCTCGAACTGCCGTATCGCCTTTTCTGCCGTTGAGAAAAAGACAAAAAAAGACAAAAAAAGACAAATTAAATTCCTTGCAATTTATTTATAATAAACATATAATTGAGGTGGTGAAAAATGGAAGAAAATGGAGAGATTACCCACTGAATGGAGGGCAAATGAATGACGGGGGAATATCAGCATTCTTTGGATAATAAGGGGCGTATTTTTATTCCCGCAAAACTCAGGGAAGAACTCGGAGATGTTTTTTATATAACGATTTCAATGGACAAATGTCTTTGCGCATATAACAGCTTAAATTGGCAGAAGCTTTCCGATAAGGTGAGCGAAATGCCGTATGTCAAGCAGCGCAGGATGCGTCCGCTTTTTGCTCATGCTGCGCGCTGCGAGCTTGACAGTCAGGGAAGGACCTTGATCCCGCAAAATTTGCGTGAATTTGCCGGCCTTGAAAAAAATGTGTCGGTAATAGGCTGTAATAACCACGCGGAGATTTGGGACAGCGAAGCATGGAACGAGGTATTCAAAGTCGAAACAACTCCGGAAAATATTGCGGAAGTTATGGAGGAGCTTGAATTTTGATGAGAGAGCCAAAACATGTTTCGGTTTTACTGAATGAGTGCATTGAAAATATGAATATAAAGCCGGACGGCATCTATGTCGACGGGACCATGGGCATGGGCGGACATTCGTATGAGATTGCATCAAGACTGACAGACGGAAGGCTTATCTGCATTGACAGAGATGAATCTGCGATAGAACGCGCAGGAAAAAAGCTTGATGTTTTCGGCGAAAGGGTTACGCTTATTCACGGCAATTTCAGCGATACGGCAGAAATTCTTGAAGATCTCGGATTACCCGGAGTCGACGGAATGCTCTTTGACTTGGGCGTATCCTCGCCTCAACTCGATGAGACAGAGCGCGGATTTTCGTATATGAGTGATGCTCCGCTTGATATGCGTATGGACACCGGAGATTCGATCAAAGCAAGCGATGTTGTCAACGGATACACTGAAGAACAACTGAACAGGATATTTTGGGAATACGGCGAAGAAAGATACGCCCGCAGAGTAAGCGCCGCAATTGTGAAGTATCGCGCGGAAAAACCGGTTGAAACCACTCTTGAGCTTGTCGGTATAATAAAATCCGCTTTGCCGGCTGCTGCGCTCAGAGAAAAACAGCATCCGGCTAAGCGTTGTTTTCAGGCCATAAGGATAGCTGTAAATGACGAACTCGGAGCAATAGCTCGGATGATGGAGACCGCGCCCGATAAGCTTAATATCGGCGGAAGGCTTTGCGTCATCAGCTTTCATTCGCTTGAGGATAGAATTGTAAAAAGCGGCATTACCGTAAGAGAAAACGGCTGTACCTGTCCAAGAGAAGCGCCCGTATGCACTTGCGGATTTGTGAAAACGTTGAAATCGGTCACAAGAAAGCCGATTCTTCCTACGGCAGAGGAAATAGAGAATAATCCGAGAGCAAGAAGCGCAAAGCTACGTGTTGCGGAGAGAGTGTAAGCTCTCTGTTTTGTAAAAAAATTCTCGCTAGTATTTTGAGCTTTCAATCTTGACCGGAATGGTATAATAAAAAAGGTATTGTGCTTGAAACGCATTCCGCGGCGGATGGTATGTGCAAGCATGTAGCTAATTGAAAGGACAGCGGAATGAAACTTAAAGAATTATTAAAAAACGTACATGTGATTAAAAGCACTGCAGATCCTGACTGTGAGATTTCCGGTATCAGCTATAATTCAAAGCTGACAAAAACCGGTGATATTTTTGTAGCAATAAAAGGCCTTACTACAGACGGACATAAATTTATTCCTATGGCGGCGGAAAACGGGGCGGCTGTTGTTGTGTGCAGTGTGGCGCCTCAAATTGATATTCCGTATATTCTTACGGACGACTGCAGACGTGCCCTTGCTTTTATAAGCGGCAATTTTTACGGCAATCCGGCTTCGGAAATGAAGATGATCGGAATTACCGGCACCAGCGGAAAAACCACTTCAAGCTATCTTATCAAGCATATCCTTGAAAAAAAGTTGAACGCTAAGGTAGGATTAATAGGTACAAATGGCAATATGATTGGCGCTGAATTTATTCACAGCGAAATGACCACGCCAGAAAGTCTGGAATTACAGGGCCTTTTCAGGCGCATGGCAGACGCGGGATGCACTCATGTCGTTATGGAAGTGTCCTCTCATTCCCTTGAGATGGAGAGAGTTGCCGGCATTCATTATGATGTTGCCGAATATACTAATCTTTCGCAGGATCATCTTGATCTGCATGGAACCATGGAAAATTACGCTGCGGCAAAGAAAAAACTGTTTTCTCAATGCTCAGTCGCGTGTGTTAACAAAGACGACAAGTGGTTTGATTTTATGTGCTCAGACGAGACATGCCGGATAAGAAGTTTTTCAGCTGAAAAGAATGATGCAGATCTAACGGCTAAGGATATTCGTCTCAATGCAAACGGAGTGCGTTTCGCAGCTGTATGCGGCAATGAGCTCGCTCTGGTCAGGCTCGGTATACCCGGCCTGTTCTCGGTTCACAATGCATTAGGCGCCATTTCCGTGTGTATGTCTTTGGGGGTGAGCCTGGCAGATTGCGCAGATGCTCTTGAGAGCGCAAAAGGCGTGAAAGGCAGAGTAGAACTTGTTCCGACCGACGGAGATTATTCGATTGTTATTGACTATTCCCATAAGCCGGATGCTCTTGAAAATGTTTTAAGAACACTAAGACCGGTTACTAAGGGGCGGCTTATAGCTTTGTTCGGATGCGGAGGTGACCGCGACAAGGCAAAACGTCCTATAATGGGCGCAATTGCGTCGGATAATGCGGATCTTGTTATTGTAACAAGCGACAATCCGCGAACCGAGGAGCCGGAAGAAATAATTCGAGAAATAGTTGAGGGAATGAAAAACAAGCGTACGCCGAAAAAAGTTATATGTGACAGAGTGGAAGCTATTCATTGGGCTATTGACAATGCAGCCTCAGGTGATGTAATATTATTAGCCGGTAAAGGACACGAAGACTATCAGGTTGTTGGGCACGAGAAACACCACATGGATGAACGCGAGATAGTGGCTGAGTGGCTTGAGAAAAGAAAACATGCCGTGAAGTGAATGCGGCATATGGAGCGAATATGATTATAAAGCTGATTTGCGCCTTTGTGCTGGCGTTTTTGTTTGCCACGGCGTTTGGAAAATATTATATCCCGTGGCTGAGAAGGCAAAAAGCAGGGCAGGAAATTAGACCTGACGGGCCTACATGGCATATGAGCAAAAGCGGTACTCCCACTATGGGCGGGGTTATTTTTATCGGAGCTGTGACATTTGTTTGCCTTACGGTCGGCTTTGAAGGTATGCTGCATGGCAATTACGTTCATATTTTTGTGCTGCTGTTTGCGCTTGTATTCGGCGCAATAGGTTTTCTTGATGATTGGGAAAAGCTGAAAAACAACAGGAACCTCGGCTTGACCGCAAAAACCAAATTCATTCTCCAACTGATTGCGGCATTGGTTTTTGTCCTTTTGATGAAAGAAACCGGTTATCTTACGCCTAATCTCTATATTCCTTTTTTCAATGTCACAATTATCATGCCCGAATGGCTGTATTTTGTGTTTGCGGCATTTATTATAGTCGGAACAGTAAATGCGGTTAATATTACCGACGGAATTGACGGATTGGCAGCCGGAACATCAACACCCGTATTTTTGTTTTTTGTGGCGGTGTCTTTGCTTTGGGGTAAAAATTACTCAGAGCTCGGAATCTTTGCCTCCGGCATGGTTGGCGGTCTTATTGGTTTTCTCGTCTATAATTTTAATCCTGCGAAGGTTTTTATGGGCGATACAGGTTCATTGTTTTTGGGCGGAGCGATTTCGGCTCTTGCCTTTGCGTATGATATGCCGATGATACTTATCACATTGGGTATCATCTTTATTGTTGAGACATTGTCGGACATTATTCAGATTACATATTTTAAGCTTACTCACGGGAAGAGAGTTTTCAGAATGGCCCCGTTGCACCATCATCTTGAGATGGGCGGATGGACCGGGAAAAAATGGAAAGAGAAAGAACTGTTTGTTCTTTTTACCGGCATATCTCTTGTTTTTTCTGTTATATCATTTTTGGGGATATATCAACGATTTTGCATTTAAGAGTATTTATCAAGTCGGGGAGGTGGCAACCTGCTTTACAAAGCGCCCGCCTTGCCGACTTTTTATTTTTGCAAAACAGCTTTTGAACATAGCTTCTGCGCGCTATGGGTTAATGGGTTATTGCCTTAATTGCTGATTTAACAACTGATAGGAAAGGGACATTGATATGAAAGTTGTCCTTACTTGTGGGGGAACCGCGGGTCATATAAACCCCGCTATTGCCGTTG
Source organism: Oscillospiraceae bacterium (assembly GCA_963636125.1). GTDB lineage: Bacteria > Bacillota > Clostridia > Oscillospirales > Oscillospiraceae > Limivicinus. Next base: position 39,468 of record CAVHIP010000002.1, on the reverse strand, counting down.
CCGGCAGACTTAAAGAACTTATACCGGATTGCGATGTGTTATTTATCGGAGCAAACGGTCATATGGAGACCGAACTTGTTCCGCGCGAAGGTTATAATATACGTACTCTCACTGTTACGAATATCAGTCGCGGTCATGATGTTGAAGCTCTCAGACATAATATAGAAACAATAAAAAACGTTGCCGTTTCAATCCGAGAGGCGAAAAAAATTATACGTGAATACAAACCCGACGTTGTTATCGGGACAGGCGGTTATGTTTGCTATCCGGTCATTATTGCAGCTGAAGACTTGGGGATTCCGTGCGCTGTGCATGAAAGCAACGCCGTTCCGGGACTTACGACTAAAATGCTTGCCGATAGGGTAGAGCGTATTATGGTTGGATTTTCTGACAGTGTGGCGCACTATCGTCACCCGGATAGAGTCGAGGTAACCGGAACGCCGGTCAGAGGGCAGTTTGACAATTTTTCAAAAGAGCAGGCGAAGGTTGAGCTTGGACTTGATGAAAAAAAACCGCTCATTGTTTCCGTGTGGGGATCCCTCGGCGCCGGACATATGAACGATGTCGTAACAGAACTTCTTTGCAGCGACAGAATGGACGGAAGCTTCAATATCATCCATTCTGTAGGAAAAAGGTATTTCAAAGAATTTACTTCAAAGCTTAATGAAAAAAGTTCCGGCAAAGTCATTCAGGGAGCGGATGTACGCGAGTATATTTACGATATGCCCAAGGTGATGGCCGCGGCCGATCTGATTATGTGCAGGGCAGGAGCATCTACTCTTGCAGAGCTCTGTTATATGGGCAAACCGGCGGTGATCGTTCCTTCACCGAATGTTACAAATAATCATCAGGAGCATAATGCTCGTGTTCTTGAAAATGCCGGGGGCGCAAAAGTATATCTTGAAAACGAGCTGGACTGTGAGGCTTTTTTTGAAGATGTCTGCAGTCTTGCCAAGGATGATGCAGCTTTGAAAAAAATGTCGGAGTCGATGAAGACGCTTGCAGTTGAGAACGCCGTGGATAGAATATGCGAGGTTGTTGTCGAACTGGCAAATAAAAACTAAGACAGTACCACATAATGCGGCAAGAGCAATAGACGAGAAAATTTTAAGGTATTATGACGCAGCTTGTTTAGAAAAGCTCTGCTTATTTATAAGTATTTATAAGAGTACTTTTGAATATTGAAAGGACGGAGCATGCCAAATTACCATTCAACACAACCGCCGGCCGATAAACGCGGGGATTTCATCAAACCCAAGCGACACAGCAGCATCAGTGCGCCGCTTATGTTCATCGTTGTTATAGTTGCGATTATTTTTGTGATGAGCGTCTTCTTCCGCGTATCGGATATTGCGGTTACAGGAAATACACATTATACGGATGAAGAAATTATTCGGGCTATTGACATCGAACAGGGAGACAATTTGTTCTTTTTTGACCGTTTTGTTGCTATCAGTCGGGTTTTCGCAAAGTTGCCGTATATCGAAGAAGTGACCGTTGTAAGAAAACTTCCGAACAAAGTTACAATTGAGGTTGTTGAGAGCACTGCGCTTGCTTATATTAAGTTAGGCGATGAAAAATGGACTTTAGACCATAATTGCAAGGTCCTCGGCAAAGCGGCAGACGGCGAAACAGATCAGCTTATACAGGTGGACGGAATTGATCCCGGAACACTTTTGATTGGAGAGCAGCTTACCACCGCCGATGGAAATACTGCGATTGTGGAGCAACTGGCGGAAATTTTGTATCAGATACAGGAAAGAGGACTTACATCATATATTTCTCTTGTAGATATCACGGATACAAATGATGTCCGATTGAATTACGATGGAAGATACACTGTGAAATTAGGAACTTCTTCTGATATCGAGTATAAATTCGGTATGCTTGTAAATGTTGTCGGAAAACTTGGTGCGGAAGACATCGGGCTTATAGATTTGTCTGACGGATCAACGGCGCATTTTATGTCAGAATGAGTGAAGTTACATTTTGCTTACAATTTGTATCTGAAAAATGCAAATAGCTATTGACCAAAAAGAAAAAATGTAATAGAATATATAAGACATTTTATTGATTATTACCTAAGATAAGGGCAACGACGCATAATTGAGCAACGTCAGTATCCGCAAGGCACTTCAGCTTTGATTATGTTGTGTTATCCAAAGAAAAAGGTTTACTTATCAGACAGGGAGGCAAAAATATGGACTTCAAAGCCGAAGCAGGTCCGGAAAATGTGGTAACAATAAAAGTGGTTGGTGTCGGCGGCGCCGGCAACAACGTTGTAAACAGAATGGTGAGAGCCGGAACTCAGGGTGTTGAGTTTATTGCAATCAACACGGATAAACAGGCGCTTGCTATTTCAAACGCCAATCAGAAGCTCCAGATCGGCGAGAAAATGACCCACGGTCAAGGCGCAGGGTCAGACCCGGAAGTCGGCAAACGTTCGGCCGAAGAAAGCCGCAATAATATTGCCAAGGCAATTGAAGACGCGGACATGGTGTTCATTACTGCCGGTATGGGCGGCGGAACCGGTACCGGCGCTGCTCCTACAGTTGCGGAAATATGCCGCGAAGCCGGAATTCTTACAGTCGGCGTTGTAACGAGACCTTTCAAATTTGAAGGGAAGCGCCGTATGGACCAGGCAAACGCCGGCATTAAGGATCTGCTCGGAAAGGTTGACTCTCTCCTTATTATTCCGAACGACAGACTTAAATATGCTACGGATCAAAAGGTTACGCTGGCAAACGCATTTGAGATTGCAGATGACGTTTTGCATCAGGCAGTTACAAGCATCTCCGATCTTATTAAAAATACCGGGTTTATCAATCTTGACTTTGCCGATGTTACATGCATTATGAAGGATGCAGGCTTTGCTCATATGGGCGTTGGCCATGCCGCGGGCAAAGGCAAAGCTGAAGACGCTGCAAAGATGGCAGTTGCAAGCCCGCTTATGGAGACGTCCATCAACGGTGCGCGCGGTGTGCTTATCAATATTACCGGATCTGAGGATATGGATCTCGAGGATGTTGAGACTGCGGCAAATCTTGTGCAGGAAGCCGCGCATCCCGATGCCAACATTATTTTCGGCGCAACATTTGATGAGTCGATGCAGGATGAAATCAGAGTTACAGTCATTGCGACAGGTTTTGAGGAATCACCCGTTTCTTCTTCTGTCTCCTCTTCGGATAGTTCGGCGAGCAATGCCGCTTCTGTAATTAAACCCGTTCAACCCAAAGAGAGAAATTCAACTCTGTTTGCCGGCACTGCGGAGAAAGCTCCTTTTAATGCCACATCATCCTCAACAATTGCGCCGCCTCCGCTGAATGTTGCACCTGCCGTCGAACGCCAGACTGCGCCGAAAAACGAGGATGCGCAAGGCGAAGATCCTTTTGACAGCATTTTTAAGATTTTTAATGCTAACGGAAAATAAAGGCAGCAAGACATTATTACGCGGACAGCAATAAAATAATATTATGAGAATTATTCCCCCGCACAAGCATGACATGTGCGGGGGAATGTTGTGAAAGAAAACAATATTATGAGAAAAATAAAAGTGTTTATGAAAATAGGTTAGCAGTGTGCGCGGCGGCGCTGTCGTATCAGGTAACGCTTTCATTTTTTCCGTTGTTGATTTGCCTTTATACACTGCTTGGTAACAGTTACGAAAAACTAATGCGCATTATAGAGCTTGCAGACGGAGTATTGGCTGAAGATACAGTGCAGCTTATCAGCGAATTTGCCGAATATGTCGCAAAAAATAACAGTCAAGCGATGATGATGGGCGGCATAATACTCCTCATATCAACGGCTTCCGGCACTGTAAGAACACTCAGCGGAACAATAGGGAATATGCAGGGCGGCAATAGATTTCGTGGCCTTTGGGATTATCTGATCAGCTTTGTGCTGTCGATTGTTCTGCTTATTGCCGTATATTTTGCGGTAATCGTAATGTTTACAGGCAAAGATTTTATAGACACGGTTAACAAATATATCCCTTTTTTTGATATTAGCAGTAGTTGGAGATATTTGCGTTATATTCTTCTTGCCGGTATTTTCTTTGTCCTCATTTGCTGCATTTTCGGGAGTTGCCGGAGAAAAACCGATATGTACGGCATCGTGACAGGAAGTTTGATTACAACTGCGGCTCTTGTTGCGGCAAGCTATATTTTCGCGATTTTTATTTCGAAATCCGCGCGCTATTCTCTCGTGTACGGCTCTTTGGCTTCTTTGATTCTTTTGATGCTGTGGCTTTATTATTGCTGCCTTGTTTTTTGTTGCGGCGCGGCAATAAATATTGCAATAAGGAACACCCACAAGGAACTTTTAGAACTTGCAATTGATGAGGAACGCAAGAAAAAGCAAAATACAAAAAGAAGCGGCTTTATGACATGAATTTATCGATTGCATCGTTCAATGCTTTAAGCTGCTCGGCTGCATCAACCTCGGTGTCGGAGATGCAATGCTCAAGATGGTCTTTTAATATCACCTTCGCCGTACTGTTGAGCGCGGAGCGAACAGCCGCAAGCTGCAAAAGAACTTCGGTGCAGTCTCGGCCGGATTCAACCATCCTTTTTACGGACTCAAGATGCCCTATGGCTCTTGAAAGCCTGTTGATAACGGCTTTTGTTTGAGTATGTGTATGGCTGTGAGAATGGCAGTGCATAACACCGTCGCCATGGTCGTGCCAAATAATTTCTTCTTCCGGGATACTCATATAAACCCTCCGACAATACTTCATACTGAAGCTCGATAAAAACTTTAATCGAGCATTTTTAATTTGCTTATCATAGAGTGCAGCGTGTATTTGCAATTAATATGTCAATTTATATTACAGTATTATTCCACAAATTCTTTGCACCAGTCATTGACGGCAAGTATTGCTACATCATCATTTTTTCCGGCTAATTCTATTATTTTTATACCGTCAAAACTTTGCATGGCAGATAAAATTTGTTGTCTGCATGTAAGAAATCTATCGGTTAGGCCCAAGCTATGTCTGAGATTTTCACATTCGGAAACCCCCTTAAAAACACCTATGCATGGGAAAGGGGAAGAAAGGAAATCAGAAAGAGCAGAACGAAATTCAGGAATAAGCAATTCAAAACCGCCCAGTTCATCAATTACGGAGAAAGAGTAATATTCAGCTTCTCTTAACAGCCGAACGCCGTCTTTTCTGAAAACCTCGGTGTTTGCTTTTGGCGGAGTACATGTGCAGTCCAGGAATCTCGAAGCGGCGCAATAAGAAATTTCGGAGTCGGCAGCAGGCGGAAGCAGATCATATCCAATGACAGTTCCGGTTTCATTTGTTATGCGTTTAGTAATAAATCCTCCGGCGAATGCGAACGAATTTCCGAGAGCGTTTTTTATTATTTTTGTTTTTCCGAGTCCTGACGGACCGGTCAAAAAAAGCTTAGGTTGCATTTTCCCTCCGTGCGAATTTTAGGATGATTATTTGTTTGAACTGTTTAAGTCAGCGCTGCACAGAATGACAGCGGTATTTGGATATTGTTGCATTAAATGGATTATATACTCCGAAGCGAAATTTGTAAATCATTTATGTAAGCTTAAAAAAACATTGACAAATCATTAAAAGGAAAATAATATACGTCTATTGGATGGGAGTGAGATAATGATAGGAACAATTATTAATGTGGTTGCAATTATACTCGGCGGTATAATCGGAACTGCTTTCGGCGGCAAGATAAATGAAAGATATACAAAGGGCATAATGACCTGCATGGCGATGATAACGGCGATTATTGGTATTCAGGGAGCTGTCGGAACAAGCAGCATTCTTATTGTGGTAATCTGCTGCGTCATCGGCACCGTAATTGGTACGGCGCTGAAGCTGGACGAAAAAATCAACAATTCGGGCGACAAGCTTAAATCCAAGCTTGAGAAAGCCGGTCTGGCTAAGGGGCGTTTCGGGGATGCATTTGTTACGGCAACATTACTTTTCGGCGTAGGTACGATGGCAATACTCGGTTCAATTCAGGCCGGTCTGAATAAAGATTACAGTATTTTGCTTACAAAAAGCGTAATGGACTTTACGAGTTCGATTGCGTTTTCTGCGGCTATGGGTTCCGGAGTTATTTTTTCCGCCATTCCTATATTTGTCTTTCAAGGAGCTATAACGCTGCTTGCCGGCATAGCTCAGCCGTTTCTTACACAGGACGTTATAACCGAGATGTCTGCGACAGGCGGACCTGTTTTTATCGGTATGGCAATAAATATGCTTGAGATAAGAAGCGAACGCATAAATATAGGGGATATGATCCCTGCCATTTTTATGCCGATTATTCTTTTGCCGTTAGCAAAGCTTTTGGGCATTTCTTTCTGAATTATTTTTCACGGATCGGGTAAAATCTTTACCGCAACCGCAGCAGTAGGGGAATTGTCAGCATTTGAATTTTAACAAAAAAGTGTCTAAAATTCATAAGTTATTCACAGCGGACTATTGATAAAAAACCGAATAAAGTGTATAATAAACTATCATAAGCAAAAGAAAAGCAATATTATTTTATTTATAAAAACAATATCTGATGACAAGGAGCGGAGATAACTATGGAACTAACAAAAAGCGAACTTGAAATCATGAATGTGATTTGGAAGGAAAACAGACCTCTAACTCGCGGTGAAATATTGAAGTATTCGTCTGACAAGACTTGGAAAGACAGTTCCGTTCATATCCTTTTGAACGGACTTATGAAGAAGAAAGCGATAGTTGCAGCAGGTTTTGCTAAGAGTGGAAAGACCTATGGCCGCGTCTATGCCGCCAATATCAGCGGAGAAGATTATTATAGTTCTAAGGTGTTTTCCTACTGCGGTCAGGCGGGGCTTCCAAATATTTTTTCAGCGCTTATCAGATATGAAGGAGTTACGCCGGAGCTTATTGATCAGCTTGAAGAAATGCTTGAAAAACGCAGAAAAGAGCTTTCAAAATAATCCGCTTTTGTTTACAATAATGCGAATGAGTTTTATCTCGTCGCATTATTTTTTTGGTATCAGCCGATGTTGCAGGAAACGGATATAAGGTCTATAATAAAAATTAAAGGTGTGATTTGTATGCGAAAAAAGATTTTGATTACATATACAGGCGGTACAATCGGAATGATTGCGTCGAAAAGGGGATACGCTCCGGGAAAAGAATCGTTTTATGATCTGCTTGATTCAATACCCGAGTTGCACTCCGAAAAAATGCCGGCATGGGATATTATAAGCACAGAGCCTCTGCTCGATTCATCAAATGTTGCCGTGAACGAATGGAATAAAATAGGGTGTGTAATAAGCGAAAATTATGCGAATTATGACGGCTTTGTTATTCTCCACGGTACGGATACAATGGCTTATACCGCATCTGCGCTTTCCTTCATGCTTGAAAATAACAGCAAGCCTGTTATCCTCACGGGCTCGCAAATTCCGCTTTGCGAAATAAGAAATGATGCGCGAGATAATCTTATCACGGCCATGATGATAGCGGCCGACAGTGAAGTAAAAGAAGTGTGCCTATACTTTGGCGGCAAACTTTTGCGCGGAAATAGGGCAATAAAATATTCCGCCGACGAAATGATCGCCTTTGCATCTCCTAACTGCCCGTCTCTTGCGGATGTCGGAATAAGCATAAAATACAACAGCAAGATTCTGCGAAAACCGGAAGAAGGCAGTTTTATGCTCCGAAAGCTTAAAAACGTCCCTATAGGAGTTATAAAAGTGTTTCCGGGAATCCAATTTGAGCTGTTTGATTCAATAATGACAGAACGCTTAAAGGGCATTGTTCTTGAAACATTCGGCGCCGGCAATATTCCCGACAGCGGCGAGGCGCTTCTGCCGATTATCAGGAAAGCCTCGGCAAACGGAACGATTATGGTGGTATGCTCTCAATGCCCGCAGGGAACTGTATCGATCGGCACATATGAGACAAGTGCACAATTAAAAGAAGCGGGCGCCGTAAGCGGTTTTGATATAACAACCGAGGCGGCAATAGCAAAGCTTTATTACCTTTTCAGCTGCGATTACGACAAAACGCAGATAAAAGAAATAATGTGCAAAGATATCCGTGGAGAGCTGTCCGAATACAAGACAGCGTTTACCAAGTAAAAGACGATAGCAAAAAGCGAAGTAAACGGTCGTTAACCGGCTGAATATATCGTTAAAAGCGTAAATAATTTTTAATTCAGTACAAGTAAACGAACGTTTGCCAATCGATGTGTTTACGTGAACAACTATTAAAAAGGAAAGAGGGACGAAGAGAAACGGTGAACACAATTATTCTCGGGAATGCAATTTGTTTTGTGGGCTCAATTATTATGATGCTGATGGGGCTTATAAAAAATAAAAATAAATTTTTGACCGTGCAATGTTTTTTCAATGCCATTTTTGCTTTGGGTAATTACATCCTCGGCGGTTTTTCCGGCTTTATTGCGAATATCGTCACCATGATGAGGAACATTTTCTGCCTGAAATTCAAAATGACCGTTTGGAGCAAACTCGTTTTCATTGCCTTGCAGGTCGGTCTGACATTAGCATCGGAAAGCACCGGTGTGATTATGTGGCTTCCGATTATTGCCGCGTGTATTTTTACATGGTTTATGGACAGCGAAAATATGGTTCTTTTGAAGATAATCATTATTGCATCTCAGCTTATGTGGGCAGTATTTGATTTCTCGATCAACAATTTTGCGACTCTTCCGTTTGACATTGCTGCTACCATAACGAATTCAATCTCGCTTGTTTCTATTCTCAAAGCCCGGCATGCCGACAGCTCGGTGTCCTGAATTCGCTTCGCCTAATTAAATATTATTTAAGGAGTTATAAGATGTTTCATTACGATTATTACACAAAAAA
>CAVHIP010000002.1:18633-30614 GCA_963636125.1 Oscillospiraceae bacterium | reverse complement strand
ATACAATATCGCTTGTTTCGATTCTCAAAGCTCGGCGCGCGGACAGCTCTGTATCCTAAATTTACTTCATTTTTATAAATATTATTTAAGGAGTTATAAGATGTTTCATTACGATTATTACACAAAAAATACATGTTCCAAAATTATAAGCTTCGATTTGGACGGGGATGTGGTCCATAACATTCACTTTACAGGCGGATGCAACGGAAATCTCAAAGCCATCTCCATCCTTTTGGAAGGAAGTACGGTGGGGGAGATCGAAAGCAAATTGAGCGGCGTTCAGTGCGGCGTACGTCAGACCTCCTGCTCGGATCAGCTTTCCAAGGCTGTTCGCGAGGCATATAATGCGTCAATCAAAGCAGATAAAAGCAAATGAATAAAATAATATCGATGAGGTGAAAAGATGAGAATAATTACAATAAGCAGACAATTCGGCAGCGGAGGCAGAGAGCTCGGTAAGCGTATGTCCGATGTTCTCGGCTGGGATTATTATGACAGAGAGATCATTGAAAAACTCTCAAGCGATGAAGGACTTGACAAGGAGTATATCGATCGCATTCTTACAAACCATGAATGGAATACCCTGCCTATAACCTTCCGAAGCAGCTTTTCACAGAGACAATATACTTCCGGGATGAAAACCACACTGCTGATAAAACAGAGAAAAATAATTGAGGATATCGCATCCTCGGGGAACGATTGCATAATCGTCGGCAGAGATGCGGATATTATTTTAAGTGATTATAAGCCCCTGAGAATTTTTGTCTGCGCGGATATGAGCAGCAGAATCGCAAGATGTATGCGCTTCGAGGAAAAGAAACCGGAAGGGGAGAGGCTTTCGGAACGCGAGGTCAAAAAGAACATTTTGAGAATCGATAAGGGACGTTCGCAGACGAGAGAAATTCTCACGGGAAAAGCATGGGGAGACAGCGAGAGCTTTGATATTTCGATAAATACGGCGGGTTGGAGCATTCCGAAACTTGCCTCTGCGCTTCCTCAGCTTGCATTAAGGTGGTTTGAAGAAGAATAATGAACGATAACGGTAAAGAGCTGACCACAGGCGTGGTATGGAAAAAGCTCATTGTGTTTTTCCTGCCGATTGCGGCGGGAACTTGTATTCAGCAGCTTTATAATGCTGTCGACGGTCTTGTTGTCGGGAAATACGTAGGCACTGTTGCCCTTGCGGCGGTCGGCGGAAGCGCCGCACAGATAATAAATTTGATCATAGGCTTCTTTGTCGCGCTGACAACTGGAGCGGCTGTCGTTATAGCGCAGATATACGGCGCCGGAAAGGAAGAAGACGTGCAAAAGGCTTCCGGAAACGCAATCGCCGTATGCCTGCTGATGGGCGTTATCCTCGCTGTGGTCGGGATTATTGCCGCGCCGGAAATGCTGAAGCTGCTGAGAACACCGGACGATACCATTCAATCCTCTCTCGTGTATCTCCGTATTTACTTTACCGGTGTTCCGTTCATCCTTGTGCTGAATATGGAATCGAACGTTCTTCGCTCTGTTGGGGACTCATACAGTCCGTTCATATTTATGCTTGTCGGATGCATTTCCAACATAATAATGGATTTCGTGTTTGTTCTTTTCTTCGGTTGGGGTGTTGCCGGCGTTGCGATCGCCACCGTGCTGGCTCAGATAATCAACATGACGCTTTTGACGGTGAAGCTTGCGAAGACGGACGCGCCTTATAAGCTGTCCTTTTCAAATTTCAGACTTCGCGGGCATTACTTTGGCGCAATGATGAAGATAGGGATACCCTCGGGGCTTCAGGCCTCCATGTATTCGGTGTCCAACATGGTCATACAGATAGGCGTAAATACGCTTGGAACGGTTGTTGTCGCTTCATGGGCAATGACAAGCAAGATAGACGGCCTGTATTGGGCGGTAAGCAATGCCATGGGCTCTGCGATAACCACGTTTATCGGGCAGAATATAGGTGCCGGAAAAATGGACAGAGTGAAACTCTGCGTAAAGCAGGGGTTTATTCTCTCTGAAAGCATTACCATTGTCGTCAGCGCGCTTATAATGCTCCTTTCCAAGCCGCTTCTCGGTATACTTACGGATGACGGCGCCGTTGTCGGTACAACATATCGTATGCTTATATTCTTTGTTCCGTTCTATTTTACATGGACTGTTATCGAAGTTATTTCCGCTGTGCTTCGCGGCGCGGGGGATGCCGTCAAGCCGGTAATCATTATTGGTTTGGGAATATGTTTATTCCGCATTTTGTATATGGCGACCGTATTCGCCTATTTCAAAACTCTCGAGGCGATGTGCCTTGCCTATCTCAGCTCATGGGTCGTAACGGATATTGCGCTTGTAATTTATTATAAGCGCGGTAAATGGCAAAATAACAAGAAAATGATTGCCGGATAACGGCGCGGAGGATTACCGTGGCAGAAACAAACACAAAGATAATCGCGCCATGCCCGTACTATAAGAACTGCGGAGGATGTCAGCTTCAGAAAAAGAGCTACGAGGAGCAGCTTTATCATAAACAATGCCTCGCCATTGAAACTCTCGGCAGGTTCGGTCATGTGGAAGATATAATAGGCATGGATAACCCGCTCCATTACCGCAATAAGGTTCACGCGGCGTTCGGGCTCGGGGAAAACGGCAGGATAGTCTCCGGAATTTATAAACAGGGTACGCACAAAATTGTCAACGTCGATAAGTGCCTTATTGATGATGAAACGGCCGACGCAATTATTCTGACGGTGCGCAATATGCTCCGAGATTTCAAGATACGCGTCTTTGATGAGCGAAGCGGGAGCGGATGGCTCCGGCATATTCTTGTGCGCCGCGGCTTCAAAACAGGGCAGGTAATGGTTGTGCTTGTCGCGGTTTCGCCGATATTCAAGCTTCAAAAGCCTTTTATCAAGAAACTTCTTGAGCTTCATCCGGAAATAACGACAATTGTGCTCAATGTAAACGACCGTTTTGGCCCCGTAGTTCTCGGGACGAAAAATAAAACGCTTTTTGGAGACGGATATATTGAGGATGAACTGTGCGGCAATCGTTTTCGTATTTCGCCAAGCTCGTTTTATCAGATAAATTCTGCTCAGACGCAGATCCTATACAAAAAAGCAATAGAGCTTGCCGACCTTAGCGGGAAAGAAACCGTGCTTGACGCATACTGTGGAATCGGAACGATCGGCATTACAGCGTCTGCAAAGGCGAAGCAGGTAATCGGCGTAGAGATCAACAAAGAAGCCGTTACCGATGCGATCGCCAACGCGCGCCTCAGCAAAATAAAAAACTGTTGGTTTACGTCTGCCGACGCAGGGGAGTATATGGAGCGTATGGCGGAGGATAATGTCCGGGCGGATGTGGTATTTATGGATCCGCCCCGCGCGGGAAGCGACGAAAAATTTCTGTCCTCTCTCGTGAAGTCATCACCGAAAAGAATAGTTTACATTTCATGCAATATCGAAACTCAGGCGCGTGATCTCGACTGTCTTGAAGCAAACGGATACAAAGTCCGCCGCATACAGCCCGTGGATATGTTCCCGTTTACAAATAACATCGAGACGGCGGTGTTGCTGACCAAGGTACAGAAATAATAATGAGGTGAAAACTTAAAATATATAAATTTTCTGCGCTTTACGCGTTGAAAATAAAGCTGATAAAGCATCAACATAAAGTATTTTCACCTTTTATGTTTAGCATTACTATGCTATAATTCATATAGTCTACAAAGTCCAAAGCGGTTTCTTCTTTGATAAATTTGCGTATGCTAAATTTACTCTTCCTAAAATTCTGCTTTGGGCTTTTTTCTACATTGTTCAAGCGGAGGTTATTATGTGGAAATTACCAATAAACAGTTGGATATAACGATTGAAGAGCTATTAAAATCTTTGAGAAACGATATAGACTCCTATATTGCCGCGCATTATCGGCCTCCTTATGTCGAACATGACATAGACTTAGAGGAATGCGCTGAGGATGACGAACCTCTATGTGCCGCTCCGGTTCAAAGTAAAGGTGCTTTTAACCGGAAAATATTCTCGCCGGTTGCATCATCTTTTTGCACAGGTCCGGCAATTGATGACTTCCTAAGGCAGCAGAGCGAAACTTTTTCTCATATGCTGCTCCGACTGATTGACGAGAAAAATCTGAAAGACTCGGAAGTATACAGAAATGCTAATATAGACAGACGGCTGTTCTCAAAAATCCGCGGTGACGAAGAATATATTCCGAGCAAGAAAACGGCGATATGCTTTTGCATGGCGCTGCAGCTTAATATCGTACAATCAAAAAAGCTTTTGGAGACCGCAGGTTATGCGCTGTCAACATCATCAAAATTTGACTTAATTGTCATGTATCTTCTTGAGAACAAGGAATACAATGTCACATTTGCCAACATAGTTCTTGAAAGCTACGGCGAAGGCTGCCTGACAAGATAAATGTCCCTTTAAAGGCGACCTTTTTAGAAACGTCCTTTGTTAATATGTGCTTACCAAATAAATTTAATGCCGATTACGGCGGAAAGGCGGCGCATATGAAAAAAGGATTATCGGAGCTTGTATTTATTATTGATCGCAGCGGTTCTATGGGCGGTTTGGAAACAGACACAATCGGCGGATTTAACAGCATGCTTGACAAGCAGAAAAAAGAAGCAGGCGAGGCAAATGTTACGACGGTTCTGTTCGATGACCAGGTGGAAGTTATTCACGACCGTTTTCCGATTGCGGCGGTAAAGCCATTGACAGATGACGATTATTTTGTCAGAGGCTCGACAGCTTTGTTGGATGCCATCGGCAGCACTGTTAAGAAAATCGAAAATGTGCAGAAGCGTTTACCGGATGAACTGCAGGCGGAAAATGTAATATTCGTTATTACAACCGACGGATATGAAAATTCAAGCAGCGAGTACACCGTAAAAATGGTAAAAAGTCTGATTGAGGCGCATCAGGAGCAGGGCTGGCAGTTTATCTTTATGGGCGCAAATATAGACGCAGTATCGGAAGCCGGCAAGATAGGCATCGGTAAAAATCGCGCTGTGAGCTATCGTAACGACCCGGAGGGAGTTGCGCTCAATTATGCAGCGACAAGTCAAGTGCTGTCCGAAATGAGAATCGGTCGTCTCAGCAAAGAGGTTTTAGACGATGAAGTTGATAAGGCGTTTGAGCCGATAAGACGACATCTGAAAAAATAAAGCAAAAAGGAGGTACCCCCGCATGCCGTATTTAACGGAAAGCTATATCCATGATATGGATCGCAAAGCTTTTGCGGCACTAAACGCGTTTCCGAAATTCCTAAAGCTTGTGGAAGCCTATCACGCAAATTTTGACGAAAAGGCAGCAAGAATCCATTATTTATCTTCGGCAATTCGGCTCAGTGATAATCAAATGCCGGAGATATACACTCTTCTGCCGCCTGTCTGCGAAAAACTCGGCATTGACGTACCGGAGTTGTACTATATTCGGAGACGGGATTTGAACGCGGCAACGATCGGAACAACCAATCCTTGCATTTATGTGACATCGGGGCTTGTAAAAAACCTTACGCCGGATCTTATTTCCAGCGTTCTTGCGCATGAATGCGGGCATATTGCCTGTAAACACTATCTGTATCATTCAATTGCGGAAACAGTAATCAACAAGCTGAATGACAGCCCCCTCGGATATATTAATGCAGTCCGGTTCTTTATTACTCCGGGATTGGTCAATGCTCTTCTCTTCTGGGATCGCTGCAGCGAGCTGTCCGCCGACAGAGCGGCGGCGTTGTGTGACGGAAAGCCGGAAAAGACCGTGGATGCTCTTTTAAGAGTTCACGGATATTCCGACATTAACCGTGAGGAATTCATTAAGCAGGCCGTAGATCTTCATGATTTTGTCAATGAAACAAAAGGCAATAAAGCGATCGAACAGCTGATTGTGTGCAATGATACGCATCCGCGCCTTGCAACAAGAGTGTATGAATGCTGCGAATGGGCAAAAACCGACAGTTTCAGGAGCATTTTGAACGGAACCTATAAACAAGTGATGAATAGCGCCGATACAATTTGCGAAGAAGAGATTATTTCGGCAGAAATTGAATGCGCTGTGGAGCACAAGGGTTCATCGAAAAGCAAAGACGTTACACAAGGTAAGCGTACAGATAGTCTCTCAGTGTTGCAGGCTAATAGGCAGCCTTCGGACAGAGAACTCGATGAAGCGCTTGCGCGTGTCAATAAGCAGCTGGAGAGATACTCCTTCAACGGAGATAAGGCCGATTATGCGATTGCAATCACAAGCGGCATACTTGCCGGTTTGGTAGACAGCATATTTGTCGGAGAATTTTCCCTTGAATACGCAAATGAGTGGGGCAATGAAAAAACCGAAAAGTTTGTGTTGAAGGTTGCTGAAGACCAAGGCTACAAAACAACGGAACCCGCAACAGCAGTAGAATTTTTAGAGAATATGTTTCCCATTGCCGCAGATAAGGCAACAAATGACTTCGGTGGCGGACTTCAACACCACCTTCGAGACTTCTCTCACCATCCCACACCAATAGGATTGGCTTGCTCAATTTTGACGCAATTTACCAAAAAAGTTTACGGCACGGATGTCGATGGCACATTCAAAGTTGTAAAGCTTGATGAAGACGGACTTTCCTTGGTAGGAAAAAACTTCCCGGAGAAGATTACGTTTGGTGTAATAAATTGGGTATTCCACATGGTAAGCGATATTGCCGGGTCTTCCGGCTCAATTATGAAGGACAGTTTTGGAACAGGCTTGCCGGGACCGCTGGTCTCTCTTGTCAAAGAACTATCTGCTCTCCCAATATTCAACAAGCGAAATTCCAAGGGTTATAAGGAACTTTCGGTTAGTATTTCCAAACTGTTCAACGGAACGCTGCTTGCCGATAGAGATTCAGACGGAAAATTAGTTCCTCTCAAATTTGACTTGCGTACCGAGATGGGAGTTGCTATGCAAATCGGCAAGCAATCTATTCCGGTGATTATCAACGAGTGCACAGTAAGAACGGTCTTTTTCTTAAGGAGGCTTCTTAATGAACTTTCAAGAGACGACATTAATGACTGGGGAGATATAAGCAGAATCGACTGGAAATCCACAGTGCCGTTCCGTAATAGGACAATAGACCGCATGCTGATGATTTCGAGCATGACGTTCACAATAGCGGATACTGCGGATGCGGCGGTTCACGCGGCTATTGAATCCTGCGGCAACTGGATTCTGTTTTCAGGGACTTTTGTTTCGAGATCCAATTATGTCGGAGCGGGAAGAGCTGCTCTGGCCATTGTAAAAGAAGTATCAAACGAGAAAAAAGAAGCTCAGCTCATCCATGAGAAATTGATTCTTACCGAAGCAAAAACAGCTGGTATTGCAGAAAAATTCTCGGCATATCGAACTGCTCTTGAAGATCGTGTTTCAAACTATTTGGCGGAAGATCTTGAGCAATTTCTCTCCGGCTTCGATTATATGCAAAAAGGCATAGAAAGCGGCGATTCTGATTTTGTTATTAAGGGAAATGTTATCATCCAGAAGGTGCTCGGCAGAGAGCCGCAATTTACAAATCAAGCGGAATTTGATGAATTGATGAATTCCGATGAAGCATTCATTTTATAAATCTATAAATCTGTAAGGAGGAAAAAATGGCAAAAATCGATTTTGGCAACGCCTTAAAAAAAGCCGGCGATACAGCAAAAAATGTCAAAGAAAAAGCTGTCTCCGCGGCTCAGGCGGGCACGGAAAAAGCTCAAGCCGGAGCAAAGGTCTTGAAGAATGCGGCAGACCGGAAAAAAGCGGAAAAGGCAAATAAAGAGGCAGATAAAAAAGCCGCTGCCGAAAAAGCGGCAATAGAGTCCATCGGCATTAAAGCAATAGCTCCTCGAAGCGCGATAAAGGTTTTCTATTTTCTTATGAGCGCAGATGGAGAAATCGCAACAGAAGAGGAAGAAAAGCTTGACCAAATCGGCAGAGAACTTGATCCGGGTTTTGACGGATATAAAGATGGAGTCATCGGCGAATGTAAAAAACAGCTTGAAAAGATCATCGATACCGGCGATTTTTATGATACTCTTCAAGATGGTATCGAAACCGCGCTGACAGAAGAACAGATCTCAATTATCGGTTATTTAACGCCGAAACTTCTGCTTTGGGATCTGATGACCATTGCATACTGCGACAAAGAATACAATGAGACCGAGCGAAGACTTCTTAAATATATCGTAAGAAAGCTGAATATCCCCAAAGATGTTTTTCTTGATATGGAGAGCACGCTTGCGACAGTAAATGACATTGAAAGAGAAATCGCTTGGATTAAGACAACGGACAGACCGTATCTCACTATTGAAAAGCAGATCAAGGAGCTTGAGAAGAGAAGAAACGATATTCTCCGCGCTGTAAAGACTCTGATTATTCTGTAGGAGGGAGTAAAATATGCCATTACCTTTAGTGTTTATAGGAATAGCAGCCGGTACAGGCTTGCTGGGAGCCGGCAAAGCAGCAAAAGCGGGCATGGATACATATTCTGCCGATCGAATCAATAAAGCGGCAAATCAGATTGTCACAGAATCCACGGACATGATCAATGCACAAAGAAAGGCATGCGGCGAAGCCTTGAAAAACCTCGGAGAAGAAAAGTTCTTTTTGCTTGACGGCAGCATGAATCAATTTCTCGATACCTTCATGAAGCTTAAAAATGTTGATTTCAAAGAAACCGAGGGCTTGAATGAGCTTAGCAAGCTGCATATAGATGAAAAAGAGTTTGTGGAACTGAAAGAATTGTGCAATTATGTTGTCGCTCTTGCCGGTGGAACTGTCGCCGGAGCCGCAGGAGGCGCTCTCGCCGCGGCGGGCGCATACGGAGCGGCGCAGGCTTTTGCGTGCGCCTCAACCGGTACTGCCATTGCTGCTCTGCATGGCGCTGCGGCCACAAACGCGACTTTGGCATTCTTCGGAGGAGGCGCTCTTGGCGCAGGGGGTCTTGGCATGGCAGGCGGAGTAATGGTACTGGGCGGCCTTGTCGCCGGACCTGCGCTGCTTGTCATGGGGTTTGTTGCCGGAGGAGCGGCCAAAAAAGGGCTTGAACAGGCTAAAACAAATCAGCTTGAGGCGATACAGCTTGCGGAACAGTTGGATACCGCATCCAAGCAGTGCGAGGCTATACGCCGCAGAGCAAATATGTTCTATAATCTCCTTGCGCGTTTAGATACCTACTTTTTGCCATCCATTTACAAAATGGAGGACATCGTGAAAGCCGAAGGTTATGATTACAGCAAATACTGCGCGGAATCCAAAAAGGCCATCGCGTCCTGCGCTGCTGTTGCCGTGTCAATCAAATCTGTTCTGGATACTCAGCTTTTGACAGATGAAGGTCTGCTGACAGATGAATCTGCCGGAATTGTGATTAATACGGAAGAATTTGTTAATAAGCTGGTATTTGCCAAATAGCGCATAAAAATCCTGTATTTGATCATAATAAGTGTAATAGATTTGGTGGCAACGGTTGTTGCCACCAAATTTGTTACAGTGCTTTTATTGATTTACAGATATAAAAGTGAGAGACATGATCACGTTAAGCTGTGATAAAGGCCGACGATCTCTTCAACGCCGTTGTCGCGCGGATTGTCGGGACGGCATGCGCCGGCATAAGCGCTTTCTTAGGAGAACTGTACAAAGAGTTGGCGGAGAGCTCAAAGAAACAGTTGCTTTTTGCACCCTCTTATGGTAAACTTTACACTAAGTGTGCATGTTTGCCTTTTAATCAGAACTTGGAAGGTGCCTGTTTTGGAAAAATATGTAATTAAAGGCGGTTCCGTGCTTCGCGGAGAGGTTGAGATAAGCGGCGCGAAAAATGCCGCGGTGGCGATTATTCCTGCGGCTTTGATGGTAGACGGTGTTTGCCGCATAGAGAATATGCCTCAGATAAGCGACACAGATATGCTTCTCACCATTTTAAGCGAGCTTGGAGCAAAGGTTAGATATATCAATCCTTCTACCGTGGAAATTGACTGCACAAATGTGCGTTATCAGGATGCCCCTTATGATCTTATGCGCAAAATAAGAGCATCGTATTATCTCATCGGCGCAATGCTCGGCCGCTTCGGCAGCGCGAAAACGACTATGCCCGGAGGCTGTAATTTCGGCGTCAGACCAATTGATCAGCACATAAAAGGAATGACTGCTCTCGGCGCGCAGGTAGAGGTCAAAAACGGTTTCGTATATGCCGATGCAATAGGCGGCAGACTTCACGGGACAAGAATTTACCTTGACAAGGTATCGGTCGGCGCCACTATGAACATCATTCTTGCCGCTACGCTTGCCCAAGGCCGCACGATTATTGAAAACGCGGCAAGAGAGCCTCACATTGTCGATCTCGCGAACTTCCTCAATTCAATGGGCGCGGATATCAGAGGCGCAGGAACAGATACCGTTAAAATTAACGGTACGGACAAGCTTCACGGCGGAAGTTATACTATTATTCCCGACCAGATAGAAGCCGGCACTTATATGATTGCGGCTGCGGCTACCGGCGGAGAGGTTTTGATAAAAAACATTATTCCGAAGCATCTTGAATGCATAAGCGCAAAGCTCCGTGAAACCGGCACGATAGTCCAGGAGTATGAGGACTCGGTGCTTGTAAAGGGTGCGAGAAGTCTGCGCAGGGTAAACGTCAAAACTCTTCCTTATCCCGGCTTTCCCACGGATATGCAGCCTCCGATCGGGGCGCTTTTGTGTTTGGCGGAGGGTACGTCTGTCATTACCGAGGGCATATATGACAACAGATACAAATATGTCAATGAACTGCGCAAAATGGGCGCCGAAATTCAGGTGGACGGCCGAGTGGCGGTTATTGAAGGCGGGAAAAGGCTTACCGGCGCGCCGGTGCAGGCCTGCGATCTGAGAGCAGGCGCGGCAATGGTAATTGCCGGTATGTGCGCAAGCGGGACAACGGTAGTCGAGGATATTCACTATATAGAACGCGGCTATGAAAATTTTGTCGGCAAGCTTAAGGCAATGGGCGCCGATATAGAGATAGTGGATTTCCCGGAGGAAACGGAGAATCCAAATAAAATTATTTCGGTAGGTTGATGAAGGTATTTGTTTTTGCAAGCGGTTCCGGCGGAAATTGTCTGCTGGTTTCTGATAAAAGTACAAATATATTGATAGATGCCGGAATATCGATGCGTAGGATAGAAAACTGTCTTTCACAGTCGAAAATTTCAATGGACGATATAACCGGAGTGCTCATTACGCATGAGCACTCCGATCATATTTCGGCATTAAAAATGATCGCAAAAAAATATAAGACCGATATATACGCCCCAAACGTTGTCGCATCAAATATTATGGAAATATTGCCGGAACTTAAGGGGCGCATCAAGGAAATCCCCGTCGGAACTCCCTTTTCTTTGGGAGAGATTTCGGCTCTTGCATTCCATACAAGCCACGATACGGATGAAAGTGTGGGTTACCGCCTTAATGGTAGCGGATCCTTTGCGCTTGCTACCGATACCGGCTGCATCACAGAAGAAATCGAGACGCATGTGACGGGCGCAGATGCTGTTCTGATTGAGTCAAATCATGATGAGAATATGCTCATAAACGGCCCATATCCGGTATATCTGAAGAAGAGAATCCTTTCTGAGCGGGGGCATCTGTCAAATGATGACTGCGCCGGATTTGCAAGAAGACTCGCCTTGAACGGAACAGCAAAAATTATCCTCGGCCATTTGAGCAAGGTAAACAATACTCCCGAAAAGGCTCTTGAGGCATCTGGGAAAAAACTTTCTGACACACCGACGGAGCTTCTGTGTGCGCCGCAATTCGGTAGGCTTGAAATATATTTTGGGGAAGAAACTATATGCTCACCGTAAAGCTGATATGCGTCGGAAAAATGCGCGAAAAGTTTTATATCGATGCTTTTTCCGAGTATGTAAAACGCCTGCAGAGCTATTGCAAATTTGAGCTCTGTGAGATTGCCGAACAGAGACTCTCCGAAAATCCAAAATCCGGTGAAAT
>CAVHIP010000002.1:0-18623 GCA_963636125.1 Oscillospiraceae bacterium | reverse complement strand
CGCTTTCAAGGGAAGCTGCGGAAATTTTGAAAAATCTTCCCAATGACGCTTTTACTGTTGCACTTTGTGTGGAGGGTAAGCAGCTGCCGAGCGAAGGAATCGCAAAGCTCATCTCGGACAGAGAAAATTCGGGTAAGCCCAAGCTTTGCTTCATTATCGGTGGGTCGTTCGGCTTGCATGACAGCGTTAAAAACCGCGCGGATATGAAGCTGAGCATGTCGGAAATGACATTTCCCCATCACCTTGCGAGAGTTATGCTTGCCGAACAGATATACAGAGGTTTCAAGATAAACGAGGGTTCAAGATATCATAAATAAATACATTTTGCTGCAATATACGTAAACCATCGCGGAAAATTTATAAATGTCTGGAGAAAAGATTTTATGGATGAAATAGAACTTCAATGGGGAAGAGCTGATATTGGTGAGCTCTTTGAGAAATGGCCGAAAACCGAGGACGGAAAACCGGAGGAGCCGGCGTTCCTCTGCAATTGCGGAAATAATGATATGGGGGACACGCTTAGGATAAATATGCTGGAGGCATACGGGATACCCTGCGTTGTCCGTTATCCGGGTGACGGCGGTTTTGGTAAACTTGTGCTCGGAATGAGCGGTCAGGGGACTGATATATTCGTCCCGAAGAGCATGCTTGAGGATGCATTGCAATTATGCAAGGAGGAAAACAATGAGGAGCTTTAAGGAAGAATATGAGCACTGGATGGACAGCCCTGCGCTGAGCGAGCAGGAATGGGCAGAACTTGATTCGATCAAGGACGATGAGAAAGAAATCGAGAACAGGTTTTTTGCTCCCCTTGAATTCGGAACGGCCGGTCTTCGCGGAACGATGAAGGTCGGGCTTCATAACATGAATATTCACATTATTCGCCACGCAACCCAGGCGTTTGCAGACGTTATCCGCACCGAGGGCCGGGAAGCAATGGATAAGGGGATTGTTATTGCGCATGACTGCCGCCTTAACGGCGTGGCCTTTGCCAAAGAAGCGGCGTGCGTTATGGCAGCAAACGGTATTCATGTTCGCTTTTTTGACGATCTTCGCCCCACACCGGAGCTGAGCTTTGCCGTGCTGCACTATGGTACGACCGCAGGACTTAATATTACCGCAAGTCATAATCCGAAAGAATATAACGGATATAAAGTATATTGGTCAGACGGTGCGCAGCTTCCGCCTCAAAAAGCCGAGGCAATTGCGCATCAGATGGATGTGACAGACATTTTTACCGGATTCAAAACCTGTGATTTTGATAAAGCGGTTGAAGCCGGAACAATCGAAATGCTCGGCGCGGAAACGGACGAAGCGTTCCTTTCCGAGGTTATGAAGCAGGCCATTGATAAAGAGACTATAAAGAAAGTCGCGGATGATTTTAAAATTGTCTACACTCCATTCCACGGCTGCGGGTATAAGCTTGTCCCAGAGACACTTAAGAGATTCGGCGTAAAGCATCTTTATCCCGTTCCCGAACAGATGGTTATTGACGGAGCTTTTCCGACAGTTGTCAGTCCGAATCCGGAAAATCCCGAGGGCTTTTATCTTGCGGTTGACCTTGCCAAAAAAGTTGGAAGCGACCTTATAATCGGCACAGACCCCGACTCTGACCGTATTGGCATAATGGTCAGAGAAAATGACAGTTATGTGACAATTACCGGAAACCAGCTCGGAGTTCTGCTGCTTGACTATATCATTAATGCCCGCACCGCCACAGGCACAATGCCCGAAAATCCGGGCTGCCTCTGCAGTATAGTATCAACGGCAATGTACCGCGCCGTTGCCGAGGCGAACGGGGTCCACTTTGAAGATACCTTCACGGGATTTAAGTTCATGTCGGAACGCATTGCGCAATGGGAAAACGCGCACAGCTATAAATATATTCTTGCTTTTGAGGAAAGCTACGGATATATGATGGGTGACTATGTTCGCGATAAGGACGCTGTTACCGCGGCTCTTATGGTATCCGAAATGGCGGCATATTATTTCTTAAAGGGTATGACGCTGCTGGACGCCATCAACTCGTTATATGAAAAATACGGCTGGTTTATGGAAAAAACCGTAAATCTTGTTATGCCCGGACTTGACGGCTTGCAGAAGATGAACGAGATTATGGTTAAACTGCGCAATGACCCGCCCAAAGAGATTGCCGGCAAAGAAGTAATACGAATTAGAGACTATTCAGATGGCAGTATATGGGTTTCCGGTCTCGGCAAGGTTGATAAGACACCCATCTCCGGTTCAAATGTGCTGTATTTTGAGCTTTCCGACGGATGCAGCTTCATCGTGCGCCCATCCGGCACCGAGCCGAAAATCAAGATATATATCCTTGCGCGAGGAAGCTCGAAAGAGGAATGCGAAAAGTGCATAGATAAATATCATAAATACGCAGAGGGATTGAAAAACTGAAAAATGAAAAAGCTTGTTGAATTGTTTATATCCTTTGCTAAAATCGGCGTCATGACATTCGGCGGAGGATATGCAATGCTGCCGATGCTACAGAGAGAGGTATCTGAAAATAAAGGCTGGGCAACCGAAGAGGAACTTATGGATTACTATGCGGTGGGGCAATGTACTCCCGGAGTAATTGCGGTCAATACGGCCACTTTTGTCGGAAGTAAGCAGGCAGGTACGATAGGCGGCATCGTCGCGACACTCGGTGTTGTGTTTCCGAGCCTTGTGATTATTTGCACTATAGCAGGAATCCTGACTAATTTTGCCGATATACCGGCTGTCAAAAGCGCTTTTGCGGCAATCCGTGTGTGTGTCTGCGTCCTCATTTTCAACGCTGTTGTGAAACTATGGAAAAAAGCGGTTGTAGATAAGGCAACGTTTGCAATATGCCTGATTGTATTTATTCTTTCACTGTTATTTGACATTTCACCTGCAGTTTATGTCATTGTATGCTGCGCAGCGGGAATACTTCTCACACGTACGGGGGTGAGAGGCAAATGACATTTTTGAGACTTTTCTGGGAATTTTTTAAAGCAGGACTTTTTGCAGTCGGCGGGGGAATGGCAACATTGCCTTTCCTGTATGATATAAGCGATAAAACGGGCTGGTTTACTCATGCACAGCTTGCAGATATGATCGCCGTGTCAGAATCCACACCCGGTCCGATAGGCATAAATATGGCAACCTATGTCGGATTTACTACCGCGGGAATTCCGGGCGCATTATGCGCGACAATAGGCATCATCACTCCGTCGATTATTGTAATTCTGCTCATCTCCAAGGCACTTGAAAAATTTCGGCAGAATAAATATGTGGATGCGGCGTTTTATGCTCTGCGTCCGTGCTCGGTCGCTCTCATTGCGGCAGCGGGTTTTCTGGTGCTTAAAATTACGCTTTTCAATGTGGATTCGTTTAGTATGGGCGATTCGATAATTTCATTTTTTAATTGGAAAGCTATCGCGCTTGCGACTGTAATATTTGCGCTTACGCAGTGTATTGAAAAAACAAAAAAGCTTCATCCGATAGTTTTTATTGCTTTGTCGGCAGTTGTAGGAATCGTTTTCTCATTTTGATAATGCTATCCGCAAAGATGCCCTGCGACATACAGGGCATCTTTTATTTCAACAAGATATTCGCCAATTACTTGCTACTTTGCAAAATACATTACGCTCGGCATAAAATTTCTCTTTTGACGAACAAATAAGGTTGACGAATATGATAAGATTATTCATAATAATATAAATTACAGATTGCAGAAATTTTTTGTTCATTGTAAAAATGCAGAAAATCAAGTAACATGCTATTACCTGATTAAGCAACAATGCAATGATAATACAAAAATGCGGTGAAGGGATACTGCAAAATGATAGAACAGACAGTTAAAGTTGAAAGAATGGAGCATATAATAAGCGTATTCGGTTCATTCGATCAAAATCTACGAATCATAGAGACTGAATTGGGCGTTAAAGTGCTCGACAGGGACGATATGATTCATATTTGCGGCGAGGCTGAGAATGTCATGCTGGCTGAAAAAGCCATCAATGGGCTTCTCACTCTTGCGGCAAAAGGTGAGAGCATTGACGCGCAAAATGTCAGATATATTCTGAAGATGGTCAGCGAGGGAAAAGAGGCAAAAATAGGCGAACTTGTCGGTGATGTTATATGTATTACGGCAAAAGGCAAACCTATTAAGCCCAAAACTCTCGGGCAGAAAGAATACTGTGATGCAATCGCAAAAAATACGATTACCCTCGGCATAGGACCTGCCGGAACGGGAAAGACTTATCTGGCTGTCGCAGCGGCAGTCGCGGCATTCAGAGCCGAGGAAGTCAACCGCATTATTCTGACGCGTCCAGCAGTCGAAGCGGGGGAGCGGCTCGGGTTCCTTCCGGGCGATCTTCAAAGCAAAGTTGACCCATATCTGAGGCCTTTGTATGATGCGCTTTTTGATATGCTCGGCGCAGATACTTACCAGAAGTATCTTGAAAAGGGCAACATTGAAGTTGCGCCTCTCGCTTATATGCGAGGCAGAACTCTTGATGACAGCTTTATCATCTTGGACGAGGCGCAGAATACATCGCGTGAGCAAATGAAAATGTTTCTTACGAGAATAGGCTTCGGTTCAAAAGTTGTTATAACGGGCGATATAACTCAGATAGATTTGCCCGAAGATAAAGTCAGCGGTTTGAAAATCGCGATGAAAGTTTTGAAGGATATAGATGACATATCAATCTGCACTCTGACAGGTGCGGACGTCGTGCGACACAGGCTTGTTCAGAAAATAATCGAGGCGTATGAAATATATGACAAAAAGAACCCGTCGCAGGAAATAAAGAAGCTGCCCGCATACAGGAATTATAAGAAGAAAAATTAATATGAAAATGGGAGAAAAACATGAATCATGAAATAATGATAAGCCGCCAAATCCCAAATCTCGGTCATAACGAGTCGGCGGTATATATAAAAAAAGCCGTCAACATGGCGCTGAATGCGGAAAAAATAGAAGTGCCGTGCACTGTATGTGTTATGTTAACCGATGAGAACGGTATACGGGAAATGAATAAGAATTTCCGCAATGTTGATTCAACGACCGATGTGCTCTCTTTTCCCATGAATGAGCTTACGCCGGGAGAATTTAACGCTGATGCTTGTGAACGTGATATGGACACAGGCGCTGTGCTTCTCGGCGATATGATGATATCCGTTCCGCAATGTGAAAAGCAGGGAGAGGAATTTGGGCACGGGTACAAGCGGGAGATAATGTACCTTACCGTGCACTCGGTTCTCCATCTGTTGGGGTATGACCACGTGGATGAGGGTGAAATGAAAAAAATGATGCGGTCAAGAGAAAAAGAAATAATGGGAGATAAGTAAAATGACTAAATCTGCGATGATAACAATATGTGGAAGACCAAATGTCGGAAAATCTACGCTGACTAACTCGCTGGTAGGCGAGAAAGTTGCGATAGTGTCTGACAAGCCGCAGACGACAAGAAACCGCATTACGGCAATTATTGAGCGCGGAGAGACCCAATTTGTGCTCATGGACACGCCGGGCTTTCATAAGCCGAGAACAAAGCTTGGCGATTATATGGTCAATGTTGTGAGGGAGAGCGTTGCAGATGTTGATCTTGTGCTGCTGATTGTAGAGCCGGTTGCGGCAATCGGGCCGCAGGAGCAGAGCCTTATTGAAAGAATAAAAGAGAGTAATGTGCCGGCAATTTTGCTTATAAACAAGATTGACACGGTAGAAAAAACAAAGCTGCTTGAAGTAATTGCAGTTTATTCTTCTGCTTTTGATTTCGATGCGGTCATACCGATTTCCGCAAAGAACGGCGACGGTCTTGAAGAGCTTTTGGAAGAGATGGATAAATATGCTTGTGAAGGCCCACATCTTTTCCCGGATGATATGATAACCGATCAGCCGGAACGCCAGATATGCGCGGAGCTTCTGCGAGAGAAGCTGCTGAAATCGCTTGATAAGGAAATACCGCACGGGACTGCGGTTGAGATTAACCGGTTTAAGGAAAGAGATGACGGTGTTGTCGAGATAGATGCTATAATTTATTGCGAAAAGGAAAGTCACAAAGGAATTATAATCGGCAAAAAGGGCGCAATGCTCAAAAAGATCGGCATGCTGGCGAGAGACGACATGGAGAAATTTCTCGATGCAAAAGTTTTCTTGCAGACTTGGGTAAAGGTCAAAGATAATTGGCGGGACAGCGAAGCCTTTTTGCGTAATTTCGGTTTCGGGAACGATTGATTATCTTCATTCCTGCGCAGATTGACAGATTATAAATTACGCAGGAGATACATAAGTTATGTTAATTACTACAAAGGCACTTGTCTTAAGAGAAGTAAAATACAAAGAGAGCGACAGATTGTTGACCGTTATTACCGAATACGGAGGGAAAATGACGGTAAAAGCGAGGGGCGCTCTGAGAAAAAGCAGCAAACTTGCTTCAGCAACACAGCAACTGTGCTATAGCGAGATGACGATTTTCTTCACTCGTGGGAAGTGGAGCGTCAATGAGGCTTCAACCGTTGAAATGTTTTTCGGCTTGCGGGAGGACATTGAGGCATACGCTCTCGGATGTTATATCGCAGAATGTGTTGAGGCGGTTGCGGTCGAAGATCAACCGGATGATACATTGATGCAGCTTGCCCTCAATACGCTTTTTGCGCTTAGTCGGAAAATGCACGACAGCGCGTTGATAAAGTCAGCGTTTGAACTGCGGCTGATGGCAATTGCCGGTTACACACCGGATGTAAACTGTTGCGCCGTTTGCGGGAAAACGGAACCAAACCGCCCTTTCCTAAGTCTTTCAAACGGCCGGATTTGCTGCAGCGAATGCAGAGGAACGACGTTTGACTTGCCTGTCGGATTAAGCGCCGAGTCGCTTGCGGCAATGCGTTACATCCTGTCTGCTCCCGCAAAAAGACTTTTTTCGTTTACAATCTCTGAAAAAGGAGAGCGCGAGCTGTCAAATGCAACAGAAAATTACCTTCTCAGACAGATGGAGCGTCGCTTTTCTTCACTTGATTATTGGAAAAAACTTAAGTACGCTTTTTCCGATATTTCAAAATAGTTTATTAATTGAACTGTGTTTAAGGCAAAAACGCTCAATAAGCTTACGACAGCATCTGATGCGTTATACTGTTTTGCCTTATAAACAGCGGAGTGACAATGAATATAGCAGAAAAATCACTGAATACGCTTGAACTGCCGGCAGTATTGAAAATGTTGGCGCAGGAAGCGGTAACCGATGGCGCAAAGGAAGAAGCTCTGAGCTTAAGACCGTCTTGCGAACCGGCGCAGGTGTTGCGGCTTTTGCAGGAAACAAGTGCGGCAAAGCTCATGATGACCGTCCGTCAGAGTCCTTCTTTTTACGGAGTAAAGGATGTAAGGGCAAGCCTCGGCAGAGCTGATCTGGGCGGGAGCTTAAGTACAAAAGAGCTTCTTGATATTGCGTGCGTTTTGCGCTCTGCAAGAGCTGTAAAGGGATATATAGGCGATGACAGCGTTGGGAAAACCTGCATTGACAATCTTTTTTATGCGCTCAGAGCCAATAAATTTCTTGAGGAAAAAATTACCGCATCTATAGTTGGCGAAGACGAAATTGCCGACAGCGCGTCTTCTGATCTTACATCAATCCGGCGTCAGATGAGAAGCGCGGCCGCAAGGGCAAGAGATGCGCTTCAGAAAATCATCTCATCTCCGACTTTGGCGAAATCATTACAAGAGCCTATTATAACTATGCGTTCCGACAGATACGTTGTTCCGGTAAAGGCAGAGTGCAAAAGTTCGGTACCCGGTCTTGTACACGATATTTCATCATCCGGTATGACGGTTTTTATCGAGCCGTTGGCGGCGGTTAAGGCGAATAATGAGATTCGCGAGCTTGCCGCAAAGGAAAAGCTTGAAATCGAACGCATACTTGCTGAGTTAAGCGCGGATTGCGCTGAGCACGCAGAGGATATAACCTCGGACTACGGAATACTTGTACGTCTTGATTTGATTTTTGCAAAGGCGAAGCTTTCTTATAAGCTCGACTGTCAACAGACTTCAATTGAAGATAAAGGCATAATTCTCCATCGGGCAAGACATCCTCTCCTTGATAAATCAAAGGCTGTGCCGATTAGCCTTGAGCTTGGCAGGCAGTTTGATACTCTTGTTATAACCGGTCCGAATACAGGCGGAAAAACCGTGTCGCTCAAAACCATAGGCTTACTTGCGGCGATGAGTCAATGCGGATTGCATATTCCGGCAGCGGATGGCTGTAATTTACCTGTGTTTGGGAAAATACTTGCCGACATAGGCGATGAGCAGAGTATTGAGCAAAACCTATCCACTTTTTCGGCGCACATGAAAAATATCGTTGAAATACTTGAAGAATGCGATGGAAATTCTCTGCTCCTCTTTGACGAATTGGGAGCCGGAACAGATCCAACAGAAGGCGCGGCGCTTGCCGTTTCAATAATCGAGTATGCGCGAAAGTGCGGCGCAATAATAGCGGCAACTACTCATTATGCAGAGCTTAAAATTTACGCTACCAATGAGAAAGGCGTACAGAATGCCTCATGCGAGTTTGATGTTGAAACGCTAAGACCTACATACAAGCTTTTGGTAGGCATCCCGGGCAAATCCAATGCTTTTGCGATTTCAAGCCGCCTCGGACTGAAAAGTACGATAATTGACGACGCAAAAAGCAGGATTAATTCTGACAGCGCCAGCTTTGAAGCGACTATTGAAAAGCTTGAACAGACAAGAATTATGCTTGAAAAGGACAGGGAAGAGGCGGCGAGAAAGCTGAGAGAGGCCGAGCGAAACGCTAAGAAGACGGCTCTTCTCAAAGCGGAACTTGAAGTAAGGCTTGAAAAAGCCGATATTAAATCAAAGCGTGAAGCCGAACGTATAATCAGTGAGGCAAGAGCCACGGCTGAGGATGTTTTTACGCAGCTCGATAATATGCGCAAAGCCTCAAATGATCAGGAAAATATTCAACAGATAAATGAGGCGCGTTCGGCACTCAGACGGCAGCTGAACATACACGAACAGACATTGCACAGCGCTGCGATAAATGAAACGAACGAAATTTCTCCAAGACCCGTAAAGATCGGAGATACCGTCAAAATTAAATCTATGGGCGTTACGGCCGAGGTTGTAGCTATATCTGAAGACAGAATTCTTTCTCTTCGCGCGGGAATAATGAATGTATCTGCGAAAGAGGCAGATGTTTTACTCGTTGAAGGTCATGCCAAGTCTCAGAAGAAAAGCCCGACGCAGGGAACATCAATTTCACTTAAATCCTCGGTAATGCCGGAGATTGACCTCAGAGGAATGGAATCTGTTGAGGCGGTTATTGCAGCGGAACGATATATCGACAGCGCAGTTATGGCAAAGCTTCACACTGTCACCATAATACACGGAAAGGGCACAGGTGCACTTAGGTCTGCTATACAGCAGATGCTTAGACAAAATAAGGCTGTAAAATCTTTCCGCTTCGGAAGATACGGCGAAGGTGAAAACGGAGTTACCATTGTAGAATTAAAATAGCAGAGCATCAAAAGATTACATCTCGGTTCTCTATTATTACGGTAATAAAAATCTGCCGTTATGTATCCTGCAAGTCGCAAATTGTTTGACAATAAAATTTATTCAGTGTTTCCTAAAAAAGTGCTTTATTAAGTCTTCCAAATGTGTAAAATAACGAAACAGGCAAAATCAGTTGACGTTCGGCGTAATATTTGCTATTCTAAATATGTCCTAATGGGATTAAGTAACTTTAAATAAGGATATCTGTAAGGAGTGGCGAGTATGATAGCAAAAGAAGTAGTTATCAACAATCAGGTAGGTCTTCACGCCAGACCCGCGACTTTCTTCATTCAGAAAGCCAATGAGTTTAAAAGCAGCATCTGGGTGGAAAAAGATGATCGCAGAGTGAATGCAAAGAGTCTTCTCGGTGTTCTTTCTTTGGGAATTATCAAAGGGACTGCCGTAACAATTATAGCGGACGGCGCGGATGAAGAAGCCGCAATATCTACTTTGGCAGAACTTATCGACTCTGATTTTTCCGAATAATTTCGACCGGAGCGCAAGTCTTTTTTTGTCTATTAGGGGCGTGTTTCACGCCCCTGTAATTATTTAAGCAGACAATATTTGCCTATTGTTGCCGATTCCTTTATATCTACGGGAGTTTATTGTATGAAAAGCGAGAAAAAAGCAATTATTGAAATGATAATATGCGCTTCTCTGTGGAGCATTGCGGGAATATTTATGAAGCTGATCCCATGGAACGGGTTTGCTATTTCCGGTATGAGAAGCCTTTTCGCAGGCTTGACTATCGGCATATATATGTTAATCAAATCAAAAAGATTCATAATAAATAAGACGACTGTTTTTTCCGGAATTATGACAGGCTGCGTCTACACATGCTTCACGGTAGCCAATAAGCTCACAACCGCGGCGAATGCAATCGTTTTGCAGTTTACCTCACCGGTTTTTATTGTCATTTTTTCTGCTCTGTTTCTCAAAGAGAGAATTAAGAAAAGAGATTTAGCTGTTGTTCTTCTTACTTTGTTTGGAATTTCGCTGTTTTTCTTTGATCAGCTTAAGCCCGGATATCTTCTCGGAAATATAGTTGCGATTGCGGCCGGAGCTTTCATGGCGGGAATGTTTATTGTTGTCGGTAATATTGAGGGAGACAGTCGATTCAGCACTATATTGATAGGTCAGATATTTACATTTCTTGTCGGTCTGCCTTTTATAATCGTTACAAAGCCGGAATTTACCGCTGCGTCAACCGCTTATATTATAATTCTCGGTGTCTTTCAACTTGGACTTGCATACATTTTGTATGTCAACGCTTCAATGAGCTGTTCTCCTCTCTCTTGCTGCCTTATCGGCGCGCTTGAGCCGCTGCTAAATCCGGTATGGGTACTGATTTTTGATGGGGAAAAACCCGGTATATTTGCACTTATCGGAGCGGTAATAGTTGTTGTATCCATTACGGTTTGGACTGCCCTAAAGGGAAATAATCGGGATTCTGCAGATGCTTGATACACTGAGAGAAAAGGCAAATAATCTTCCGCAGCTCCCGGGCGTTTATATAATGCTGGATGAGCGCAGCGAAGTAATATATGTCGGCAAGGCGAAAAAGCTCAAAAACCGTGTCAGCAGTTATTTTCACGGGGAGCATCTGCCTAAAGTTGCCGCAATGGTTGAAAAAGTAAAGGATTTTAATGTAATCATTGCGGATAGCGAATTTGAGGCATTGGTACTTGAAAATTCGCTTATCAAAAGACATAAGCCAAAATACAATATTTTGCTCAAAGACGATAAAGGTTATCCGTTTATCAGGATAGATCTGAAAAGCGAATACCCTGTTATGAAAATAGTTTCCAAAACGGCAAAAGACGGATCTAAGTATTTCGGCCCGTTTGGCGGTCGCTCTCAGACCGGGGAAATAATCGATACACTTCTCAAAACTTTTCACTTACCGACATGCGCAAGACATTTCCCGGCGGAAATCGGAAAAGAGCGTCCGTGCCTTAATTATCATATGGGCTTGTGTGACGGCTGGTGTTTGGGGAAAAAGGGAGCGGAAGAGTATAGACATACCTTTTCTCAGGCGATGCTTATTCTGGACGGAAAAAGCGAAGAGCTTATTACAAAACTGCATAAAAACATGGAGATTGCAGCAGAGGAACTGAGATTTGAGCAGGCGGCCGAATATCGCGACAGAATAAACGCGGTCACTGCGCTTTCAAACAAACAGAAGGTTATTTCCACTGCTTTTGCGGATACCGATGCCATAGGATTCTGTCGAGGAGCGAAGACCTGTTTTACGGTATTGCATTTTGTAAACGGGGATTTAGTCAGCAAGGATATAGAGATGCTTGATGAGCCGATTGAATGCGATTGCGAGGCATTATCGGATCTTCTTATGCAATATTACGGCAGTCATAGAGGCGGTTGGCCGAAATCCGTTATTCTCCCATATGAAATTGAAGACAGGGAAACTATGGAGAATATGTTAAGCGAGCTTGCGGGACGGCGCATATATATTGAAGTGCCGCAGAGAGGAGATAAGCATAAACTTGTTCAAAGCGCAATGATTAACGCATCAGAAGAAGTGCTTAGGCGTACCACTGCATCACAACGCACTTTGAAAACACTTGAATGGCTTCAAAAAGCGCTCGGACTTGACACTTATCCGTGCAGAATAGAGGCATTTGATATTTCAAATTTAGGAGATACCGGAATAGTTGCCGGAATGACGGTTTTTCAGAACGGCAAACCTTTTAAAAAAGCTTATAAAAAATTCCGAATCCGTGAGCTTGAAACCCGGGACGACTATGCGAGTATGCATCAGGCAGTATACCGGAGATTTAAGCGGGCTCTTGACGGAGATGAAAGCTTTAAAGAACTTCCGAAACTTTTGTTGATAGACGGCGGAGATAAGCATGCCGCAACCGCCGAAAAGGCGCTCGAGGAGCTCGGAATAAAAATTCCGGTATTCGGCATGGTAAAAGATGATCACCACAGAACAAGAGAGCTTGTAAGATCCGATGGGCAAGAGATAGGCATTCGGACAAATCAGGCTGTGTTTGCGTTAATAGGCTCTATTCAGGAAGAGACACATCGTTTTACAATTGATTATCAACGCAGTCTCAGAAACGAAGGATATGCTTCCGTACTCGATAAAATTGACGGAATAGGTCCCAAAAGAAGAACGGATCTCATTAAAAGTTTTAAATCAGTTAAAGCGATAAGCACGGCAAGCGTTGAACAGTTGAGTTTGATTGTTCCTAAAAAAACAGCGGTTATGATATATGATTATTTTCACAACGGAGAAGAAAAGCAATGAGAGTTATTACAGGCTCCGCGCGAGGCAGGAAACTGAAAACACCGGAAAATTATGATATAAGACCGACGACAGACAATGTTAAAGAATCTGTTTTCAATATTATTCAATTTGATATCGAAGGAAGAAAGGTACTTGATCTTTTTGCCGGCACCGGTCAGCTTGGAATAGAGTGTCTCAGCCGAGGCGCAGATAGCGCTGTATTCGTCGATCGCAGCAAAGAAGCAATAAAAATTATAAAGGATAATCTTGTATCCTGTGGCCTTAAAGGGAAAGTAGTAGAGCAGGACTCCTTGGCCTATCTCAGAAGCTGTGGGAAATTTGATCTTATCTTTGTTGATCCTCCTTATGATTCAAATTTGTATGAAGAAGTGCTTAATTTAATCAATATGTTTGACATTTTGAACGACGGTGGTATAATTATTTGCGAGGCTAGACGCGGCAGGGATTTTCCCAAAATGACCGGTAATTACAGAATGATTAAGGAGTATAATTACGGGTCGGTCAAGCTTTGTAAATATGCTAAGGAGCGCACTGAATGAGCACAGCCATTTGTCCGGGCAGCTTTGATCCTATTACACTCGGTCATCTCAATATTATTAGGCGAACCGCGAAAATTTTTGATGAAGTCATTGTTTGCGTTATGCTAAACGCTTCAAAGACAAGCCCTATGTTTACTGTTGAGGAGCGCGCGGATATGGTAAGGCGCGCCGTGGCAAAATATTCTAATGTCAGGGTTGATACACCGGAAGGTCTTTTGGCGGAATATGCCAAGCAATATCCTGAAGCTGTTATTGTTAAGGGCATGCGGGCAGCGTCAGACTTCGATTATGAGTTTCAGATGAACCTTATCAACAAGAAAATTAACCCTGAGATGGAAACCATGTTTCTTACCTCCAGCGAAAAGTATACCTTTTTAAGTTCATCGATTGTACGTGAAATGGCAAAGTACGACGCAGATCTTACGGGGCTTATTCCGGAAGAAATTAAAGAAGATATAAGAAAAAAAGCTAAGGAATGGAGGAGCGAATAAATGGAAAACAACAATGACATTATTGAATTACTTGATATCCTCTACGGTATGGTTACAGAAGCGTGGGGTGTTCCTCTTGGCAATGATAAGTGCATTATCGAGAGAGATAAGGCAGTCGAAATAATAAACGAAATAAAGGACAATCTTCCTTCAGCCCTTGCAGAGGCGAAAAGACTCGTTGCGGCAAGGGATGAGTTTATAGGCAATGCCAAACGTGAAGCGGAGGCTATGCGCAAGAGCGCCGAGGAGAAATCACGCGCGATGATAGAAGAGCAGGAGATAGTCCGCATAGCAAGGGCAAGGAGCGCGGAGATGATTTCTTCTGCCGAGAGTAAATCCAACGAGTTACGCCGCGTTGCAAGCGAGTATGTTGACGAAATGATGCGTCAAACCGAAAATAACGTCAGCGAAGTGCTTACCAAACTTCAAACCGCTCATAACGCGTTCCGGACCATGGGAAGTTCGGCCGTTGCGAATACCGCTGCAAAGACTCAGCCGGGAGAAGTACGTCAGCCGGCAGATTCATCGAAGCAGGCAAGACCGACGCAGACGACGCAGACAGCTGCTGCGCAGCCCCAAAAGCGTCAGGGCGCAACCGTAATGAAAATTTCAAGAGAGAATTAATCTAAACTATAACCTGGGAGTGCGACGCACCACACTCCCAGGTTATTTAACTTCCTTCTCTATGCTTTACCAAAACCATTGACATAGAGCCAAATTACTCAACAAACTCCACATCGACTGTGAGATTCTCAATTTGCTTATATTTTTTCAAAAAATTCTTTATCGACAATATATGCCTCGCGCACACCGATTCTATGATTGATAAGTATGTCGACAAGCTCTTTACCATCTATAAGGTCAATTTGTTTTTTCCCGGACTGCAGGCTTCTTCGTAAGCACTTGTTGAAAATGTACCGGTTGTGATGAAAAGTCCTTTTTCAATACCGGCAGAAAGAGCTCCGCGGAAATCTCTGATGCAAGGCGAGCCAACAACGCCGCTGTACCGTTTGCACTGGAAAGCAACATTGAAGCTGACTATATCGTTGATTTTTAACTGACCGACTCCGTCAATTCCGCCGTCTCCGGATTTTTTAGTAACCTTAACCTGTGAAAAACCGCATTCACGTAGAACTTTTTGGGTTAATCTTTCGAATCCGTACGCATCCATTGTTTTTATCACTCCTGCCAGTTCTTCCTTCCAAGGCTCAAGTTCTACCGGAGGCTCCACCTTTTTACTGGAAGAAGTTGCTTTCTTACGTACTGAATCTACAATCTCTTTTTCGTCAAGTGCTTCCGTGTTGACAAAGTCAGGAGTAATAGACCATACAGAGCGTGCACTGTTTTGAATTGCTCCGTATTTTGAAAGATATGTTTTTGCCCAAGCCAGCTGATAAGATAGCTCGGTTTGACTGATACTTCCGGCGTGCAAAATATCTGCTACTTCATCAGAAATGTGCAAGTCTTCAATTATCTGATTAAGAATTTCTTCGTTTGTTCCGGAACAACCAAGTTCTTTTAGCGCGGTAAAAGCCGGTATTATTAATTTGTTG
The DNA here is from genome assembly GCA_963636125.1 of Oscillospiraceae bacterium. Classification (GTDB taxonomy): domain Bacteria; phylum Bacillota; class Clostridia; order Oscillospirales; family Oscillospiraceae; genus Limivicinus. The sequence continues at coordinate 3,213 of CAVHIP010000002.1, read as the reverse complement.
TATCGAGGTATCCTGCTGTCAATCTTCTCCGACACATAATCACTCCCTTTTCAATTATTTATATTTTATTTATTTTATTATGAACGTATTATGAATCATAATTTCCCGCATTTTCAGCTTTATTTTCTTTGTTCTCTTTATCCGGCAGCTTACTGCGAACTGCGCCTTTCAGATAAAGTTCGGAGAGAGTCAAAAGAAAATTGCGCAGCATGGGGGCTTTTCTGAAATGGTTTGCCATCTCAAGAAGCTGTGAAAATGTATTGTCGGTAAAATCTGAAAGCTGGAAGGCGCCGGTAGAGTAGAGAATAACAAAAATTTCGTCAATCAAAACCTTGCGTTCAATAGTGTCCATTCCGTCCAGCGTCATATCTATGGCGGAATTGAACACCATGCTGAACTTGCTTAATTCCGGAAGCTTAACAAAGCCCTCACGGTCAACATTCCATAGCAGAAAATCATGAGCCTCAACGCCTGTTTCATCGCAGGATACAACCGTGAGCGCGCCGACCTCCCGCATAAGCATCCCGACGATGGAGCGGTAGGGGACATATGTGATTATCCTCTCGCGCATCTCGGCATATTCCGGCTTTTCAAAGAAAGCGGGCAGAAAACCGGGACCGTCATAGCTGATCACCTTTACAATGCGCCGGCGAATATTCTCCGGAACAGCGCACGCGGCGAAAATGGCGAGATTTCCTCCCTTGGAATGGCCGCATACAACTATATCGTTGTCATAGCGTCCGGCCTGTTCTTCGAGATAAGCCGTTGCATCCCTTTGCGCCGGAACGCTCTCGCATATGGCAAGCTCGCAGTTTTCTTTCCAGCCTACAAGAGTATCATCCGTGCCGCGAAAAGTAACGTAAAGCCTGTTGTCCGGCCCGTGCACCGTAAGCGCCGAGAACTGCTCCGTCACATCCGTTCGGACTTTATTGACAAAGCCGGACAAAAGCAATTTCCCATATCTCTCGCTCTCTGCCATCAGCCTCAGTATCTCGGGCAGCTGTTTGGACGATAGGACGCCCATTTTGCCGTCGCCGTGAATGTAAAGATATTTGTCAACGGCTTCCTTGAGCGTGATAGCGTCTCCGTTTTCCGGAAAAATATAACCGTAATTAGGCTTGCCTATACAGGCGAACAGCATTTCGTCCGCTTCGTTTACAGGCGATGCTTCAAAGCTCAGATCGCCCCTCCATCTGATATAATCAATAGCAGTATAACTCATATAAAAAACCTCGCTTCTTATGGTAAATAGTATACCATAAGAAGCGAGGTCTTACAACCGATTTATCTCAATGAAAAGCCGATCATACAATACCTTGCGCCATCATCGCATCGGCGACTTTGAGGAAGCCCGCGACGTTTGCGCCGAGCATGAGATCTCCCGGATTGCCGCATTCTACGGAAGCGTCATAGCATGCTTTGTAGATGTTGCGCATAATGCCGTGAAGCTTCTCGTCAACTTCGTCGAAGCTCCAGCTCAAACGGATGGAATTCTGGCTCATCTCAAGACCGGAAGTCGCAACACCGCCGGCGTTGCTGGCTTTGCCCGGAGAATAGAGCAAGCCGTTGGACTTAATGATCTCAATAGCTTCGGGAGTCAAAGGCATGTTTGCTCCTTCAAATACCGCCATACATCCGTTATCGACAAGCTTCTGCGCGCCTTCCGCATCCATTTCATTCTGAGAAGCGCAGGGATGGGCGATATCGCACTTTACGCTCCATATATTCCTGCAGCCTTCATGGTACTCGCTGCCCGGAACTTCGTCTGCGTACACGCTGATGCGCGCTCTGCGTTTCTGCTTGATGTCAAAGAGCTTATCGAGCTTGATTCCGTCCGGATCATAGATATAGCCCTGAGAATCGCTCATAGCGATTACCTTACCGCCGAGCTGCATGCATTTCTGCGCGGCATACTGCGCCACGTTGCCCGAACCGGAGACAATAACGTTTTTACCTTCATAGCTGTCGTTCTTGAGATTTTTGAGAGCTTCTGCGGAGAAATAGCAAAGTCCGTAGCCGGTTGCCTGAGTGCGCGCGAGAGACCCGCCGTAGGACAAGCCCTTGCCCGTGAGCACCGCTCCGTCATACCGTCCGGTGATTTTTTTGTATTCTCCGAAAAGATAGCCGATCTCTCTCGCTCCGACACCTATATCGCCTGCGGGAACATCAGTGAACTGTCCGATGTGGCGGTAAAGCTCGTTCATAAAGCTTTGGCAGAAGCGCATGACTTCCGCGTCGCTCTTACCTTTCGGATCAAAGTCGGAACCGCCCTTTCCGCCGCCCATTGGCAGGGAAGTGAGCGAATTTTTAAGAATTTGCTCAAAGCCGAGGAATTTCATGATGCTCAAATTAACCGACGGGTGGAAACGAAGGCCACCCTTGTACGGACCTATGGCGGAATTGAACTGTACGCGGTATCCGCGGTTTACATGAACAACACCCTTGTCATCTGTCCAAGGCACGCGAAATTCGATAACGCGCTCCGGCTCGACAAAGCGTTCGATAATCCCATTCTTTTCCCACTCGGGATGCTTGTCGATAACAAGCTCGAGAGATTCAAAAACCTCACGAACAGCCTGCAGAAATTCGCTCTCATGGCTGTCACGAGCTTCAACCTGCGCATAGACTTTTTTCAGATACTCATTTTTTAACATGCGATAAACCTCCAAAAAAGTATTTTTGTGATAAGGCGAAATCGAATAACGCGCTTGCATTACGCATTGCCACCTTATATGTTATTCTTATTATATCGCATCATTTTAAGCCTGTAAATAGCAAAAAATCGTCTATTTATTGACAAATAGTGTTGAATATTACGCCTATTATTTTTGTTGACAATGCGGCTGACGATGTGGTATAAATATAAAGCTAAGAGAAAGCCGTTCAATAGGTCAGCAGTGTACACGCGCAGATATTCGCTTGACTTTTTTTCGTCGGCATGAGTCGGCATGATTTGTTTTATCAACGTTTTTAATTAATATGGAGAGTTACCGAAGTGGTCATAACGGGGCGGTCTTGAAAACCGTTTGGCGGAAACGCCACAGGGGTTCGAATCCCTTACTCTCCGCTATAAACGGACACCGAATTGATATGGAGCCTATCAATTCGGTGTCCGTTTTCTTGGCTCTATGTCAATAGTTTGAGTAGAGGATAAAGAGACTCTATGTCAACACTTAGAGCTATCGGTACATAGAACTTCGCATAATATCAATT
>CAVHIP010000001.1:0-73006 GCA_963636125.1 Oscillospiraceae bacterium | reverse complement strand
CCTTTGAACCGATGCCGCAAATTTTTGTTTGCTTTTTCCGTTATTCTTCCGCCTGCTCTGCGTCAACCAGAACCCAGGAAGTGTTGTCCGGCAGATTGCTCACAACCACGGGCATAAGCCTGTCCTGCGCCTTGCCGTACTGCACGCTGCTCTTTATGTCCTCAAGGTTGTACGGGTATGCAGACTTATCCGTGTTGACATATACTCTGTCATAGAGCTTCAGGAAAAGCGCCGCGTCCTGACCGGATGAGTTGGTCTTTGCCAGCGCCTCATAGTCGTTGACGTAAATCGACAAGAGACCTGTTCTGTCCTTCAGCGCGTTTGCAACGTTTATCGCAAAGCCGCTCACCGCCGCGTACGGTTTGGCGCCTGTCGAAAGCTCGCGTGTGTACAGCAGCTCGACGCCCTCATCCAGTATCGGGTGCGCCACGTCCGCCAGAACAACCTCGTCAAAGCCCATGTCGAAAAGCTCCTGCGCAAGCTCCGCGATATATGTCCTCACGGTTTGACTGTATGGGTCGAGCCAGGTGCCGTATCCGTCGATATAATTTGCGCCGTTGTCCGCGCGGCGAAGAGCGACGGATGTGCTTCTCGCGGTAAACATCGCGTCAAGACAGCAGCTTATCTGCGCCACCAGATAAATATCGTCTTCCTTAAGCATTGCTATAAACTCCGGCATCTGCGCGGTAAGCTCCGTCGGGGTGGACAGCCCGTAGCTTGTCGCCATCTCCGCTGTGGAGTCCCACATCAGAAGTCCGCTGCGTGGCTTCATCTCAAGCACAAGCGCGTTGCCGCTTTTCAGACGGTTTGCGTATTCCGTGAGCTTATCGTGGTTGATATTTTCCGACGGCACAAATATTGCGCGCGTTTCCGGAACATTTTTGCCCGCGCTCGCTTTTATGTAAGAATAATCCGGCTCATCATACACAACGTCGACATCTACCGTGTCAAATACCTTTACTTCATGTCCGGATTCGTCAATTGTCGTTTCCCCTTTTGTGAGAATGGGCAGCTCGACATTGACGCCGTCTTTCGTGATGACGGCGTATTTCTGCATGCCGTAGAACAGCACGACGATAAGCGTGATAACTCCGACGGCTATGGCTGTGGGCACAATGGCGTAGTTCCTTTTCTTACGTCTGCCCTTGTAAAACTCGCTCTGTCTTGCCAATTACGTTTCCTCCGCAGATTTCAACAGTTTTGCGGTTGAGCCTCAGTCTTCTATCTTGTTTATGCGGCGGATGTGCCGCTCATCGTTTGAAAACGGCGTGTCCAGAAATGTGTCGACTATCTTGAGAGCCAGGCCTTCGCCCAAAACTCTTGCGCCCATCGCGAGGATGTTGGCATCGTTGTGCTGCCTCGTGGCCTCTGCGGAGAAGCAGTCGGAACATAAGGCGGCTCTGATTCCCTTAACTTTGTTCGCGGTTATCGATATGCCTATTCCCGTGCCGCAGATAAGAATGCCGCGCTCGCACTCGCCGCTTGCCACTGCGCGCGCTACGGGCTTCGCTATATCCGGATAATCGCAGCTCGCCTCGGAATAACAGCCGAAGTCTTTATATTCGAGTCCGCGCTTTTTGAGATGCTCCATAACGGCGCATTTAAGCGCATATCCGCCGTGGTCGCTGCCTATTGCAATCATTTTTGATCTCCTTGTCTAAAACGAAATTTTTCTGTTCAGCATTATAATACGTCAATATGAATAATTCAAGGCGGCGAAAGCTTTTGCTTTGCCGCCTTGAGTTAGTATCAGAAAAGCATACCCAGCTTTTTCGCTTCAAATGTCAGCTCGTCTCTGAAATCGGGGTGCGCTATCGAAATCAGCGCCTTTACTCTTTCGTTCATCGGGCGGCCTCTGAGCTTTGCGATGCCGTACTCGGTCACGATGCAGTCGACATCATTTTTGCTCGTGGTGCATACCGCGCCGCGGCTGAGCGTAGGGCATATCTTGCTGCGTACTTCGCCCTTGACGGTGACCGTGGAGGGGAAGGCGATAAAGCTCTTGCCGCCCTTTGACTGGCACGCGCCGCGCACAAAATCGACCTGTCCGCCTGTGCCGGATATTATGCGCGTGCCGACCGTCTCCGCGCATACCTGCCCCCAAAGGTCAACCTCGACCGCCGCGTTTACGGAAATCATGTTGTCGTTTTGGGCGATGACGTTCGGGTCATTCACATAGGAAACCGGGAAAATAACAAAAGACGGGTTATCGTCTATATAGTCATAAATCCTCTTCGAACCGTATGCAAAGGTGGTGACGGTCTTGCCGGGATAGAGCGTCTTTTTGCTGTTGTTGACCGCGCCGCATTCGATAAGCTCCACCATCGAGTCGGTAAACATTTCGGTGTGTATGCCGAGATCGTGCTTTGTTTTGAGCGCAAGTCCCGTCGCGTCCGGTATCGAACCGATGCCGAGCTGTATGCACGCGCCGTCGGGGATTTGCTCCGCTATAAGGTTGCCTATGGTGACGCTCACATCGTCAAGCGTCGTCTCCGGAAGAACGGGCAGCTCGTGCGAATCCTCTACAATCGCGTTGACCTGAGAAATATGAATCTGCAATCCGCAGACCGCGCGCGGCTGCTTGTCGTTTACGGCGACAACTATTCTTTTGGCTCCTCTGATGTTCTCATCGCTGTTTGAGCCGACCATGCCGAGACTGAAATAGCCGTGCTTGTCCATCGGAGAAACCTCAAGAAAGACAGCGTCATAATCATAGTTACGCATATGAGTCGGCATATCGCGGTAATAGGAGCACATATAATCGCATCTGCCGCCGGCGATTGCCTTTCTGGAAGATGTGGAGGCAAACCATGTGACGCCGTTCACTTTACCGTCCAGAGCGGGATCTGTGTAGAGCCTGAACGGGTATACGTCAAGCATCATGTGCACTTTCACGCCGTCAATCTCTCCGGCATAGGCGCGATCTTCCAGCGCCTTTATCAGGCATGGAGGCTGCGAACAGCCGGAATCGGTAAAAATCGTCCATCCGCTTTCCACCATTTTCACGGCATCCGCGGCGCTCGTAAGTTTTTCGTTATATTGCTTCTTAAAATCCGTCATCTTCTCTGTCCTTCCTATCGTTGCTGCCGACAGCCGGCACGGCAGTCGGTTAATTTATTACCCACGTTTCCATTTTACACCGTTGGGAATGTCGGTTAACTCTATTCCGGCGGCTTTCAGTTCGTCTCTGATTTTGTCGGCCTCGGCAAAATTCTTCGCTTTCTTCGCATCCTGACGCGCTTGGATTTTTGCCTCGATTTCGGCGTCACTTTCGCCGGATTCGGAGAAAATCGTGAAAGCTTTCGCGGCGGCAGACTGCTTCTTCAACTCTTCGCGTTTGATTTCCGCTTTTTCAAGCAGGGAGAGCCCCAAAACCGAGTCAAAAAGACCGATTGCGTAGAGCTTTGTCGCGTCGTTCGTCTTGTATTTGAGAACATCGTATAGCGATGTCACGGCGAGAGAGGTGTTGAGGTCGTTATCCAGCGCGGCGCGGAACTTTTCGTCAAGAACCTTGAGCGCGTCCTCGTCCAGCGGCTCTTCGCCGGCGTTGAGGGAAGCGATCTTGTTTATGAGCTTCTGATAAGTGCCCTGCGCGTTGTCGAGATTTTCCCATGTAAAAACGAGGGACTTGCGGTAATGGCTTTGCAGGCAGAACAGGCGGTACGCGAGAGGATCATAGCCTTTTTCCTCAAGCAGGGAAACCGTCAGAAATTCGCCCTTTGATTTGGACATTTTGCCGCTCGTGGTGTTCAGGTGGAGGACGTGCATCCACAAATTGCACCATTTGTGGCCGAGATAGCTCTCAGATTGGGCAATTTCGTTGGTGTGGTGGGGGAAAGCGTTATCAATCCCGCCGCAGTGAATGTCGAGATCCTCGCCGAGGTGCTTCATGGAAATGCCGGAGCATTCGATGTGCCAGCCGGGATAGCCCACGCCCCACGGGGAGTCCCATTTGAGCGCCTGATCTTCAAATTTGGACTTGGTGAACCACAGCACGAAGTCGTTCTTGTTGCGCTTGTTGGTGTCCTCATCAACGCCCTCGCGAACGCCCACGTCCAGATCCTCTGCGTTGAAATCGTTGAAAACATAATATCTTTCGAGCTTCGAGGTGTCAAAATAGACGTTGCCACCGGCGAGATAGGCGTATCCCGTGTCGATAAGCTTGGTGATTATTTTAATATAATCGTCGATGCAGTTTGTCGCCGGCTCCACTACATCCGGTGTCTTGATGTTGAGCTTTGCGCAGTCGGAGAAGAAGGCGTCTGTGTAGAATTTCGCGATTTCCATGACGCTCTTATGCTCGCGCTTCGCGCCCTTCAGCATCTTGTCCTCGCCCTCGTCCGCATCCGAGGTGAGATGGCCGACGTCGGTTATATTCATAACGCGCTTTACGTTGTAGCCGAGATAGCGCAGATATTTCTCGAGAATATCCTCCATGATATAGGAACGCAGGTTGCCGATGTGCGCGAAGTGATACACAGTCGGTCCGCAGGTATACATTTTGACGATATCCGGATGATTGGGGACAAATTCTTCTTTGGTTCTGGTGGCTGAATTATAAAGCTTCATTTGATTGTTCTCCTATGAATTAGCCGATGCGTTATTTAAACACATCAATGTTTTTGATAAAGTATTCTACGCCCGAATAAACCGTTGTCGCGAGAATAACTATGGTACATGCGATGTTCAGCGCGTTATTTCCGGAAAACAGCAGCATCAGCGCGATACAGACCATCGTAGACGCGGTTTTGATTTTCCCCGACCATGCCGCGGCGATTACACGCCCCTGCTCGACCGCGATGAGCCGCAGTCCCGACACGGCAAATTCGCGCATCAGCACGATCGCCACGCACCAGCCGCTCATCTGATTGTTTTCAACGAAAAAGCACATGGCGGAGAGCACAAGCATTTTGTCCGCCAGCGGATCAAGAAACTTGCCGATATTGCTTATCTGGTTATAGTGCCTTGCGATATACCCGTCGGCAAAATCGGAGAGCGAGGCAATAATATAAATTGCGAACGCCCATCCAAGATGACCGGTATACGCGAGAACAAGAAACACCGGAATAAGCGCAATGCGGAACAAAGTAATGATATTGGCAGTTGTTTTGAACATGTTACACCTCTTCGCCGTATAAAAGACCGTCTTCGCAGGAGACTATGCGCACATCCGCCATGTCTCCCTCACTGCAGTTCCCGGTAAACAAAACCTGACCGTCGATATCCGGCGAGTCTGCATACGAGCGCCCGACATATCGGCCGTTTTCTTCGTCGTAGTATTCGCACAGCGCTTTTATCGTCTTTCCGACAAAAGAATTGCAGAAATCGTCCATGATGGGGGCTTGAAGCTCCATGATGAGATCCGCGCGTCGCTGAGCCTCTTCATAGTCGACATGCTCCATCTCCGCGGCGGGCGTTCCCTCCTCCGGAGAAAACGGAAACACGCCCACGCGCTCTATACGAGCCTCTCTTAAGAATTCGCACAACTCCTCGAATTCCGCCTCGCCTTCGCCCGGAAGTCCGGAAATAAGGCTTGTGCGGAGAACGACACCGGGAATTTTTTCGCGGAGCTTCCGGAAAAGTACGCGGATTTCTTCTCCCGTGCCGCGCCGGTTCATGGTCTTTAGAATTTTGTCGTTAATATGCTGTATCGGAATATCAAGGTATTTGACTATTTTTTCGTTGGACGCAATTTCGTCTATCAATTCGTCGTCGAATTGGTCCGGATAAAGATAGTGCAGTCTTATCCATTCGATCCCGTCAATTTCGGAAATTTTATGGCACAGCTCAGCAAGACATCGTCTGCCGTAAAGATCTGTTCCGTAGCGGGTTATATCCTGCGCGATGACGATTATTTCTTTTATCCCGTGCGCCGCCATATCCCGCGCTTCCTCAAGGACGTTTTCCATTTCTCTCGAGCGATAACGCCCACGAATATAGGGAATTGCGCAGAAAGCGCAGAAGTTGTTGCAGCCCTCCGCAATGCGCAGATACGCCCACGCGGGGCCTGTGGAAATAACGCGCGGAATTTCGTCTATTGACTTGCTGTTGTCCGCGAACAGGCTTAGCTTCTTGCTTTCCAGAACCGAGTTGGCGGCGCCTACAATATCCCCGAAGCTGCCCACGCCGAGAAACGCGTCAACCTCCGGAAGTTCGTCGGCGATTTCCGCCTTGTACCGCTCCGACAGACAGCCGGTCACTATGATGCCGCCGAGCTTTCCGGCCTTTTTCAGCTCCGCCATCTCGAGGATCGTGTCTATCGCCTCGGATTTGGCCGCGTCGATAAAGCCACAGGTGTTGACAATCACCAGGTCGGCACCGTCAGGCTCTGAAACCATTTCAAATCCGGCTTCGTTCATAAGATATATCATCTGCTCGCTGTTTACAAGATTTTTTGCGCAGCCGAGAGAGATAAGCGCATAAGTGTTGTTCATACTGTTTTCCTATTCTTCCGCTTCTGCGGAAAATCGCGCAAGAGCTTCGCGTATTTCATCCCAGGAGTAGCCGCGCCGATAAAGCGCCTGACTCACCTTGCCGATCTGCGCTCTGTCCTCCGGATCGGTAAGACGCGAGGAAATGAATTTGTCGATTTTGCCGCTGCTGTCCGGCGCGGCATCGAGCGCGCCCTCCCATAAATCGCGGTCAATCCCGCGCTTTGAAAGCTCGCCTTTTATGCGCCCCGCGCCGTAGCCCTTCGCGGCGTAGTGCCTCACTACGGCGGCGGCGTAGCTTTCGTCATCTGTCAGCCCGTTTTCCGTAAGCCATTGAACGCAGTAATCCGCCGTGTCCTCGTCATAGCCTTTTTCTATGAGCTTTTTTTTCAGCTCCGCGCGGCTCATCGACCGCCGGGAGAGGTATTCGAGCGCCTTTTCCCGCGCGAGCGCGCGAAGCGATAAAAGTCTGAATTCATCTGCTTGAGCCGTTTCCAGCTCTTTGCCGGAAAACAGCCTCATATCAGTGACGACTCCGAGAGTGGTTTTTATCTCTTCTCCGCTGTCAGATATGACGGTCAGCCGCCCGGGACTTGTCTGTTTTATTAAAGAAACTATCATATGTGTGGCGCGGGAGCCGGTCTGCTTATTAAAAAGAGCATGCGCTGGCATTTCCCGATTTCCGTCAGCCTTCGTCAAAATCCGCCGCGCTTACGTTTATGGGCTTCGCCGCGGCAAGCTTCGCTTCCTTCTGCGCTTTGGGCGAGAGCTTCCATGCGTTCTCGCGCACTTCTTTTTCTATCTTGTCGCAAACTTCCGGGTTGTTGGAGAGGTATTCCTTAACGCCGTCCTTGCCCTGAATACGCTGTGAATCTACGGTAAACCATGCGCCTGCCTTGTCGATGATTTCCAGCTTTACCGCAAGGTCAACTACTTCGCTCAGCTTGGAGATGCCCTCGCCGTAGATTATATCAAACTCCGCCTCGCGGAACGGAGGTGCGACCTTGTTTTTCACAACCTTTGCCCGGGTGCGGTTGCCTATCATCTCGCCGTTGTTCTTGAGCGTCTCTATGCGGCGCACATCGATACGCACGGATGCGTAATATTTGAGAGCCAGACCGCCGGGCGTGGTTTCGGGATTGCCGTACATAACGCCTATTTTCTGGCGGAGCTGATTTATAAATATAACCGTGCAGTTGTTTTTCGAGATAGCCCCCGCGAGACGGCGCATTGCCTGCGACATGAGTCTTGCGAGCGCGCCCACAACCGTATCGCCGACTTCGCCCTCAAGCTCAACCCTCGGGATAAGCGCCGCGACGGAGTCAACCACAACCACATCCACCGCGCCCGAGCGAACGAGCGATTCCGCAATGTCCAGCGCTTGCTCGCCTGTGTCGGGCTGAGAAATCAGGAGAGAATTTATATCGACTCCGAGGGCTTGCGCGTACGCCGGCTCAAGCGCGTGTTCAACGTCGATGTAAGCGGCGTCTCCACCCGCCTTTTGTGCCGAGGCGACAATGTGCAGGGCGAGCGTCGTTTTGCCGGAAGCCTCCGGCCCGTATATTTCCACTATTCTTCCCTTCGGAACTCCTCCTATGCCGAGCGCGAGGTCAAGCGAGAGAGAGCCTGTGGAAAGAGCCTCAACATTGACGGATATATCGTCGCCGAGGCGCATTATAGTGCCTTTGCCGTAATCCTTTTCGATTTTTGCAATTGCCGTTTCAAGAGCCTTTTTCTTGTCACCCGGGGCAACGGGAGCGGCTGCTATGGGTGCTTTTTTCTTTTCGGCCATATCGCGCCTCCTGTTTTTATTTATTTTAATTAAATTACAAAATCACATTTTTGCGTACACAACGCGGTCTGTACCGAGCGTGTCCTGCTTTACGCCGGTACTCTCAAAACCGGCGGAATTGAGCATATCCAGAACTGCGTCGGCCTGCCCTTCGCCGACTTCAAAGATAAGATAGCCGCCGACACGGAGCAGTGATTTCCAGTATTTGATGATGGCTTTGTAGAATTTAAGGCCGTCTGCGCCGCCGTCAAGCGCCCATACCGGCTCATAGTCTTTGACGGAAGGGTCAAGCTTTGAAATATCGCCGGTGGAAATATAAGGGGGATTGGCAACGATCATATCAAATTCGCCTAAGCCGAGCGGGGGAGAGGAAAGCGCGTCCGACTGCATGCAGATCACTCTTGATATCACGCGGTTTGCGGCCGCGTTTTGGCGGCATATCTCAAGAGCGTTGGCGCTTATATCTATGGAGACGAAACGCGTCGCGGGCATTTCGTGAGCTATTGCGCAGGTGATGCATCCGCTGCCGCAGCATAGATCAAGAATTCGCGCATCCATTTTTTTGCCCATGAGAAGCTCGATGGCAGTGTCGACAACAACCTCGGTGTCAACCCGCGGAATGAGCACGTCCGGCGTCGTGATTATGGGGAGCCCGTAAAACTCCCATGAGCCCGTGATGTACGCAACCGGCTCTCCGCGAAGTCTGCGCGCCGTGTAATCGGTGACCTTCTCTTCAATTTGATTGCTGGCGTATAGATTCATATCCCGCAACAGCTCCGCGACCGATTTTCCGGCCGCCGCCGCCACGATGTAGCGGGCTTCCTGATTGAACGCCTCTATGCCGCGCTGGCGAAGTACCGTTCGCGCGTTGAGGTATATGTCGTTATAGGTTTTCATGTTTACTTACCCCATTCGTCAGAGCCTTTTTCCTCGGGAATAACAAGCTCCATCGCCCGTATTGCGCATTCGATCATGCCGTCGTCCGGTTCGCTTGTCGTGATATGCTGAAGCCATTTGCCGGGAGCGGAGAGAAAAGCGGACAGTTTATTGTCGTGCATGCCGCACCAACGGTTTATCTCGTAGCTGATGCCCACCACAACAGGCAACAGAAGAAGATGACAGCCGATGCGGGGGAGCGTTGCGCTGACCTTGACAACGGAGTTGACAAGAATGCTCACAACCATGACAACCAGCAGAAAGCTTGTGCCGCAGCGGGGATGGAAACGCGATTCGGGGCGGACATTGTCAACCGTCAGCTCCTTGCCGTGCTCGTACGCGAATATCGTCTTATGCTCAGCACCGTGATAGGAGAACAGACGTTTCACATCGGGTTGAAGCGCGCACAGACGCATGTATATAAGCAGTATAATTACCCTCACCGCGCCTTCGCAGATGTTGCGCACAAAGAAACTGCGCGTGAACGGTTTTATAAGACTTACCACAAAAGTAGGCAGAAAAACGAACAGAAACAGAGAAAGCGCGATGCCCAGAACGACGGCAACGCCGATAATGATTTTCTTTGCTTTTTCCTCGGAGAAATGCTCTTCTATCCATTTGTCAAGCTTGTCGGGTTCCTCCTGCTCTTCAATCGGAACAAGGTCGGCGGAATATGTAAGCGCCGTCATGCCGTTTATGAGAGAAGAGAGAAAAATGGCGCAGCCTCTGATAAGCGGCCATCCGAGAATGGGATATTTATCCTTAATAAACTTAAGATCTTCGACTTTTTCAACGAGCCCGTCCTTTGTGCGGCAGACAATTGCCTGCTTTTTGGGGCCGCGCATCAGTATACCTTCGATAAGCGCCTGACCGCCTATCGACGTGCGAAAAGAACAAGATTTTTCAGACATATTTTCACCCTTTTTACTGAGCATTGATTTGCAAATAAAATACGGCAAAAGATTAATTTCAGCCGTTGCTGAGCGGAAGAACGATTTCAACTTTGCATCCGCCGCCCGAAGCGTTCGAGATGTTCAAAGCGCCGTCGTGACGGGAGATTATTTCGTCGCACACGGAAAGCCCGATGCCGGTACCGCGGTTTTTGGAACTGCCTTTGTAGAATTTTTCCTTAACGTGCGGCAGCTCTCCGCTCGGAATTCCGTGACCGTAATCGCGGAAAACGATATGCACCCCGTCTGCGCTCAAGTTTAAGGAAACATCAAGCTTTTTCCCGTCTCCGCCGTGTTTGACGGCGTTGTCCATAAGGTTGAGGAAAACCTGCTTGAGCCTCTCCGGATCTCCCGGAATGAGCGGGATTTCGGCCGGCGGAGCCGTATAGTTGAGCTCCATGCCCGCCTGCTTGAGAAATTCCCCATATGTGAACAGGGCATCCTCAAGCTCAGCTGTGATGTCGATAAGCTCAACGCGAAGGTTGAATCGCCCGTCCTGAATACGCGTAAACTCCAAAAGCTCCGTTACCATTCTGGTGAGTCTTTCCGCTTCCTTGGAGATTATGTTGATGCCGCGAAGCGAATCGCCCTGAACAGCCGGATCGTAGGCTATCGTTTCCGCCCAGCCGGTTATTGCCGTCAGGGGAGTGCGCAGTTCATGCGAAATCTGTGAGATAAACTCCGTCCTGGATTTTTCCGCCTCGGCGACTTTCTCGGACATGTTGTTTATTTCCGCCGTCAGGTTGCCAAGCTCGTTTTCAAACTTGTCCTCCATGCGGATGCCGTAGCTGCCTCCGGCAATACGCGCGGCAAAGCTTGTGAGGTTGTTGATCGGGCTGCTTACGCATCTTCTGAACCATATGTTAAGAAGAATAAGATATATGCATATAATAAGCAGAACAACTGCGCCCCATATCAGATTACCGCTGTATATCAGCCACATTCCGAGAATAATCAGCGCGATCGACGCAACGGTAGAGGCAAGGAGCTGGTTTTTCAGTGTTTTGAACATTTACCGGTTACTTCCTAAATATTTTTTGAACGCAAGCCGAAGCTTTCATTCGCCGACTTATGCGAATTGACGCAATAGCCGGTCAGTATCCCCACTTATAGCCGTAGCCCCAAACGGTGGTGAGATATTCCGGCTCTGTGGCGTCGGTTTCTATTTTGATGCGAAGTCTTCTGATGTTCACATCGACGGTCTTGAGCTCGCCGGTAAAATCGCTGCCCCAGACGGCGGCAAGAATGTCCTCCCTGGACATCGCCTTTCCGGGGTTTTCCATAAACAGCTTCATGAGCAGATATTCTATCTGCGTCAGTTTGACTCGCTGACCGTTTTTCTCAAGAGTGCGGTTGCGCGTGTTGAGCAGGAACGGACCGCTTACAAGCTCGGGCGGAGTTTTCTCCTCGTCACCCACGTCAAGCCGGCGTACAAGCGCGTCGACTCTCGCGGTAAGCTCCGCGGGGGAGAAGGGCTTTGTTACGTAATCGTCCGCGCCCGTCATAAGCCCCGTGACCTTGTCTATCTCCTGGCTTTTGGCGGTAAGCATAATGATGCCCATCTTGGAGCCGGAAGCGCGGATGCGGCGGCAGACTTCAAAACCGTCGATATCCGGCAGCATGACGTCAAGAAGCGCGAGGCAGATATCGGGATTTACTTTCAGTTTTTCAAGAGCCATCGCGCCGTTTTCCGCCTCAATGGGCTCATATCCGCTGCGGCGCAGATTGATGACCACAAAGCTTCTGATATTGGACTCATCTTCAAGAACAAGTATTTTTTTCATATAGGTAAGCCTCCTTGCGGGGGATTATTAATTTAACAGCGCGCCTGCAAGCAGGCAAACTGCGTCACATTACAATTTCATTTTCAAATTATAACATATCTTTTACAAAATTCATAGTCAAAGTTGCAAAAAAACTAAAAAATTTTTACATATAAATTACAGATTATGTTAACTCAATGTAAAAAACGTTATTTTATTGATTATTTTCTGCGATGCTGATAAAATAAATGTATGAAAAAAAGAAAAAAACTTGCAATCGGAATACTCGCCCATGTGGACGCAGGAAAGACCACGCTGTCCGAGGCGTTGCTGTTCCGATCGGGAAAAATCAAAAAATTGGGCAGGGTAGATCACAGGGACAGCTTTCTGGATAATCATGAGCTTGAGAGAGCGCGCGGGATAACTATTTTCTCCAAGCAGGCCGTCCTGAACCTTGCCGAAACCGACATAACGCTTATGGATACGCCCGGTCACGCCGATTTTTCGGCGGAGACGGAGCGCGTTTTGCAGGCGCTTGATTACGCCGTGCTCGTGATAAGCGGGACGGACGGCGTGCAGGCGCATACGGAGACGCTGTGGGAGCTTCTGAAGCGATACGGCGTGCCGGTCTTTGTGTTTGTGACGAAGATGGATGTCGTCACTTGCGATCATGAACAGCTGCAAAGCGAGCTGTGCCGTACTTTCGGCGACGGGTGCGTCGATTTTACGCGCAGAGAAGCGGATTTTGAAGAAAAGCTCGCCGTTTGCAGCGAGGAAGCGATGGAAAAATTCCTCCGGGACGGGGCGCTCTCCGATGCGGATATCGCCGCTCTCATCTCCGACAGGCGGCTTTTTCCGTGCTTTTACGGATCCGGACTTAAAGCCGAGGGAATTGACGAGCTTTTGGACGCTCTTGACAGGTTTACGCTTCAAAAGAGCTATCCGGACGAGTTCGCGGCGAAGGTGTATAAAATAGAACGCGATCCGCAGGGCAACCGTATGACTTGCATGAAAATCACCGGAGGCAGTCTTTCCGTTCGGCAAAGTATCGGATATAAAGACGAAAACGGGAGTGAGCGCGAGGAAAAGGTTACGGCCGTCAGACTCTATTCGGGGGCAAAATATGAAAACGCGGAGACGGTTTATCCCGGGCAGGTGTGCGCCGCGCTCGGGCTGTCGTCTACATATCCGGGAGAGGGGCTCGGCGCGGAAAAGGACGGCGAGGCACCGATTTTGGAGCCGGTTGTGAGCTACACGGTTATTCTTCCGCCGGATAAAGACGCGAGGACTCTCTACCCCAAGTTTATGCAGCTACAGGAGGAAGATCCGAGACTGCATATTGTGTGGAATGAAAAAAGCAAAAATATTTCTGTTCGCCTTATGGGCAAGGTTCAGACCGAGATATTCAGAAGCCTCGTAAAAGAACGATTTGATGCCGACATTCAGCTCGACACCGGGCATATCATGTACCGCGAGACGATAAAAAACAAAGTTGAGGGAGTGGGGCATTTCGAACCGCTGCGCCACTATGCGGAAGTTCATCTGCTGATGGAGCCTTTGCCGAGAGGGAGCGGGATTGTTATAACCACCTCCTGCGGCGAGGATACGCTTGACAGGAACTGGCAGAGACTTATTTGCGCTCATCTTGCCGAAAAAACGCATGTCGGCGTGCTGACCGGCTCTCCGATAACGGATATAAAAATAACGCTTGTCTCCGGGCGCGCGCATCTGAAGCACACCGAGGGCGGCGATTTCAGACAGGCCACATACAGAGCCGTCAGGCAGGGGCTGATGCAAGCGGAAAGCGTATTGCTTGAGCCATGGTATGCGTTTTCCTCCGAAGTGCCCACCGATCAGACGGGGAGACTTATCTCCGATGTGAGAACCATGAACGGCGAGATAGACACACCCGAGGACAGGGGAGGTATGACGCATATAACCGGACGAGCTCCCGTTTCCGCGATGAACGGATATATGGACACGCTTGTCGCCTATACCCGAGGGCGCGGCAGACTTTCTCTCCGCCCCGACGGATACAGGCCTTGCAGAAATCAGCAGGAGATAATAAACGAGATAGGCTATGACGCCGCTTCGGATACGGAAAATACATCCGATTCGGTTTTCTGCGCGCACGGAGCGGGTTTCAATGTGCCTTGGAACAAGGTGAAAGATTATATGCATGTTGAAAGCTGCCTTGCCGAGAAAAAAGAGCCGGATTTTACGGCGCATCACAGCGTCAGCATTGACCAGAAAGAGCTTGACGCGATAATGGAGCGGGAGTTCGGCCCTATCAGAAGGCCGCAGTATTCCGCCCCCGTTGTCAACGCAGCGCCGGATACGCAGCTTTATATCGCTCAAAAGAAAAAATATATAATCGTTGACGGATACAATCTGATTTTCGCGTGGGATGAGCTGAAAAAGCTTGCCGCCGACAGACTTGATCTTGCGCGAGCGAGGCTTACGGACATGCTGTCAAGCTATTGCGGCTTTACCGGCAGCGAGCTTGTGCTCGTGTTTGACGGCTTCAGGACGCCGGGTAATCCCGGCTCGCGCGAGGAGCGCGGCAAAATCCGCGTTGTGTTTACGCCCGAGGGCGAGACGGCTGATGCCTATATCGAGCGGCTTGTAAACGATATCGGCAGGAACTATTCTGTCCGCGTCATTACGTCCGATAATCTTATTCGCGTGTCGGCGATGCGCTCGGGCGTACTGCGCACATCATCGGATGAATTCATAAAGGAGCTTGATTGGGCGCTTTCGCGGATAGACGAGCTGCTGAAGAAAACAAACGGCGGCGCCCATATGACAAAGCTGTCCGACAGCAGAGGATAAATGGAAAATAACGAACTGATAAAAAGGGCGGAGGATCTGAGAGACCGCTGCGAGAGAAGCTGCGCCGTGACGCGCACGAATTTCCTCACGCCGGCGGAAAGTTATGAGCTGGAGCGGTATTTTAAGAACAGAGCCGACTGCAGACTTGTGTTTTTCGGCGGAAACGCCGAGAGCGAGCGGAAAATCGCATTTTTTCTGCCGGAATATCTTGATGCCGATACTTTTGACGGGGAGGAGTATATCTCCGCCGTGAAGCTTACGGCATATTTCGGTACCCCCGCGCATCGCGATTATATGGGCGCGATTTTGGGCATGGGCATAGGCAGAGAACGTATAGGCGATATAACCGTTCGGGATGACGCGGCCTTTGTTTTATGCATTCCCTCCGTCAAGCCGCTGATTCTGCAACTTGAAAAAGCGGGGAGAATCACGGTCAGAGCGGAGGAAATCCCCCTTAATGCCGTTCCCGCCGCCGAACGAAAAGTTAAGGAAATGACTTTTACGGTTTCAAGCATGCGCCTTGATGCCGTTGCCGGCGGAATGTTCAATATTTCGCGCACGGAGGCGGCGAAACAGATTAATATGGGGCTCGTGAGCGTCAATTATTCCGTGTGTGAAAAGCCTGATTATTCCGTCAAATGCGGGGATATCATAACCGTCCGCGGCAAAGGCAAAGGCAGCGTCACCGGCACCGGCGGCAATTCGCGCAAAGGCAGGCTCTTTGTATACGCGGAAGTCAGAGCGTAGCGATAAAATTAAGCATTTCAATCAAAAATTTTTGGAGACGTCAGATGGATCAGGAGAAAGAACTGAACGAAATATCGGGGACTGTTGACTCGGTTATATATAAGAATGAGGAAAACGGATATACCGTTTTGAGACTTCGCGACGGGAACGGAGAGAGCGTTACCGTTACGGGGACGTTTCCGTACGCCGCAAGTGGGGAGTCAATGATAATAACCGGAGAGTGGACGACGCATTCTGTCCACGGCAGGCAGTTTAAGACCGAGTTTGCCCAGCGGCTTCTGCCTACCAACGCGTCCGCCATCTACGAATTTCTCGCAGGCGGCGCCATCAAAGGCATAGGCCCCGCCACGGCGTCGCTTATTGTCAACGAATTCGGGGATAAAACTCTTGACGTTCTGGAAAATTCGCCGGAAAAACTCACGAAAATCAAGGGCATAAACTCCTCAAAGGCACAGCAGATTTCAAAGAGCTTCCGCCGGCAGGCAGGAGTGCGCAGAATTATGGAATTTGTCTGCTCGTTCGGCCTTCGCCCTATCCTTGCCATGCGCCTGTACCGCTTCTACGGCGACGAGGCGATGGGCATATTGCGCGAAAATCCGTATATACTCGCCTCATCTCACATCGGCGGCAGCTTTTCCGAAGCGGATACTCTCGCTCTGGAAATGGGCATAGAGAGCAACAATCAAAACCGCATAAAGGCGGCCTGTCTTTATGAGCTTGCGCATAATTCCGGAAACGGACATTGCTTTATTCCGCGCGAAAAACTTGCCTCCGCCGCGGCGGAGCTTATCGGCGTCGAGTATGACGAGGCATGGGAGAGCATCGACAAGCTTATCGAAAGCGGAGAACTGATATTTGAGAAGATAGCCGGCGTCGACGCGTGCTATTTGCCGGAACTCTATTTTGCCGAGACAAACGCCGCGGAGTGTCTGGCGCGCATGTGCAAGAGAAAATATGACGATAAGGCGGATATATCTGAGCTTATTTCGACTCTTGAAGCCGAGCAGGGCATACGCTATGCTCCGTCCCAGAAGCAGACATTGAAGCTCGTTCTCGAAAATCAGCTTGTGGTTATTACCGGCGGCCCCGGTACGGGGAAAACAACGTCTGTGCGAGCTATTCTTGCCCTTTTCGATGTCCTCGGCCTGAAAACGCTGCTCACGGCGCCTACCGGGAGAGCGGCAAAACGCATGACCGAACTCACCGGCCGCGACGCTTCCACCGTCCACCGTCTGCTTGAAGCGAAGTTTGCCGAGGATGGGGAAAGAGTCGTCTTTGCGCGCGATGAGAGCAACAGGCTTGAGTGCGATGCGGTAATTCTGGACGAATGCTCGATGATTGATATAACGCTGTTCGACGCACTTTTGAGAGCTCTTCCGCCGGATGCGAGACTTGTGATGGTGGGCGATGCCGACCAGCTTCAATCCGTGGGTCCCGGCAATGTTTTCTCTGCCGTCATACGTAGCGAGACTGCCCCCACCGTGAAGCTGACAGAGATATTCAGACAGAGCGAGGGTAGCCGTATTGTACGCAACGCGCATATGATAAATAAAGGCGAGCATCCGAATTTTTCCGAAAATACGGGCGATTTCTTCCGCCTGCGCAGATTGCAGGCGGCCTCGGCCGTTGAGACGATAACTGAGCTCTGTTCCGCGCGTCTTCCCAACAAGATGGGCATTCCCTCCGGCGACATACAGATTCTCTCTCCCACGAGACGCGGAGAGCTGGGGACGTTCAATCTCAACAAACAGCTTCAGATAACGCTCAACCCGCCCGATAAGACAAAAGCCGAAAAGGCTTTCGGAGATGTGGTATTCCGCGTAGGCGACAGGGTTATGCAGATAAAAAACAATTATGACATACTCTGGCTCAGCGAGGACTCTAAAACCGCCGGAAGCGGCATATATAACGGCGATATCGGGAATATAACCGCCATTGACACGGTGAACGAAACCCTTACGGTGAATTTTGACGGACGTATTGTCGTTTACGGCTTTGACTCCCTTATGGAGCTCGAGCACGCATGGGCGATGACGGTGCATAAATCTCAGGGCAGCGAGTACAGAGCGGTTATTCTTGCCCTGTCCGCATCATCGCGCATGCTCTTGACAAGAAGTGTATTATATACAGCGGTGACCCGAGCAAAAGATTTGCTTATAATCATAGGCGATGACGAAACCGCGTATCAGATGATAGATAATTCAAAGCGCGCAAACAGGTTCACCGCGCTCAGAGTCCGGTTAAAGGCACTATGCAAATGAAAATAACCGACCTTTTGCTTGAACTTTTCTACCCCAGCCGCTGCGCTTTCTGCGGGAAGCTCGTGAAAATGGGCGAGGGCATGTGCCGCGACTGCGCCAAGAAACTGCCCTATACGGGAGAGAATAATGCGGAGCAGCATTTTGCGAATATCAGCTGCTGCATATCGCCGCTCTATTATGAGGGCATGGTCAGAGACGCTCTGTTGCGTTATAAATTCGGCGGCGCGGCATCATACAGCCGTACTTTCGGCAAAATTATGGCAAAATGTATTGACGAAATGCATTTTTCCTGCGATATTATTACATGGATTCCGTTGAGCCGCGCGAGACTTCGCAAACGCGGATACAATCAGGCGCGGCTTCTGGCGGAGTGCGCGGCGAAAGAGCTTTCTCTGCCGTGCGCGGAAATGCTCGTTAAGCTTCGCAATAATCCGGCTCAGTCAGGAATAAACGACTATAAACAGAGGCAAAAAAACGTTTCCGGCATATACGAACCGCTTGCGCCTTCTATTGCGGTGGGAAAACGCATTTTGCTTGTTGACGATATCGTTACCACCGGCGCGACCCTCTCGGAGGCGGCGTCGGTTCTCAGAAAAGCCGGCGCGACAGATGTCGCGGCGCTTACCGCGGCCCGCCGGAGAGATTAAGAAACCTTTTGGAGTGAGAATCATATGAATTTATTTGAAAAAGACATCGCCATAGACATGGGGACATCCTCCACACTCATTTTCGAGCAGGGCAAGGGCGTTGTCAGCAGAGAACCGACCGTTGTCGCGGTGGACAAGTTCAGCGGCAAAATATTGAAAGTGGGGCAGGAAGCACAGAAGATGCTCGGCAGAACCCCTGCCAATATTGTCGCCATAAAGCCGGTGAACAACGGCGTCATCTCCGACTATGAGATGACCGCCCAGATGCTTCGAGAGCTTATCAGCCGTATTACAACGGTGAGCCTTTTTAAGCCTTGCATTCTCGCGTGCGTGCCGAGCAGCATAAACGGCGTTGAAGAGCGCGCCGTTATCGACGCGGCGATAGAAGCCGGCGCAAGGAAGGTCTATCTGCTCGAAACCGCCGTCGCTACAGCTCTCGGCGCCGGTGTGGATATTTCCAAGGCGGACGGGCATATGGTCATTGACATCGGCGGCGGCACGACGGAGATTGCGGTGATTTCGGCCGGAGGCGTTGCGGAGTGCGAGTCTATCAAGGTCGCCGGCGCAAGCTTTGATGAGGCGATAGTCAGATATGTGCGCAATAAATATAACGTCCGCCTCGGCCTTACGACCGCGGAAGAGATAAAGCGCAGCATCGGCTGCATAATCCAGCGTCCTGATGCCGGCATCGAAGAAGTCAAGGGGCAGAATCTCACCAACGGCCTGCCTAAGACAATTGAACTCAGCTCTACCGAACTTATTGAGGCCTTTGTCGAGCCGATGAACAGAATACTCGAGGCGATACACAGCGTTCTTGAACGTACCCAGCCGCAGCTTGTCGGCGATCTTGACAAAAACGGAATAATCATGTCCGGCGGCGGCAGCCTTATCTACGGCATCGACAGACTTATCGAGCGCAGCACCGGCATACGCACCGTTGTCGTGGATGACGCGGTTTCCTGCGCGGCGTACGGAGCGGGCAAAATGCTTATGCACCTTGACGACATGCAGGACGGCATGATGAATTTTTACAGAAAACGTCAGCTTAAAGGCTGAGTAAGGAGATGAGCGGGCATTATGTTTGAAAAACTGTTCGGCGGAAAACAGAAAGAACCCCGTTGCTCTGCGGTTATTGTTGCCGCCGGGAATTCAACGCGCATGGGCGAAGACAAGCTCTTTATGCAGCTGGGCTGTATGCCCGTCCTTGCGAGGACGCTTCTTGCCTTTGAAAACTGCAAGGCGGTCGAAGAAATAGTCGTTGTCACGAGAAGCGAAAAGCTGATGGAAGTTGCCGATATGTGCAAAAAATACGGCATTTCCAAGGCATCAAAGGTGATTTTCGGCGGCGCGACAAGGAGCGAATCCTCTCTTGCCGGTGTGTCTGAGGTAAAGAGCGGCGCGGAGCTTATTGCGATACATGACGGCGCAAGACCGTTCGTCACCGAGAAAATAATCGAGGATGCCGTTTCCGCGGCGGCAAAATATATGGCGGCCGCGCCTGCGGTTAAAATCACGGATACCCTTAAAGCCATTGACGAGGACGGCTTTGCCATAGGCACCGTTGACAGAGAAACAACCGTTCGCATCCAGACACCGCAGGTATTTAATGCGGATATTATAAAAGGCGCGCTTTCCAAAGCGGTCAGAGACGGCAGAGTGATCACGGATGACTGCGCCGCGATAGAAGCGATGGGCGTAAGAGTCTTTATGGTCGAAGGCGATGAGGACAATATAAAGCTCACAACCGCGAAAGACCTGTTTGTTGCGTCCGAGATAATAAAACGCAGAGGTGATTACAGTGAGGATAGGGCACGGGTATGATGTCCACCGCCTTGTCGAGGGTAGAAGGCTTGTCCTCGGCGGTGTTGAGATTCAGTATGAAAAAGGCCTTCTCGGGCACTCCGATGCCGACGTTTTGACCCACGCTCTTATGGACTCGCTGCTCGGCGCGGCGGCAATGGGCGACATAGGCCATCTTTTTCCGGATAATGACGACAGATATCTCGGCGCGGACAGTGTCGAACTGCTGAAAATCGTCGTTTCGGAGCTCGGGAAAAAGGGCTATGCCGTATCAAATACCGATTGCACTATTATTGCGCAGCGCCCCAAGCTCGCTCCGTTCATCCCGCAAATGCGTGAAAAATTAGCCGCCGCGATGGGCGTGGAGGTGGATCGCGTCAGCGTTAAGGCGACCACGGAGGAAGGCCTCGGCTTTTCCGGCGAAGGGCTCGGCATTGCCGCCCATGCCGTTTCGCTTATCGATACGGCAAAATAAATAAAAATTACCGTTCACCGATGAAGTCCCACGGCATGCTGCTGCTCAGTTATCGGTGAACGGTTTTTTTTGCCTTGAATACGTTGCCATAATTCATGCAAAGATAATATATGAACAACACCTTTACATTTTTTTAACCAATATCGTTTGCGGCGGACTATAATAACAAAATATAAAGCGTCAAACTTGCTGCGTATGCAGAGATTTCTAAAATATACGAAAGTTCATGGAGGACTTGCTATGAATAAAAGAGCGCTTATAGTTGAGGATGACAGCAATATTGCCGAGCTTTTGAGACTGTATCTCGGCAAGGACGGGTTCGAGGTCATGATTTCCCCCGACGGCGGCAAGGCAAAGTCGATGTTCGATCTTTTCAAGCCGGATGTTGTCCTGCTTGATATCATGCTGCCCGTAAAAGACGGCTGGCAGGTTTGCCGCGAGATACGCGAAAAGTCCTCCGTCCCCATAATCATGCTGACCGCTAAGGGCGAAACGAACGATAAGATAAGCGGCCTTGAGATGGGCGCGGACGATTATGTCACAAAGCCCTTTGACGTAAAGGAGCTTATTGCGAGAGTCCACGCGGTGATGCGCCGCACCGATTCGGATGCGCCCGTTGACAAAAAGCTTGAGTTTGACAAACTGACGATAAATCTCGATTCCTATGAGCTTGTTGTTGACGGCAAAAAGGTCGAGGCACCGCCGAAAGAGATGGAACTGCTCTATCATCTGGCGTCCTCTCCCAACAGAGTTTTTACGAGAAATCAGCTTCTTGATGAAGTCTGGGGCTTCGATTATTTCGGCGATTCCAGAACCGTTGACGTGCATGTCAAGCGCCTCAGAGAGAAGCTCGAAGGCGTTTCCGATAAGTGGAGCCTTAAGACCGTTTGGGGCGTAGGTTACAAATTCGAAGTTCTATGAAAAGCATTTATTTAAGAAACTTTGTGGCAACTGCCGTGATGGTTTCGGTGTGCTTTATTATCCTCGCTTTTTCGTTTGTCGGTATAGGGCGCAACTATGTGATCAGCGAGTACAGAGAGGACATGGTCAACAGCGCGAAAGAGATATCGCACATGGCGTCCGCCGTTTTGCAAAACGACTCGCTTGACGGCTGGAGAATCGGCATGACTCTCAGCACTATATCGAAATCCACGGGGAATCAGATATTTATTGCCGATACCGAAGGACGCGTTATAAACTGCTCCGATGAGGCGCCCGTCTGCAAGCATATCGGCTGTGTTATCGGCGGCGATATCCTCTCGCAGATAAACAGCGAGGGAAGCTACAATCAGATAACCAATCTCAGCGGAATATTTGACACCAACAGATATATTGTGGCGATGCCGATTTTTGAAAGCGATGATACTATCGTTTGCGGCTATGTCTTTATCAACAGCGTGATAGACAATATGCTCGGCGCATGGTCGTCTTTCTTAAGCGTCGGTCTTATTGTTACCGTTGCCGTATTTGCCGCGGCATTGATAATCTCTCTTATTTATTCAAAGAGCATGGCCAAGCCGCTGGACGAGATTGCGGCCGCTTCGAGGAAGTTCGCAAGGGGCGATTTCTCCGTGCGCGTTAAGCAGCAGGAGGACACTACCGACGAGATGGGCGCGCTTATTGAGTCGTTCAACAAGATGGCGGATTCGCTTGAGCAGGCGGAAGCGCGCCGAAGCGAATTTATCGCCAACATCTCGCATGAGCTCCGCACGCCCATGACGACCATATCCGGATTTGCCGACGGCATTCTTGACGGAACCATAAGCAGCGAAGACCAAACCAAATATCTCGTCTGCATCCGTGATGAAACACGGCGCCTCTCAAGGCTTGTCAGAGAGATGCTGGATATTTCGCAAATGAAGGCGAGAGCGTCCGATCCCGGAAAACGCACGGCATTCGATCTGACGGAAACCATATTGCAGATACTTCTCAGCTTTGAGAGCAGGGCGACAAAAAAGCATCTCGATGTCGACCCGCAGCTTCCCGATAATCATATCATGGTCATAGCCGACAAGGACGCCATAACGCAGGTAATATATAATCTTCTTGACAACGCTGTGAAATTTGCCAAAGAGGGAACTTGCATTACTCTGCGCCTGTATAAAAACGACGGCAAGGCATACGTATCCGTGAAGGATGTCGGAGAGACGATACCTCCGGATGATCTTCCGTTTATTTTTGACAGATTCCATAAGTCCGACAGGTCGAGAAGCATGGATAAAACCGGCGTAGGATTAGGGCTGTATCTTGTCAAGACAATTATAAACAGCCATGATGAGGATATAGCGGTCAAGAGCGAAGACGGTGTGACCGAATTTGTGTTTACCCTTAAATTGGCATAAAATTCGAGGTTAGAAGATGGATAATATAAATAACGAGCGCGAATGGTACAAAAGCGCCTCCGATGAGCGCATTGATCAGCCGGTAAGCAATAAACAGGCAAACAAAAGAAAACCGGCGGGATGGCGCATTGCGGGCATTATACTCATAGTTTTGCTGTTGATTGTCGGCACATCCGTTGCAAGCGCAAGATATACCCGTGACAAAATCAATGATGAAATAGCCGGTGCCTTTGGCGATGATTTTCTGTGGGATGACGGCAGCGGCCGGGATGACGATGGTAATGAAAGCGGCGGAATGCCCGATTCCGCAGAGGATTTCTTTGACAGCTATTATCAGAAAGCCGAAGACACCTCCGCAGATGTGAACGTTGGCATTCCGGAGTGCGAATATGATTCCTCTTTTGAGATAGAGCTGAATGAAAAGGGCGAGGAGATGTCCCTCGGGGATTTGTACGACAGCTGCTCGAAGTCGATTGTGGCGATTTACGGCTATCAGGATGATTATGACGGCTATTATTGGGGAACAGGCATCGTTCTCACCGAGGACGGGCTTATCCTCACCAATTCGCACGTTATTGAGGACTGCGACAAGGTCACCGTAAAGCTGGACGATGATACGGAATATGACGCCTCTCTTGTCGGGGCTGACGCAATAAGCGATATTGCCGTGCTCAAGATAGAAGCCGAAGGACTTAAGTGCGCGCAGTTCGGGCAGAGCGACAAGCTGAGAGTCGGAGATGAGGTCGCCGCAATCGGCAATCCCATCGGAGAAAAATTCCGAACGACTCTGACAAACGGAATTATTTCCGCGATTGACAGGGATATCAGCTATAAGGGGCGCTCCATGGCTCTGCTCCAGACAAATACGGCTCTCAATTCCGGCAATTCCGGCGGCGCGCTTTTCAATATGGCAGGGCAGGTTATCGGTATAACAAACATGAAGATGATGTCCAGCTATTCCAGCATTGAGGGCATCGGCTTTGCCATTCCGTCGGAGACGGTAAAAACCGTTGTCGGCTCTATTGTGAAATACGGCAAGGTTCTCGGCCGTCCGTCAATCGGCATCACGGTCGGCGCAGTCCCCGAGAAGGCGCGCGAGGAATATGACATGCCGTCCGGCGTATATGTCACGGATGTGCAGGAAAATTCCGATGCCGCCGCCAAGGGCATAAAGAAAGGCGATGTTATTACCGAGGTTAACGGTACGCCCGTTGAAACGACGGCAGAGATACAGGCTATCAAAGACAAGCTCAGCGTCGGCGATACGCTCACCATGAAAATATGGCGCGACGGCGAGTGGATAGAGACCGAAATAACCCTGATGGAAACAAACGATCTGTATTGATACCATTAATGAAAACTTTTGAAGCCTGACCGCATCAAAACGCGGTTAGGCTTCAAAAGATATCTCATGCGAAGACTGTAAGTATCCCTTTGCCGCTGTCGACCGACAAAGGGCGTTATTTTTTCACCTCTGTCAGGTTATTGACATAAAACATTTAAGATATATAATATAAATAATCAAATAGTGACTTGAACAGACTCTGATGCGTCTGATAGTTACTACTTTTTTCACACAATCTTTTCGGAAAGGAGCCGGTCATTTTTGAGTAAAAAGAAAAAGACGACAGCCATTATAATTTTTCTTTTGATTGCGGCGGTTTTGATTGTCGGAATTGTGTTCACCGATACCGGAGGAGAAAAACCCGAATCTATCAAGGAAACTATGCGGGACGCTGTGCTGCATGAAAACGGCAAAATTAATTTCCTGGGCATAAAAGACGTGAATCCCGCGTTAATATCCGCCGTTGCGGTGAATATCACCCTTTTGGTGATAGCGGCCTGTATCAGGATTTTTGCGATACCGAAGTTTCAGCTTGTTCCCGGCAAATTCCAGCTACTGCTGGAGGAAGCGGTGGGCATTTTTGACAGAATGGCAAAATCAAACAGTCCGCATCGCAACGGATTCCTCGGAGCGTATATTTTCGCGGCGGGGACGTACATATTTGTCAGCACTCTGTTCGAGCTTTTCGGATTTCAGGCTGTTACAACCCAGGGAAATTCAATCTCTCTCCCTGCGCCTCTGTCGGATATAAATGCCGCGATTGCCATGGGATGCCTGTCGTATCTGATTATTTTATCCGGCGGTATCGTGGGAAACGGTTTCGGAGGCGTGCTCAATACTCTGAAAGATTTTTCTCTGCCCATCTCGATGAGCTTCCGTCTGTTCGGCGCTTTTTTGAGCGGATTGCTGATTACCGAAATGGTTTATTATTTTATCCAGCTCAGCTTTGTTTTGCCTGTTGTTGTAGGCGTTATGTTCACGCTTTTGCACGCGCTGATTCAAACCTACGTGTTGACCATGTTGACGGCGGTGTTTTACGGCGAGGTTTCCGAGCCGCGTAAAAAATAATATAAAGGCTGCGGCCTGAAATTGAGGTATAAAAATGAAAAATTTCATGAAAAAGATTACTGTTCTGTTTATCCTTGTATTGGTATTGTCCCTAGTGTGTCTGCCTGCCTATGCGGCGGCCGATGAGGGCGAAGCCGCTTTGCCGGCCGATGCGAGCGAGAGCGTTGAAACGAATGAAGAATCGGCAGAAGATAGTTTTACAGGCGCAAAGGCAATTGCCGCCGCCGCTGTTATCGGCCTTGTCGCCACTGCCGGCGCAATCGGTATGAGCATGGCCATAGTTAAATCCGTTGAGAGTATTTCCCGCCAGCC
Organism: Oscillospiraceae bacterium; assembly: GCA_963636125.1. Lineage (GTDB taxonomy): Bacteria > Bacillota > Clostridia > Oscillospirales > Oscillospiraceae > Limivicinus. The sequence goes on along the minus strand of CAVHIP010000001.1, from coordinate 47,305 downwards.
CGAGGCCGAGGGCGCGGTCAGAACCAGCCTTATGCTCGGCCTGGTATTCATAGAAACAGCTATTATTTACGCGCTGATTGTTGCCATCATGATTATATTTGTTCTGTAATGGGAGGACGCGCTGATGAATATCCCCTTGAATATTGATTGGCAGCAGATATTGCTTCATTTGCTGAATTTTGCAATATTGGCTGTCGGCTTGTATCTGCTGCTGTATAAACCGGTTAAGCAATTTATGGATAAGCGCGCCGATTATTATAAGCAGCTGGGCGCCGATGCGGAAGAAAAAATGCGCAGCGCCGAAGAGATTGTGAAAAACAATCAGGCGGAAATCGAAAGCGCCAAGGCTGAAATCGCTCGGATGAGAGCGGCAGAGGCGGCGGAAGCTGAAAAAGAAGCGGCCGCAAAATTGCAGAGTGCGAATGCGCAGGCTGAAGAGATACTCAATGAAGCCAGAGCAAACGCAAAAGCAGAGCGGGATAAAATCATTGCGTCTGCGCAGCAGGAGATTGCCGAATTGGCAGTTTCGGCCGTTGGGAAAATAACTCAGGACTCTTTGAATGCTTCATACGATGAATTCCTGAACGCATCCGAGAAAGGTGAGACGTATGGAGAGCAAGATTAACGCGGTTCTTTACAGCGCTGTCGAGCCCGACGCTTCTCATTACGGGAAATTTCTCGAATTTCTTAAAAACAAATATTCCGCGAATGTTTCTCTGACATGGGAGCAGGATACTTCGCTTCAAAACGGCTTTGTGCTCAAAGTAGGCGCGGAGACGTACAACTGGAGCGCAAAAGGACGCCTTCAACAGCTGCAGAAAGAGCTTTCAAAGATCGAAGAAGATAACGCCTCCGATGTGATTCCGCTTTTGAGAGAAGCCATTTCCAACTGGACGCCGAAAGCGATTGCGGAGGAAAAAGGCGAGGTGTTGAGCGTCGGCGACGGCATCGCCAAAGTCAGCGGACTTGAAGGCGCGGCCTACGGAGAAATCTTGCTCTTCTCTTCGGGCGTGCGCGGCATGGTGCAGGAGCTGAGACCGGAATATATCGGCTGTATTCTTTTCGGCGATGATAAAGACATTGTCGAGGGCAGCACAGTAAAAAGGACCGGAAAAACCGCGGGTGTGCCTGTCGGCGGCAACTTTATCGGAAGGGTTGTCGACGCTCTCGGATCTCCCGTTGACGGCAAGGGCCCGATAGATGCGGAGGGGTACAGCCCTATAGAATCTCCGGCTCCCGGCATTATTGACAGGCAGCCGGTCAATACTCCTCTGGAAACCGGCCTGTTGGTTATTGACTCCATGTTTCCGATCGGGCGCGGCCAGCGCGAACTGATAATCGGCGATCGCCAGACGGGCAAAACGGCGATTGCGCTGGATACGATTCTCAACCAAAAGGGGAAAGACGTCATTTGCATTTACGTTGCGATCGGGCAAAAGGCAAGCTCGGTGGCCCGGCTGGTTGAAATCCTGCGAAAAAACGGCGCGCTTGACTATACCGTCGTTGTCTGCGCCAACGCAAGCGACGCTGCCCCGCTGCAGTACATCGCCCCTTATTCCGGGTGCGCTATAGGCGAGTTCTTTATGAACAGAGGCAAAGACGTGCTGATCGTCTATGACGATTTATCCAAGCACGCCGTCGCGTATCGCGAAATATCCCTTTTGCTGGAGCGCTCGCCAGGGCGCGAGGCCTATCCGGGCGATGTGTTCTATCTTCATTCGCGTCTGCTGGAGCGATCCGCTCATCTCTCCGACGCCAAGGGCGGCGGAAGCATGACCGCCTTGCCGATTGTCGAAACACAGGCAGGCGATGTCTCCGCGTATATCCCGACCAATATTATTTCAATTACCGACGGGCAGATTTTCCTGGAGAGCGACTTGTTCTTTGCCGGGCAGAGACCGGCCGTTAATGTCGGCATTTCGGTTTCCCGCGTTGGGGGCGATGCGCAGACAAAGGCCATGAAGAAAGCGGCCGGCGCAATTCGTCTTGAGCTTGCGCAATACCGCGAGATGGAAGTTTTTACCCGCTTTTCGAGCGATTTTGACGATGCGACGAAGAGACAGCTTAAACATGGGCAGGGACTGATGCAGATACTCAAGCAGGAGCAATACCGGCCTATGGCGCAGTATGAGCAGGTAATTTGCTTGGTCGCCGCCCTCAATCACGTAATGCAGGATATACCGCTTGAAAATATAAACGAATTTAAGCGCTCTCTGATTAGTTACATTGAGGAGAACGCAGGGGAAATTTGCGGGCGGATAAGTCAAAGCGGAGAGCTTACCGATGAAACGAGAGATGAAATTATCGCTTTGTCCGAGAGCTTTTTGAAGCAATGGAGTTCGGAGAAGCAGTAAACCGGGCGGTAAATACGTATGGCTAATACAAAAGAAATAAAAAAGAGAATAGACAGCGTAAAGAAAATTCAGAAAATCACAAACGCCATGTATTTGATTGCCTCCACGGAAATGCGGAAAGCGAAAAGCCGGCTTGATAAAACAAGACCGTACTTCGAAGCACTGCAAGGCGAAATCAAGCGAGCCCTTTGCGAGACGGGCAATACCGAAAGCAGATACTTCAGCCCGGCAGACAACGCTTCCGAGCCCGGCGGGACTTGCGCTGCCCTTGTTATTACCGCCGATAAGGGCCTCGCGGGGGCATATAATCAAAACGTCATAAAAGCGGCGCAAAAGCTTTTGGCGGAACATCCGGACGCAAGACTCTTTGTCGTGGGCAAATACGGCCGGCAGTTTTTTTTGCAGCGGCATATTCCCATCGAACAGGACTTTTTGTTCACGGCGCAAAACCCCACAATGGACCGCGCGCGGAAAATCGCATCCGTTCTGTTGGACTTGCTTGACAGTGGGGAAGTGAACAGAATATTTGTCATTTATACGGATCTGAAAAACGCCATGTGCGAGGAGACAATTTCAACCTGTCTGCTGCCTTTTCAGCGCGATCAGTCCGAAACCCCGTCGGAAGAAATAACTACTGCGATGCCGCTTGAGTTTGTTCCCACCGTCGAAGACGTTCTTGACAATACAATTTTCGGTTACGTATCCGGATTTATTTACGGCGCGTTGACGAACAGCTTTTGCAGCGAACAGAACGCCCGAATGACGGCGATGAGCTCCGCAAATGATAATGCGCAAAAACTATTGGATGATTTGTCGGCTCAGTATAATCGTATTCGTCAGACGGCTATAACGCAGGAAATCACAGAGGTGTCATCCGGCGCAAAGGCGCAGAAGAGAAACCACGCAAAAGAGGTGACAAGCTTATGAATATAGGAAAAATCACGGGAATATCCGGGCCCGTCGTGGATGTCTGCTTCGAGCATGGCCATCTGCCGAAAATCAGAGAGGCTCTGACGGTTTCCGTAAAGCGCAAAGAGCGCGTTATGGAGGTTGCCCGGCATATCGGGGAAAATACGGTTCGCTGTATTATGCTCTCCGGAAGCGAGGATCTTTGCCGCGGCATGGAAGTGAAGGCCGACGGAAAAGGAATTCTGGTTCCTGTCGGAAAGTGCACGTTGGGCAGAATGTTTAATGTGACAGGCCGGCCCATCGACGGCGGAAAACCGATTGCCGATGATGAAGAACGTTGGGAGATACACAGAAAGGCTCCGTCTTTTGAAGATCAATGTCCCGCAATAGAAGTGTTGGAAACCGGAATTAAAGTAATAGACCTTCTCGACCCGTATCCGAAGGGCGGAAAAATCGGTCTATTCGGCGGCGCAGGTGTCGGCAAAACCGTTCTGATACAGGAATTAATACACAATGTCGCAACGGAGCACGGCGGATATTCCGTTTTCGCCGGCGTCGGAGAGCGAAGCAGGGAAGGCAACGACCTTTGGACGGAAATGCGCAAAAGCGGTGTTTTAGATAAAACCGCGCTTGTTTTCGGGCAGATGAACGAATCCCCCGGCGTTCGTATGCGCGTCGCGCTGTCGGGGCTGACGATGGCGGAATATTTCCGCGATGAGCAGCATAAAGACGTTTTGCTTTTTATCGATAATATCTTCCGTTTCGTTCAAGCCGGCAGCGAGGTTTCCACTTTGCTAGGCCGTATGCCTTCCGCGGTCGGCTATCAGCCTACTCTTGCCGAAGAAATGGGCTCTTTGCAGGAAAGAATAACATCCACGAAGAACGGCTCCGTAACATCTGTTCAGGCCGTATATGTTCCGGCAGACGATCTGACGGATCCCGCCCCCGCGACTACGTTTTCGCATCTGGACGCAACGACCGTACTCAGCAGAAAAATCGCCGAGCAGGGCATTTATCCGGCGGTAGATCCGCTCGCTTCCTCCTCCCGAATCCTTGAAGCGGATATCGTGGGCAACGAGCATTATCGGACAGCGCGAAAGGTGCAGGAAATTCTGCAGAAGTACAATGAATTGCAGGATATAATCGCCATTCTCGGCATGGATGAACTGAGCGATGAGGATAAATTAACGGTAAGCCGCGCGAGAAAAATTCAGAAGTTCCTGGCACAGCCCACTCATGTCGCGGAAAAATTCACCGGTCTTCCCGGCGTTTATGTGCCGCTGAAAGAAACAGTGCGGGGGTTCAAAGCGATCGTTGACGGCGAAATGGACGAATACCCCGAAGCGGCGTTTTATAATGTCGGGACCATTGATGACGTCGCGGCGAAGGCGAGAGAGCTGAACGGAGATGCGATATGAGCGCCGCAAGCACTTTTCGGGCGCGTATCCTCGCATCGGACGGAGTGTTTTACGAAGGCCCGTGCGAATCGATAATAATCCCTCTGACGGACGGGCAGTACGGAATATTGGCAAACCACAGCAATATGATAGGCGCAATAGTTCCCGGAATAATAAAATATAAAATTCCCGGACAACCGTATAAAATCGCGGCTGTGTCAACCGGCATTGTCAAGGTCGAGAACAACGATGTTCTTGTGCTGACCGACTCAATCGAGCGTCCGGAGGAAATTGATGAAAACCGCGCGAAACTCTCCGCGGATGAAGCGAGAGAAGAAATTTCGCAAAAAAGAAGCGCTCAAGAATGTCGTTTGGCGCAAGCACGGCTGGCAAGGGCAATCAATCGCCTGAAAGTTAAAGACACATACAACAATTAAGCGGCATGTTGCAAGCGGAAGCGCGCCCTCGCTTTCGCTTGTAATTTTCGTTCTTAAACGGCAAAATAAATGTTGACCGATTTGCAACAGTGTGCTATATTATACATTACCTGTCAGCGGATAGGTTTCTTTTTGCGCGCTTTTTTCCGCGCGCGGGGATTTCCGCTCAATACAGGGAGGCAATGCCCGCCTTTTGAAAAGCGGGTAAATAAAATAGGAGGTGCCGAATAAATGGCTGCAGGCGCAAGAGTTAAAATCACACTCAGATGCGAAGAATGCAAGCAGAGGAATTACAACACGATCAAGAACAAGAAAAACACTTCTGATCGTTTGGAGCGCAAGAAATATTGCCCCTTCTGCAGAAAACACACCAAGCACGTAGAAACCAAGTAAGTCTGAAAGGATGCGTGAAAATGGCTGAAGAAAAGAAAGTCTCTACAGCTCCCGCAAAGGCTGTCACCGCCGTCAAGAAAGACGATACTAAACCCGGCTTCTTCAAGAGGGTTGCAAAATGGTTTCGCGAGATGAAGAGCGAGCTTAAGAAAGTTATATGGCCCACGCCGAAAGCTTTCACGAAGAACACGCTTGTCTCTCTTGGCATGATGTTTGCATCCGCAATAGTTATGTGGGCTTTCGATGAAGTGGGACAGCTTCTCGTCAAGGCTCTGCTGACACTTTCGGGTAATTAAGCATGGCGGAAGACGCAAAATGGTATGTTGTCCATACCTATTCCGGTTATGAAAACGCGGTTGCCGCCGCCGTAATGAAGGCTGCCGAAAACCGCAAAATGACAGACCTTATCAAAGAGGTCAACATTCCGTTGGAAACGGTTACCGAATATACCGATTCCGGAGAAGCAAAACAGGTTGAGCGGAAAGTGTTCCCCGGCTATGTCCTTGTGAAGATGATTCTCACGGACGAGAGCTGGCATCTTATACACAATGTCCGCGGCGCGACCGGCTTTGTCGGAGCGGACGGTAAGGCGATTCCCCTGACGGAACAGGAAATCTATGATCTGGGTGTCGAACGCAAGGAGATTGTCGTCGGATACGAGCTTGGCGATACCGTCAGAGTTAATGACGGACCGCTTGCCGGCTTCAACGGCGTTGTAGACGAGCTTGAGCTTGATAAGAACAGAGTTCGCGTTGTCGTCTCCATGTTCGGCAGAGAAACTCCCATTGATTTGGAGCTTGACCAGGTCGAAGTTATTAAAGAATAATAAGAAAGAGGTGCTGTAAATGGCACAGAAAGTAGTTGGATACGCAAGATTCCAGATCCCTGCCGGCAAGGCAACTCCGGCTCCCCCTGTAGGTCCCGCGCTTGGTCAGTACGGCGTAAATATAGGCCAGTTCACCAAGGACTTCAATGAGCGCACCAAGAATGACATGGGTATGCTTATCCCTGTCGTCATCACCGTATACTCCGACCGTTCCTTCACCTTCATCACCAAGACTCCTCCTGCCGCTCTGCTCATCAAGAAAGCCTGCGGCATTGAGACCGCTTCCGGTGTTCCCCAGAGAGATAAGGTCGCAACGATCAGCAAGGAAAACATCCGCAAGATCGCTGAGCAGAAGATGCCCGACCTGAACTGCACTGACATTGAGTCCGCGATGAGCATGATAGCCGGCACCTGCCGCTCCATGGGCGTTATCGTAGGAGACTGACGGGCGAGTAAGATCGCTCCTCAACGTGGGAGGATTTATCCATCCGCACTAACCACATTATTAGGAGGAAAACAAATTGTTTAGAGGTAAAAATTATAAAGAGAGCTCAAAGCTCATAGATAAGTCCGTCCTCTATGATCCCATGGAGGCACTCACCATTGTTTGCAACGCAAGCAAGGCCAAATTCGATGAAACCGTTGAGCTGCATGTTAAGCTCGGTGTTGACGGCCGTCACGCAGACCAGCAGGTTCGCGGCGCTATCGTTCTCCCCAACGGCACCGGCAAGACCGTCCGCGTTCTTTGCTTCTGCCTGCCCGAGATGGTTGACGATGCTATTGCCGCCGGCGCAGATTACGCAGGCGGAGCAGAACTGGTAGAAAAGATCCAGAAAGAGAACTGGTTTGAGTTCGATACCGTTATTGCGCACCCCAAGATGATGGGCGTTATCGGTAAGCTCGGTAAAGTCCTCGGTCCTAAGGGCTTGATGCCTTCTCCCAAGGCCGGCACTGTCAATGCCAACGTTGCGCAGGCTATCAAGGAAGCCAAAGCCGGTAAGGTTGAGTACCGTCTGGACAAGACCAACATCATTCACTGCCCCATCGGCAAGGTCAGCTTCGGCGCAGATAAGCTCTATGAGAACTATGTCGCTCTCATAGGCGCCATCATCAAGGCGAAGCCCGCTACCGCAAAAGGTCAGTATATCCGTTCCTGCGTCACGGCCTCCACAATGGGCCCCGGCGTCAAGGTCAATGCTCAGAAACAGATTTAATTGCAATAATAACCAAAGGCAGCATCGCATTATGCGGCGCTGCCTTTATTTGACGGCAAAGTTCAAAAATTCCCGCCAAAACCTTGAAAAACGGAGCGCATAGTGGTAAAGTAGAGATGTTGGTTTTTTGAAGTATATCCCTTGTAAAAAATAACGGAGGAAAAATAATATGTTTGAAAACCTTATTGAGATACTCAAGGCAAATCCCCGCAAGATAGTTTTCACGGAAGGCCCGGATGCCCGTATTCTTGAAGCCGCCGCAAGACTTAAGAAGGACGGCTTCCTCACTCCCGTTCTCGTCGGCAATGTAGAGGAAGTCAAAGCGGCTGCCGCAAAGGGCGGCTTCGATATAGAAGGCCTTGATATAATCGACCCCGTAACCAGCGATCTGATGGACGCTATGGTTGAAAAGATGGTCGAACTTCGCAAGGGCAAGATGACCGCGGACGAATGCCGCGCAAGCCTTATGAAGAGCAACTATTTCGGCACGATGCTTGTCAAGATGGGTTATGCCGACGCTCTGCTCGGCGGCGCTACATACTCCACCGCAGATACCGTCCGCCCCGCTCTCCAGCTTGTCAAGACGAAGAAGGGCGCAAATCTCGTAAGCTCCTGCTTCATTATGGTTCGCGGCGATGAGATGCTTGCCATGGGCGACTGCGCCATCAATATCTCCTATGAGGACAAGAAAGATAAAGAAGGCAATGTGGTTCTCACCGCGGCTCAGCAGCTTGCCGAGGTAGCAGTTGAGACTGCTAAAACCGCAAAGGTGTTCGGCATTGATCCCAAAGTTGCTATGCTGTCCTACTCCTCCAAGGGCTCCGGCAAAGGTCCGAGCGTTGACCTCGTGCGCGAAGCGACGGCCATTGCCAAAGAAATGGCTCCCGATGTCGCTATCGACGGCGAAATGCAGTTTGACTGCGCCGTTTCCCCGGTTGTCGGCCAGCTTAAGTTCCCGGGCAGCAGCGTTGCCGGCTATGCCAACACCTTTATCTTCCCGGAAATTCAGTCCGGCAATATCGGATACAAAATTGCCCAGCGTCTCGGCGGCTTTGCCGCATACGGCCCCATTCTTCAGGGCCTCAACGCCCCCATCAACGACCTCAGCCGCGGCTGCAACGCAGAGGAAGTCTATCAGATGGCGATCATAACCGCCGCCCTCAAGTAATTGAATTTTAAGCGCTGTCTTAATAAAAACGGAGAGAAGGATTTCCTCTCTCCGTTTTTTACGGCGCCGCGCCATCATTTTGTAGCGTTGAAATATTTTATGATACAGGTTATTGAAGCATGGGATTGACGGAAAACAGCAGAGAATACTATATGTCCCTCGCCCTTGCGCTTGCCGCCGAGGCTGCGGAAAACGGCGAAGTTCCGGTGGGCTGCGTCATTGTCAACGGTGACGGAAATGTTATCGGCAGAGGCAGAAACCGGAGAATCGAAAAAAATGACGCTACCGCGCATGCGGAAATGGAAGCGATACGCGAAGCATCTTCCAACCTCGGAGATTGGCGGCTTGACGGATGCGCTATGTATGTAACGCTTGAACCATGCCCCATGTGCGCCGGCGCAATAATAATGAGCCGCATTTCAACCCTTGTGTTCGGAGCGCGCGAAGCGCTGACGGGTTCGGTCGGAAGCGTTATAGACCTGTTCTCGGAAAAATACGGCCATTCGCCTGCGGTTTTCTCCGGAATTTGCTCCGAGGAATGCGCAGGATTGCTGAAGAATTTTTTCACCGGAAAAAGGCATAAAAAAGAATAAAAGTGTTGCGGCATCAGGCTGAATGCTGTATAATAATCATTTGGCAGAATATAGAGATTCATGGAGTTTATAAATGATCAAACCGCAAAGACTTTCAAAAAGACATCTATGGTTTATCGTATTTGCCGCCTGCTGCATCATTATTTTTTTTGCCGCGGCGGTAATATGCTCATCCCCGACCATTGAACTGAACGGGAGCGAGCATGTTTATCTCGAGCTTGAAGAGCCGTACAGCGAATTAGGCGCGATTGCAAAAGACCCGAGCGGAAGCACATTGCCCGTTGTCATCTCCGGCACGATTGACAGCGGCGTTCCGGGAGATACGGAGATTGTCTATTCCGCAACCTACCTCGGGAAAAAAGTCACGGTGAGCCGTATTGTCACCGTGCAGAATACCAAACAATAACATAAAATAACCGGTCAATGCGAAGCTTGTCTCTGCATTGGCTTTTTTATGCTCAAATACGCATTTTTCATCAGATGGGCGCAATTGCCTGTTCCATTTTATATGATTCTGTGCTAAAATTTAAGGCAAGAGCCGCATTCTGAAGTGCGGGCATTTCGGAAATATTGCGCTAATCCGCGCGGATATGATATAAAGCGGATTTGGAGGAACTGTCATGGATAACGGCGTTTTCAGAGAAAAAAGCATCGAAAGAATATCATCCCCTGAGCAGCTTAACGATTATATACGCGTGTCAAATCCCGGAATATGGCTGCTGTTGGCGGCGATTGTGATTTTGCTTGCCGGCGCGTGCGTATGGGGCGTTTTCGGCACAATTGAAAGCAGCATTACGGTATGCGCCGTGAGCGATGGCAAGGAAACGCTGTGCTATATCCGCGAAGCCGACAAAACGGAGTGCGCGGAAGGAATGCCTGTGAAAATTAGCGGTGAAACTTATATTCTCGGCAGTATGTCATCCGATCCCGAGAAGGCAGACGACAACTTTTCGGATTATGACCGACATATAGGAGGGTTTACAAGCGGAGAGTGGCTGTACAATGCCAAAATCGACGCGGCGCTTCCGTCGGGTACCTATTCCGCCAAAATTATCACCGAGCAGGTTAGCCCCATGTCCTTTGTGTTTAACTGATACTGAAAACTGATTAAGACATTTAATGACAATTAAATGTCTTAATAGCCGCCGCAGCGGCGTAGTTTTCGTATCAGACGGCTTTTGAAGCCTAACCTTGCAAAGCAAGGCTCTTGCAGGCTTCAAAAGATTTCATTAAAATTGACAATTTTAATGAAATAACAGTATGAGGAGAATTGCAATGGCAGAGAAAAAAGTAAAAGCTCCGGTTAAAAAGGGCTGGGCAAGGGTGCCGGTGGTCATGCAGATGGAGGCGCTGGAATGCGGCGCCGCCGCGCTGACAATGATACTTGCCTATTATGATAAATGGATACCGCTCGAACAGGTGCGTTCCGATTGCGGCGTATCTCGTGATGGTTCTAATGCGAGGAACATCCTCATCGCGGCGAGAAGCTACGGGCTGAAGGCGCAGGGATACAGGTTTGAGCCGGAAGAATTGCGCAATGAAGGACATTTTCCTTGTATAGTACATTGGGACTTCAATCATTTCGTCGTCTGTTGCGGCTTCAAGGGCAACAAGGTTGTTATTAACGATCCGGCGAGAGGCTCGCTCACTATCTCTATGGAGGAGTTTGACCGCTCTTTTACCGGCGTTTGCCTCATGTTTGAGCCGACGGATAAGTTTGAACCGGGCGGCAAGCCCAAAAGCGTGCTCGCCTTTGCGAAGGAACGTCTGAAGGGCGCGATGCCTGCGATAGTTTTTATTGTTCTCACCACGCTTATTTCATCGCTGATGGGCGTTATAAATCCCGCGTTTACGCGCGTCTTTTATGACCGCCTGCTTACGGGCGAAAATCCGGATTGGTTTGCGCCGTTTATTATCGCGATGAGCGTTATTGCGGCCTTGCAGCTGATTACGGCGACCGCCGATGCTCTTACTCAGCTCAAAATAAAGGGCAAAATGTCTGTAATCGGCAGCACGTCGTTTCTCTGGCGGGTATTGCATATGCCGATGGAATTTTTCTCTCAGCGCATGGCGGGCGATATTCAGCAGCGTCAGAACGACAACGCAAGCATTGCCAACACCCTTATAGGCACGCTCGCGCCGCTTGTCTTGCAGGCGGGGATGATGGTGTTTTATCTCGTCGTTATGTTGCGCTACAGCTGGCAGCTGACGATTGTCGGCATTGCCTCGATTATTATAGATTCTCTTGTATCGCGCTTTATCTCACAAAAACGCATTAATGTCACAAGGGTGCAGATGCGCGATATGGGCAAGCTTTCAAGCGCCACGATTGCCGGCATCGAAATGATAGAGACTATAAAATCAAGCGGCACCGAAAACGGTTATTTTGAACGCTGGTCGGGATTTCAGGCGAGCGTGAACACACAGAACACAAGTTTCTCGAAGCTTAACAATATGCTCGGCATGATTCCCGTGATAGTAAATGAGCTGTCGCAGACGACTATTATGCTGATGGGCATTTGGTTTGTTATGTGCGGCAAATTCACTATCGGTAAAGTAACCGCGTTTATGCTCTATCTGACATCGTTCATTGCTCCCGCAAGCTCTCTCATCTCCGCCGGACAGACGATTCAGGAAATGACCACAAAAATGGAGCGCGTCGACGATGTTATGAAATACCCGACGGATCCCAATTGCGAAGAGCGGGAGAACGAAAAAGAAGGGGAATACAGCAAGCTGAACGGGGAAATTGAGCTTAAAAACGTCACATTCGGATATTCAAAGCTCGCTCCTCCCCTTATCGAAAACTTCAGCATGAAGCTTAAGCCGGGCAGCCGCGTCGCGTTTGTCGGCGCCTCCGGCTGCGGCAAGTCGACTCTGTCAAAGCTGATTTCCGGCCTGTATCAGCCGTGGAGCGGAGAAATCCTATACGGCGGCAAGCGCAGGGAAGAAATAGACAGAAGCGTTTTCACCGGTTCTCTCGCCGTTGTTGACCAGGACATAATACTTTTTGAGGATACAATTGCCAACAACATAAAAATGTGGGACAAAACCATAGAGGACTTTGAGATGATTATGGCGGCGCGCGACGCGAAGCTGCATGACGATATCATGATGCGAGACGGCGGATATCAATATGTGATCACCGAAGGCGGAAAGGATTTCTCCGGCGGCCAGCGCCAACGCATGGAAATCGCCCGTGTGCTTGCGCAGGATCCGACCATTATAATCATGGACGAAGCCACATCCGCTCTTGACGCGCGCACGGAATACGAGGTTGTAAACGCGATAAAAGACAGGGGCATTACCTGCATTGTGATTGCGCACAGGCTCTCGACCATACGCGACTGCGATGAAATTATTGTCCTTGACCACGGCAAGGTTGCAGAGCGCGGGACCCATTCCGAGCTTATGGCGCTCAACGGCATGTACGCGCAGCTTGTCACGAGCGAATGAAAGGAGGCGTTTGAATGGGCTGGTTTAATGACCAAATACAGGACAGAAAACTGAAGGATGACGAGGCTCTTGAAAACGCCTACAATAACGTTGTCTCTGCCGTTCTCGGAAAAAAAGCGGGCGCAACGTCGGCGGAAAAAATGGTACAGGGCGCAGTTGAGGATATTTTAAGATACTTTCATTTGGCGGCCGGTGAAGTTCCTGAGAATATTACAAAAAAAGAAGAACAGCTCGAATATCTTCTTCGTCCGCACGGGATTATGACCCGTCGTGTCGAACTGACGGAGGGCTGGTACAAGGACTGCGCCGGGCCTCTGCTCGGCATGAGTACCACAGATGGAAGCGCCATTGCTCTTATCCCGGGAAAATTCGGCGGCTATTATTACACCGATGCCGCGGGCAAGCATGTAAAGCTCAACAAAAAAACGGCGAAAAACATAGGGCTCGACGCAGTGTGCTTTTATAAGCCGTTCCCGCTTCGCCCAATGGATTTATCGGATTTTTTCAAGTTCGTAATAGAATCCGTTCCGGCATTTACGGTTGCCTCCGTTATTGCGGCGGCGATAGCCGTGATGCTTGTGGGGATGATAGCGCCGAAAATCAGTTATATTATAATGAATCAGGTTGTGACGAGCGACAGCCTGCAGCTTTTGCTGAGTATTGGCATTTTTTCTGTGTGCCTGTCGGTCAGCAAGGTTATGTTTTCCACGATACAATCCATGCTCAGCTCAAAGGTTTCAACTCTACTGAATATTAAAACCGAGGCGGCGACCATGTCGCGCGTGATGTCTCTGCCTGCGTCGTTTTTCAAAAATTACAGCTCAGGCGAGCTTTCATGCAAGATGGATTACATGAACTCTCTCAGCTCGATGCTGTTTAATTCTGTTTTCTCGACATCGCTTACATCGCTGCTTTCTCTTGTATACGTAATTCAGATTTTCAAATACGCTCCGGAGCTTGTTGTTCCCGCGCTTGTTATTATACTTGCAACTCTTGTCTTTTCCGTAATAACAACTCTTGCGCAGATGAAATATACAAGACGCGAAATGGATATACAAAGCAAAGAGAGCGGCATGACCTACGCGATGATAACCGGCGTGCAGAAAATAAAGCTTGCCGGCGCCGAGAAACGCATGTTCTCCCGCTGGCTTGAGCTCTATGCGAAGGAAACCTCGCTCGTCTACGGCAAACCGGCGTTTCTGCGACTCAACGGCGTGATAAGCACCGCCATCTCTCTCATCGGAACAATTGCGCTGTATTTCTTCGCGGTTGAAAGCGGAGTCAGTGTGGCGGAATTTAATGCATTCAATGCTTCTTATGCTATGATTTCCGGCGCTTTTCTCTCCTTGGCAGGCGTTGCGACCACTATCGCCGGCATAAAGCCTGTTCTGGAAGAAGTAAAACCGATAATGGATGCCCAGCCTGAGGTAAGCGAAGGCAGGCGCATCGTTACAAAGGTCAGCGGCAATATAGAGCTCTCCAATGTCTCATTCAGATACACGGAGAATATGCCGAACGTTATCGACAATCTGTCTCTGCAGATAAAAGCCGGACAATATGTCGCGCTTGTGGGCGCTACGGGTTGCGGCAAGTCCACCCTTGTCAGACTCATTTTGGGCTTTGAAAAGCCGCAGAAGGGCTCGATATATTTTGACCGACAGGATATTGAACGCCTCGATCTCAAATCCCTGCGCAGCAAAATCGGCGTTGTCATGCAAAACGGGAAGCTGTTTTACGGTGATATCTTCTCGAACATCACTATATCCGCGCCGTGGCTTACGCTTGACGATGCGTGGGAGGCGGCGGAGACGGCGGGAATAGCGGATGATATACGCGCAATGCCCATGGGAATGCATACGATCGTTTCCGAAGGGCAGGGCGGATTTTCCGGCGGCCAGAAACAGAGGCTGATGATAGCCCGCGCCATCGCGCCGAAGCCGAAAATACTTATCTTTGACGAGGCTACATCCGCGCTTGACAATATCACGCAGAAAAAGGTGTCGGACGCGTTGGACGGTCTCAAATGCACAAGAATAGTGATCGCGCACAGGCTCTCCACCATTCGCCAATGCGACAGGATACTTGTCCTTGACAAAGGAAAGATAATAGAGGATGGCACATATGAAGATCTTATCGATGACAACGGCTATTTTGCCGAGCTTGTCGAACGGCAGAGAATAGAATAGGCAGGACAGCGTACGTAATTTATGAGAGCGTGTACGCTTCCTTATTATATCTTTTTCGTATCGAAAGGCGCACGTTATATGTATTTTATAAATCGGACATTTTCTTATATAATACGCAATTGTTGTAAAATTTGTTTTTCGGAGGAGTAATATGTCAAATTGTGCGGTTGTAGGTATTAATTGGGGCGATGAAGGCAAAGGCAGAATGGTAGACCTGCTCACGGAAAATTATGATATTGTCGTGCGTTTTCAGGGCGGCGGCAACGCGGGGCATACCGTTGTGAACGAAAAGGGAAAGTTCGCTCTTCATCTGCTTCCTTCCGGCATTTTCAGAGACGGCGTTGTCAACATCCTCGGAAACGGGGTGGCGCTCGACGCGGAAAATCTTATTAAAGAGATAAAAACTCTCACCTCTCAGGGAATTTCCATCACACCGGAAAATCTCAAAATAAGCGACAGGGCCTCGCTCCTTCTGCCATGGCACAGGGAGCTCGATGAGCTTGAGGAACAGAGACTCAAAGATAAAAAATACGGCTCAACCAAACAGGGAATCGCGCCCTTTTATTCAGATAAATACCAGAAGAAAACCGTTCTTGCCGGGGAGCTTTTCTATCCTCAGGGACTGCGCGCGCACCTGCGTGATCTGCTTGAGTGGAAAAATCTCATCATTGAGGGCGCGTACGGCGGTACAGCGTGGAGTATGGAGCGGCTTGAGCAGTGGGTTGAGGAATACTGCGTGGCGATAAAGCCCTATATCTGCGACACCATGACATATCTGCGCGATTCGCAGAAAGCGGGTAAAAAGGTACTCTTCGAGGCACAACTCGGTTCGCTGAGAGATCTTGACTGCGGCATATATCCCTACACCACATCCAGCAATACCACGGCCGCTTACGCCCCAGTCGGCGCGGGATGTCCGTCTGTTAAAATAGATGACATCGTCGGCATAGTAAAGGCGTATTCCACCTGCGTCGGCGAAGGCCCGTTTGTAAGCGAGATGTTCGGCGAGGAGGCCGATGCGCTTCGCGCAGCAGGCGCGGAATACGGCGCAAAAACCGGAAGACCCAGACGCGTCGGCGCATTTGACGCGGTTGCCACGCGTTACGGCGTTGAAGTTCAGGACGCAACGGAGATTGCGCTGACGAAACTCGATGTTTTAAGTTATATGAAAGCCATCCCCGTGTGCACCGCTTACGAGATAAACGGCAGCGTGACCGATAAGTTCCCGTTCCCGACACAGCTTCAATACGCAAAACCCGTCATTGAATATTTCGACGGCTGGCAGACGGATATTTCCTCCGTCAAGGAGTGGGACGATCTGCCCGTTCAGGCGAGAGAGTATGTCGAATATATAGAAAAAGCGATAGGATGCCCCATTACATATATTTCTGTCGGCGCAGAAAGAGACAGCATAATAATCAGGAAGGCATAAGCAAATGACAGACACATATCAGTCGCCCTTTTCCGGCAGATACGCATCGGAGGAGATGCAGAAGCTTTTTTCTTCCGACAACCGTTATAGCACATGGCGAAAACTCTGGCTTTCTCTTGCAAAGGCGGAGAAGACCATGGGGCTTGACATAAGCGACGAACAGATAAAAGCTCTTGCCGATAATGTTGACAACATTGATTATGACTGCGTCCGCGAGCGTGAGCGTCAAGTCCGCCATGATGTGATGGCGCACATATATGCCTACGGAAAGGCGGCGCCCGAGGCGGCGGGAATAATCCATCTCGGCGCGACAAGCTGTTTTGTCACCGACAACGCAGACCTTATTATATATCGCGACGCTCTCAAGCTTGTCCGGGAGAGACTTCTTTCCGTTTGCGCATCTCTCGCGGAGTTTGCGGAAAAATACAAGGCTCTTCCCACGCTCGGCTATACCCATTATCAAAATGCCCAGCCCGTGACGGTCGGCAAACGCGCCTGCCTCTGGCTTTCGGATTTTGTCGGCGATGTTGACGAGCTTGACTATGTTATATCCTGCGTGAAATTTCGCGGCGCGCGCGGTACAACCGGAACCGAAGCGAGCTTTATGGAGCTCTTTGACGGTGACGGCGATAAAATTGACCGCATGAACGCTCTCATCGCGTCGGATTTCGGCTTTGAGAAATGCTTTGACGTAGTCGGGCAGACCTATCCGAGAAAACTTGACAGCAGAATATTGAACGTCCTTTCATCGATTGCGCAGAGCTGCTGTAAAATGGCGAATGATATACGCCTCCTCCAGCACGACAGACAGGTTGAAGAGCCGTTTGAAGAGAATCAGGTCGGCTCTTCCGCAATGGCGTATAAGCGTAATCCTATGAGATGCGAGAGAATATGCTCTCTTTCAAGATATCTTATGGCGGACGCGCTCAACGCGCCCATGACGGCGTCGACGCAGTGGTTTGAAAGAACGCTTGACGATTCCGCAAACCGCCGCGTAAGTCTGCCCGAAGGATTTCTTTGCTGCGACAGTATTTTGAGACTTGCCGACAACGTTGTTTCCGGACTCAAGGTAAACGAAAAGATTATCGAAAAGAGCGTCGATGAGTACTTGCCGTTTATCGCTACGGAGAATATACTTATGGAGGCCGTGAAAAAAGGCGGGGATCGCCAGCAACTGCATGAGATTATCCGTCGATGCTCCATGGAGGCGACGGCAAGGATGAAGGAAGGTCTTCCCTGCGATCTCGCCGAGCGCCTTGCAAACGAGAAGCAGCTCGGACTGTCTTCTGCGGAGCTTAAAGCGCTGCTTGACGCGAAAAAATTTACCGGTCGCGCGGAGCAGCAGGTTGAAAACTATCTTGCGAAGCTCTCTCCGATTATTTCCGGCGCAAAAATTCAGTCAAAGGAAATCGAAGTGTAATGGATAAAATACTTGTTTTGGATTTCGGCGGGCAGTATAACCAGCTTATTGCCAGACGTGTGCGCAGCGAGCGCGTGTACGCTGAAATAAAGCCATACGATGCAATAACCGTTGCCGATATAAAGGCAGCGGGATATAAGGGCGTTATTTTCACCGGCGGTCCGAACAGCGTTTTTGATGAAAGCTCGCCGCACTTTGATCCGGCCGTGCTGAGTCTGAATATACCCGTTTTGGGCATCTGCTACGGACATCAGCTTATGGCGTATATGGCGGGCGGCGAGATAGCCTCCGCGATGAACAACAGCGAGTACGGCAGAAGCGAGGTTTATACGAAAAAGTGCCTCATTTTCGAGGATGTGCCCGAAAAGAGTGTCTTTTGGATGAGCCATACCGACTATGTAAAACGCGTACCCGATGGATTTGAAATTACCGCGTATACCGATAATTGCCCCTGCGCCGCAATGGCGGACGAAGAGAGAAAACTCTACGGTGTGCAGTTCCATCCGGAGGTAACCCACAGCGAGTACGGGCAGACCGCGCTGAAAAACTTTATATTCAAGGTTTGCGGATGCAAAGCGGATTGGAACGTCGGCGATTTTGCCGAAAGCTCTATTGAAAAATATCGCCGTGAGCTCAAAGGAAGAAAAGTGCTTCTTGCGCTTTCCGGCGGCGTCGATTCCTCTGTTGCGGCAGTGCTTCTGCACAAGGCGATAGGCGATGATCTCACATGTGTCTTTGTCGATCACGGTCTTCTCCGCAAGGGCGAAGGCGATTATGTTGAGTCCCTTTTTAAGGGCAAATTCGGCCTTAATCTTATCCGTGTAAACGCGCAGGAGAGATTTCTCAAAAAACTTGCAGGCGTGACGGAGCCGGAGAAAAAGAGAAAAATAATCGGCGAGGAATTTATACGCGTTTTCGAAGAACAGGCGCGCGCCATAGGCAATATCGAGGTGCTTGCCCAGGGCACGATATATCCCGATGTTGTTGAAAGCGGAAAAGGCAAGTCGGCGACGATAAAGAGCCACCATAATGTCGGCGGTCTGCCGGAGAATATGCTGTTTTCGGAAATCGTCGAGCCGCTGAGGCTTCTTTTTAAGGACGAAGTGAGAGAAATAGGCCTGAAGCTGGGCCTACCCGAGAACATGGTATTTCGCCAGCCGTTCCCCGGCCCGGGCCTCGGCGTGCGCGTTATCGGAGAAATCACGGAAGAAAAGCTTGCCATATTGCGCGAAACGGATGCGATTTTCAGAGAGGAAATGGCAAAGAGCGGGTGCGAAAAACTCTCCAATCAATACTTCGCCGTTATTACCGACTGCCGGAGCGTCGGCGTTATGGGCGACTTCAGAACCTACGGCTATACCGTCGCTCTCCGCGCCGTTACAACCGATGACTTTATGACCGCTCAGTGGACGCGTCTGCCGTATGACGTGCTTGAGGCGGCTTCCAACCGCATAACCAACGAGGTGAAGAACGTCTCCCGCGTCGTTTATGATATTACTTCAAAACCGCCTGCGACCGTGGAGTGGGAGTAAGACGAAAACCGCGTTAATTCCTAATACCAACAGGTTCCGCCTAAAACGGGACCGGGAAAGAGCAAACCATGATCTGTGATAATATTTCCGTTTCTCCGGAGGGGCACCTGCTGTTTGCCGGACAGGATGTCATTGCGCTGGCCCGGCAGTATGGCACGCCTCTGTACCTGATGGATGAGGACAGAGTACGCGCCAATTGCCGCATATATCGGCAAGCGTTTCAAAAGCATTTCAGCGCAGGTTCACTGCCCCTCTATGCCGGCAAGGCCAATTGCTTCAAACATATCTATGAGATTATGCAAGATGAACAGATGGGCATTGATGTGGTGTCCTCCGGCGAAATCTATACCGCCATACAGGCAGGTTATGACGTATCTCATGCCTATTTCCACGGAAATAACAAAACCGATGAAGATATCAGCTATGCCATGGACTGCGGTGTCGGTTATTTTGTGGCGGACAGCGCAGAGGAAATCTGCGCTTTGGAAGCGGAGGCTGCGCGCCACGGCGTTACGCAGAAGCTGCTGCTTCGGCTGACTCCGGGCATAGACCCTCATACATATGAAGCCGTTGCCACCGGAAAGGTGGATTCTAAATTCGGCAGCGCCATCGAGACCGGTCAAGCGGAGAAAATCATACTTCTGACGCTGCAGCAGCCGCATCTTAGTTTGGAAGGCTTTCACTGCCATGTAGGCTCTCAGGTTATGGAGGAGGACGTGTTTGAACGCTGCGCCGTGACCATGCTGGAATTCATTTCCGCTATGTACGGAAAGCACGGTTATCTTGCGCGACAATTGGATTTGGGCGGCGGTTACGGCGTACGCTATTCAGAGAACGACCCGCATCTTGATATTTCTCAGCGAATCGGAGAAGTTGCGGCTGTGATCCATGAGACATGCCGACGTTTGGAGTTGCCGGAGCCGGAGATTCATATGGAGCCGGGCAGGAGCATCGTTGCGGATGCGGGAATGACACTGTACACTGTCGGTGCGGTAAAGCGAATTCCAAACTATAAAAATTATGTTTCCGTAGACGGCGGCATGTCGGATAATCCGCGCTTTGCTCTGTACCGCGCCCCCTATACCTGCTTGCTTGCGGACAGGATGGATGCCCCCCGAAAATTCAGATGCTCGGTTGTGGGGCGCTGCTGTGAGAGCGGGGATATCATTCAGGAGAATGTGGAGCTGCCCGCAGATGTACATCGCGGAGATATACTGGTCGTGTGTACAACCGGCGCGTACAATTACACTATGGCGTCCAACTATAACCGCCTGCCCCGACCGCCTATTGTGATGCTGCGTGGCGGAAGCCATGAGTTGGCTGCGCGCAGGGAAACTTTTGCCGATCTGTGCCGCAACGAGCTGTAAAGGAGAATTTATTTATGATTCGATTGCTGAAGAATGTGACTTCCTACCGCAACGGAGCATGGCGCCCCGGCGATATTCTGATAGCGGACAAGCGCATCGAACGCGTGGATGACAGTATTAACTGCGATTATGACGGGCTGATTGTAGAAGACGGACGCGGCATGACCGCCATTCCCGGTTATATCGACCAGCATGTGCATGTGATCGGAGGCGGCGGAGAGGGAAGCTTTATTACGCAGGTGCCACCACTGAAGTTCAGCGAACCTGTAAAGGCGGGTGTCACCACCCTGGTTGGCCTGCTTGGTACCGATGGAACCACACGCAGTGTGGCGAACCTGGTAGCAAAGACCAAAGCTCTGCGTGAGTTTGGGCTGACGGCATATTGCCTTACCGGCAATTACAATTATCCGTCCCCTACGCTTACCGGCAGCGTAATGGATGACATCGTTTTTGTGGACGAAATCATCGGTGTCAAAATTGCCATTTCGGATCACCGTTCCAGCAATATGACAAAGGAATCTTTGATCAAGCTGGCGTCTGACGCGCGGGTGGCGGGAATGTTGTCCGGCAAACCCGGTATTGTCCACCTGCATACCGGAAGCGGGAAAGCGCAGTTGGATATGCTCTTTGAAATCGTGGAAGAGACGGAGATCCCGATTCGCACTTTCCGCCCCACCCATCTGGCTGCAAAGTACGATGCCGCAATCCGCTTTGCAAAGCTGGGCGGTTATATTGATTTCACCTGCGATCCGGACGATATGTTCAACCGCAGCGCGTTGCTGGTGCGGGCATTGGACGAAGCGCCGGAAGGCAGCGTGACCATCAGCACCGATAGCAACGGCAGTCTGCCGGTGTGGAATGAACGTAACGAGATGATCGGCATCGACGCCGGACATATTAATGCCCTGCATGAGACCGTACGGGCCATGGTTCAGATGCAGAACTGCCCGTTGGAGCGCGCGTTGCTGCCTGTGACGGAAAATGTCGCGAAGGCGTTGGATTTGTATCCGGCCAAGGGCGTACTGGCCGCAGGCTCAGACGCGGATATTGTCTTGCTGGATAAAAACATGGACATCAACACCGTTTACGCCATGGGCCGCTGTATGCTTCGGGACAAGGAAATGCAGGTGCACGCGAACTTCGAGTTTTGATTTTATAATGTATTGTACGTTTCGAGCCGAGGTTAGGAGCGTTTCAATAAAATACTTACTACAACATAATTACAGCAGGAGGAACATTTTCTCATGGAAAAAAAGGAAATCCGAAACACGCAGCCGGCGGATGCTTCGGTTAAAGTGACCGCTCCCCCGAAAAAAAGCAAGAAAAAGTTTGAAATGCCGGATACATGGATCGTGGTATTCATCATGGTTGTGATCGTGGCGATCCTCAGCTGGATTATCCCTGCCGGTTCATATGACTATGTGCAGAAAGAAATCAATGGCAGCACCCGAAATCTTGCGATTGAGGGATCCTTTCACTATTTGGAGGAGGGCGGACAGCCTACCGGATTTTTGGGAATCTTTTCCGCTCTGTATACCGGATGCGTAGAGGCCGGCGGCACCATCTTTATGATCCTGTGCTGTTGCGCGTGTTTCCGTATCATGGTGCAGACGGGAGCATTTCATGCGGGTATCGGCGTGGTAATGAAAAAGCTGGGAAAGAGGACCATGGTGCTGGCGGCGGTTTTGATGATTCTGTTTGGCCTGTGCGGTTCTGTTTTCGGCATGATCTCTGAGCTATACGGCTTCTATCCGCTGATTGTCGGCTTGGGAATTGCTATGGGCTATGACGCTATGTTCGGCTTTGCCATTCTGGCGCTGGGCGAATATATCGGCTTTACCTGCGGTACGCTGAACCCCTATAATGTCGCAATTTCTCAAGGCATTGCGGAAGTGCAGATCTATTCAGGCATGACATACCGTTGGGTTATCTTTGCTGTGATGATCGGGCTTTGCATCGTATATGTGCTCCGCTATGGCTCTATGGTGCGTAATGACCCCACTAAGTCCATTCTTTACGGCCGCCCCTGCATACACTCTTTCAGCGACGGTGACCTGGATCAGTACAAGATGGACACAAAGTTTGCCCTTGTTCTTGTGGACTTGGTTGTCACTCTTGCAATCCTTATGGTTGGCCTGCTGAAATACAGCTGGGGCAACAAGCAGCTCTGCGGCCTGTTCATAATCATGTCCATTGTCGCTGCCCTCATCTGCGGCTGGAAGCCTCAGAAGTATGTGGACGAGTTTGTCGCCGGCGCGCGCGGCATGCTTTGGGGCGCGTTGATTGCCGGCCTGTCCCGCGGTATTCTCGTTGTCATGAACGATGCGAAGATTACCGATACGATCATTCACGCGCTGGCAGATCTGCTGCAGCATGCTCCGTCTTGGCTGTCTGCTCAGCTGATGTTCATCGTTCAGGCGATTATCAATCTGCCTATTCCGTCCTCTACCGGCCAGGCCGCCGTCACCATGCCTATCATGGCGCCGTTGGCGGATGCGTTGGGCCTGAGCCGCGGCGTGGCTTGCCTTGCCTATCAGTTGGCCAGCGGCGTGGCGGATCTGGTGTATCCTACCGCCGGTATCGTCATCGTCTGCGGTCTGTCCGACATTCCCTATCAGAAGTGGCTCAAGTGGTTCATGCCTCTTTTTGCCATTTTGGTGGTGGCATGCATGCTACTTCTGGCGGGCGCCGTTATTACCAATCAGTAATGATATGATATATAAGAACCCTTTAATAAATATTAAAGGGTTCTGTCAATTAGATTTTGTTCGGCAAATGGGAATAAAGAGGAAAAAGCAATGACTAAGTATATTTTTGTGACAGGCGGCGTTGTGTCCGGACTCGGAAAAGGCATAACCGCCGCATCCTTAGGCAGACTTCTTAAGGCGCGCGGCCTCAAAGTTGCCGCGCAGAAGCTTGACCCGTATATAAACGTAGATCCCGGCACGATGAGCCCATATCAGCACGGAGAGGTCTATGTCACCGAGGACGGCGCGGAAACCGATCTCGACCTCGGGCATTATGAGAGATTTATTGACGAAGATCTGAATAAATATTCCAACCTTACCACCGGCAAGGTATACTGGAATGTGCTCAACAAAGAGCGCCGCGGGGAGTATCTCGGCTCTACCGTGCAGGTTATACCGCACATCACAAACGAGATAAAAGAGTTTGTGTACAGCGTCGGCAAAAAGACGAATGCTGACATAGTGATAACCGAGATTGGCGGCACGATAGGCGATATTGAGTCGCAGCCGTTTATTGAGGCAGTGCGTCAGATATCGCTCGAGGTAGGCAGGGAAAACAGCCTCTTCATCCATGTGACAATTGTGCCGTTTCTGCGCGGCTCGGATGAGCATAAAACAAAGCCCACGCAGCATTCCGTCAAGGAGCTGCAGGGGCTCGGGATAAATCCGGATATTATCATGCTGCGCTGCGATGAGCCGCTGGAGCCGGAGGTTTTCAGGAAAATAGCGATGTTCTGCAACGTAAAAGAGGATTGCGTTATCGAAAACATAACCCTTCCCTATCTTTACGAAGCGCCCCTTATGCTTGAGAAATCCAATTTTTCCGGCGTTGTTCTACGCGAGCTCGGGATGACCGCCCCCGAAGCCGACCTTGCGGAGTGGACAGAGCTTGTACACAGAATAAAGAACCCCACGAGCCGCGTGAATATCGCGCTTGTCGGAAAATACACCGCGCTTCACGATGCGTATCTTTCCGTTGCCGAGGCATTGCGCCATGCGGGATATTCCCTCGGGTGCGAGGTGGACATCAATTGGGTGGATTCCGAAAAAATCACGGATACGACCGTTTCCGAGATGCTCGGGGATGCGGACGGCATCATTGTCCCCGGCGGCTTCGGCGGGCGCGGGATTGACGGCATGATATGCGCGGCAAAATACGCGAGAGAAAACCGCGTGCCTTATTTCGGCATCTGCCTCGGAATGCAGATATCCGTTATCGAATTTGCCAAAAATGTTGCCGGCATTCCCGACGCCGATTCCGGCGAGTTCAACGAGCTTTGCAAGAATAAGGTAATTGACTTTATGCCAGGGCAAAGCAATGATATAAACAAAGGCGGCACGCTCCGACTTGGCGCGTATCCCTGCTGCATCGCGCCCGATACGACGATGGAGCGCTGTTACGGTGAAAAGCTGATATATGAGCGCCACCGCCACCGCTATGAGTTCAATAATGACTTCCGCGATGCGCTCACTTCTGCCGGCCTTACGCTGAGCGGCCTCTCGCCGGATGGGAAGCTTGTCGAAACGGTGGAGCTTTCGGACCGCCCGTTTTTTGTGGGCGTGCAGTATCATCCGGAATTTAAATCCCGCCCCAACAAACCGCATCCGCTGTTCCTCGGATTTATAGACGCGGCAATGAATAAAAAATAATATTGACATGCTTGAGGAAATATAACTATGTCATTGAGAGAAGACGCAAATGAGATAATCCGCAGAGCGATAGATTCCGCCCTTCCGCACAATGCCGTCAGGGCGGCGATAATAGATTATAAACCGGATGGCGATATATATGTCGTCGCCGTCGGCAAAGCGGCGTGGGAGATGGGCAAAACCGCCGCGGATGTTTTAGGCGAAAAAATAAAAAATGGCATAGTCATCACAAAACACGGGTACTCAAAAGGCAATATTGCCGGATTCAGCGTATATGAAGCCGGCCATCCCGTTCCCGATGCCGATACTTACACGGCGACTCAGGCGGTTATTGATATGGTTGCGCCTTTGGGGAGCGGGGATAATGTCGTTTTTTTGCTTTCCGGCGGCGGCTCGGCGCTTTTTGAAAAGCCGCTTATACCCATTGAGGACATGGAGCGCCTGACTCGGGAGCTTTTAGCGTCCGGCGCGGACATTGTCGAGATGAACACTCTCCGCAAGCGGTTTTCCGCGGTTAAAGGCGGCCGCTTTGCAAAGCTATGTTCTCCTGCAAAGATATATTCAATTGTTTTGTCGGATGTTATCGGCGATCGCCTCGATATGATTGCCTCCGGTCCCGCCGTGGCCGACAGCTCTACCGCGGATGAGGCGAAATCCATTGCCGCAAGATATAAGCTCACCCTTACTGAGCGCATGAAATCGCTTTTGGATACGGAAACGCCGAAAGAGCTGGATAACGTGGAAACGCGTATCACCGGAAGCGTCGCGCAGCTCTGCCTGTCCGCCGAGAAAACCTGCGCGGAGCTCGGATATAAGCCCCTTACGCTGACCGCTTCTCTCGGCTGTACGGCGCGGGACGCGGGCGTGTTCCTTGCTAACATTGCCCAAAAGTACGCCGATTCCGACGAACGCCTTGCCTTTATTGCGGGCGGCGAAACCGTTGTTCATCTGACCGGCAGCGGAATGGGCGGTCGAAATCAGGAAATAGCTTTGGCCGCCGCCGAAGGCATCGCCGGGCTTAAGAATGTATGCGTCTTTTCCGTCGGCTCGGACGGGACGGACGGCCCCACCGACGCGGCGGGCGGCTATGCCGACGGCTATACCAAAGAAATACTCAAAAATCAGGGCGTAGACATATACGAAACCCTGCAAAACAACGATGCCTATCACGCGCTGGAGAAATGCGGCGGACTCATCAAAACCGGCGCCACCGGAACAAATGTCAACGATCTATCTGTTCTGCTCATAGGATGAGCGCGCAAAATCGATAAAAAATCAAAAAAACTATTGCAATTCAAATGCGTATTCGGTATAATATCTAAGCATTTCGCACGGAGGCGGACTTTCCCCCATGTGGTCGCAAGACTTGGAGGAGGGGATGAAGTCTCCGGAGGAATAGACGATTGCGGAGTAAATATTCTGCAGTCGGCTAAAATAACAAAATAAAGGAGAAAATCAAATGTCAGTAGTTTCCATGAAGCAGCTGCTCGAAGCCGGTGTCCACTTCGGCCACCAGACCCGCCGCTGGAACCCCAAGATGAGCGAATACATCTATTGCGAGCGCAACGGTATTTACATCATCGACCTGCAGAAAACCGTCAAAAAGCTTGAAGAGGCTTATGAGTTCGTTCGTCAGCTCTCCGAGAACGGTCAGTCCATTCTTTTCGTCGGCACCAAAAAGCAGGCTACCGATGCGGTCAAGGAAGAGGCCGCTCGCGTAGGTATGTACTATGTCAATGCCCGCTGGCTCGGCGGCATGCTCACCAACTTCAAGACCATGCGCACTCGCGTTGATCGTCTTGCGCAGCTCAAGAAGATGCAGGAAGACGGCACCTTCGATATGCTTCCCAAGAAGGAAGTTATGAAGCACCTCGGCGAGATGGAAAAGCTCGAGAAGTACCTCGGCGGCGTTAAGGAAATGAAAAAGCTCCCCGGCGCTCTGTTCGTTGTTGACCCCCGCAAGGAGCATAACGCTATTGCCGAAGCCCGCAAGCTGCACATTCCTATTGTTGCTATCGTTGATACCAACTGCGATCCCGATGAGGTCGATTACGTCATTCCCGCAAACGATGACGCTATCCGCGCTATCCGTCTGATTTCCGCCACCATGGCAAACGCCGTTCAGGAAGGCCGTCAGGGCGTTGACGCAGAGGCCGAAGAGCCTGCGGAAGCTGCAGCAGAAGCGCCTGTCGAGGAATAATTTCCCCGTTTTTGGTAAAAAGTTTGAAGGGGCGCGTTAATCGCCCCTTTTTCAAGAAAATTTATAGGAGGATATAATTATGGCATTTACTGCTCAGGATGTTAAGACCCTGCGTGAGATGACCAATGTCGGCATGATGGACTGCAAGAAAGCTCTCCAGGCTACCGATGGCGATATGGATAAAGCAGTTGACTGGCTGCGTGAAAAGGGCCTTGCAAAGGCCGCAAAGAAGGCCGGACGCGTTGCCGCCGAAGGTATGGCTTATGCCGAAGTTTGCCCCAAGTGCGGTGTCGGCGCAATTGTCGAAGTCAACTGCGAGACCGACTTCTGCGCAAAGAGCGCTCTGTTTGTTGAGTTTGTTAAGGACATCTGCCATGTTGTTCTCAATGACAACCCCGCCGATGTCGAAGCTCTTATGAACTGCAAGTACCCCGGCAGAGATATGACCGTTACCGAAGTTCTGCCCGAGAAGGTCATGTCAATCGGCGAGAATCTCCAGATCCGCCGCTTCGAGCGCTTTGCGGAGAACACTTCCATTGCATATGTACACCAGCACGGCACCCACGCCGTTCTCGTAAATCTTGCCGTTGAAGGGTGCGACGCTTCCGAGGTCGGCAAGAATGTCGCTATGCAGATCGCCTCTATGAATCCTAAGTATTGGGATAAGAGCAATGTTCCTCAGGCAGATATAGACCACGAGCTCGAAGTTCAGGTTGCTCTCATGAACAATGATCCCAAGATGTCTTCAAAGCCCGATGCAATCAAGAAGAAGATCGCCGAAGGCAAGATCAACGCTTTCTACAAAGATAACTGCCTGCTCCAGCAGGATTTCGTCCGCTCCGAACTGTTCAACGGCTCCGTTGAAGGCTATATTGCCGACGCTGCGAAGAAGCTCGGCGGCTCTGTCAAGTTCGTCAACGCCGTTCACTTCATCAAGGGCGAGGGCATTGAGAAGAAGGAAGAGGACTTCGCCGCAGAGGTTGCCGCTCAGATGAATATGGGCAAGTAAGTCCCCCCGACATTCGAATATCAAATTTTAGGGCAACAGCCTTGTTCGCTGTTGCCCTTTCACTTTTCGCTCAATTGTGATATAGTTGGCTTATAAAATGAGGAGGTACTTCAATGAAAAAACTTGTTGCTTATTTTTCGCCCACCGGGACAACTGCAAAGGTTGCCCGCACTCTTGCAGAAGCCGCCGATGCCGACCTGTTTGAAATCAAACCGTCTGCTCTCTATACCCACGCCGACCTTGATTGGACAAATCCGCGCTCACGTAGCTCCGTAGAAATGAACAATCCCGCTTCTCGCCCCGCGATTGCCGACAAATGCGATAATATGGGCGAATATGACGTAATTTTCCTCGGCTTTCCGATCTGGTGGTATACCGCTCCGACAATAATCAACACTTTCCTTGAAAGCTATGATCTCGCCGGCAAGACGATAGTCACCTTCGCAACCTCCGGCGGAAGCGGCATGGAAAATGTCAGTGAAAGCCTTTCCGCAAGCTGCTCCGGCGCAAGGCTCGTTATCGGCAAAATGTTCAGAGGCGGCGCAAGCTCAAAGCAAATGCAAGATTGGCTCAGCTCCTTGGACATTTAAGCCTTTCTCTTAATTCAGAAAACAGAAATACATAACTCTGCAATAAATTGTTGGGATGACCGTCCTACATGGGCGGTCATCCCAACAATTGCTGTATAATATTCTGTTTTAGTGAAGCTCTCTGATAACTATAATCAGGTCTGGGGAACTTCCGGGGTGGAAACGGAATCCGCGCCCATCGGGACAAGCTTGCCCATGACAACGTATCTTGCGTTGTCATATTCATATGTGCAGGTGGACAGCGTGACGATACGTTCGCTCGAATCAACGGAAACATTTGTTTTCACGTTGGACTGAGAAACCATCTTGTTGAGGAAGGAGCTGTATTCCGCCTCGCTCGCGAACGAAAGTGTGTAGGTGTCTGCGTCAAAATCGCAGGTAAAGCAGGAGAATATCTCAAGCTTATAGTCTCCGGAGGGAGTGCTGATGTACATCACGGGGTGAGCATCGTAATAACTCTGGTCAACATAGTTGTGCAGTGAGGCGAACATAGATCCGTCCTTCATGTTGTGACCGTAGATAATGGTGTTTGCGCCGGAGAAATTCGGGCTGCATTCGCAGTCAATGAACAGTGTGCCGCTTGCGTTGTATGTGCCGTCAAGCTTGTGGTGAAGATAATTGTTGTTGTCCTCACCCTGAACCACAACGTAGTTGATAACGGTGTCCGGGGAATATATCCATGCGCATACATCCTTGTTGGTGGCAAGCAGATTGTTGAAATCAACCGTGATCGGGCAAACCTCCTTTTCGACGGCGGAGTCATCCACTTCGACAGCGTCTGCAGTGACATCATCTTCTTCAGCTTCCTGCGCGACGGAAACATAGGTTTCGCTCAGTTCGTCGTAGTAATCTCTGGCCTCTTTGTATTCCTTATTGATTTTAATAAGATTAAGACCGCTGTATACGAACAGACCTACGCATACCGCAAGAACAATGATCAATATAATTTTTGCTGTTTTTTTCATATTAAACCTCCATCGGTTTTGATAATTTAGTTTACCATAATACAGCGCGAATTGCAAGAAAAAGTATAGTTGTCGGGGGAATATACGCTTATGATGAGCGCTTTTTTATTATCGTGTCGTATCCCATCGACAGCAGGATTGTAACCGCTCCTACAACAGGGACGATTAAAATATTAATAAGTTCTGCCGATAAACCGATCATACCGGCAAAAATGTGATAAAATTTCATGACATCCATATGGATGATGAAAAACCAACCACTTATGTTCCCCAAAAAAACGATGGCCGCGTTTGTAAAAAAATTTGAAATGATTCCTTTGCCCATAACGAACGCGCATAGAAAAGCAATGCAAAACGGCGCAAAGAGCTGTGAATACTTAAAAGCATCGCCGGCAAAAACGCTGTCGGAAAACCTGTAAATGCTCCAAGCGGCAAAGAATAGCGCAATACAGAGAATATCGGTCATGACAACAGTTTTTTCGGAAGGCTCTCTGTCCGCCTTCGCAAAGATGCAGCCTATATTGCATCCGATGACAAATTCCAAAGCACGGAACGGCGGGAAATTGTAAGTAAACCACATTTCAAAGCTGTCGTCGCTCGGGATGTTAAGGCGACTTTCAAGAGAGGCAAGATATGGCGCGGCAAAGCCGAGAATTACCATTACAGTCAAAATGATACCAATGGCAAAAAATGGGCTTTTGCTGCTTTTGTAATTCCTTATACGCCGGAGAATAAACGGGAAAACAAGATATGTGAAAAAAGCGGAGGAGACATACCATCCAATGCCGTTGTAAGCAAAAACGTAGTGATTGCTCGGAATCCATGATTGAATCATCAGCGCTACGGCTAAAAGCTTCTTTGCGGAAAAAAGAAGCGTATCATCGGAAAGACCGTTTAATATGGAATAAAGTTCGAGCGCGAGAATCGGAAGCATGGAAAGAATATACAGCGGATATAGTTTTCTTATCTTTCCCCATGCAAAGCTCAGGCAAAATTTGAAATCTGGTTTGCCGGAGCAAAATTCGGAATTCAAATGCCTGTACACAAGAAGAAAGCCGGAAAGATAAAAGAAAATCGAAACGCCCCAGGTCACTATTGTTTTTGAAAAACAGTGATAGAAAAACACGCACATGCACGCCAAAGCGCGCAGAGCCTGTATAGAGTTTATTTTTTCCTTCATTGCGGCTGACCTTTCGCTTTTTTACATGATTATACACTATTGCCGAAAAAAGAGAAAGATAAATTCACATATTATAAATATTTCTCGTCTGTTGTCTGTTGTTTTTTTTCTGTGCTTTTGATATAATGCTCAAGACTTATGTTATTATTTAAATTTGGAGACAATGATGATTTCTTGGCTTACGAGCACCACCATAGGCAGACTTATCGCAACTTTTTTCATATCGATGGTTCCGCTGATCGAATTGCGCGGCGGTTTGCCGTATGGGATTTTAACCGGACTTGACTATTGGCAGGCTCTTCTTGCGGCGGTGTTGGGCAATATGGTTCCGGTACCGTTTATAATTATTTTCATCAAGAGAATATTTGCATGGCTTAGAGGTCGGCACAAAAAGCTGGATGATTTTATCAGCCGGCAGGAGGAGCGCGCCGTATCCAAAAGACCGGTGATTGAAAAATACGGTCCCATCGCGCTGTTGATTTTTGTCGGCATCCCGCTTCCGGGAACGGGCGCATGGACGGGCGCGCTGATCGCCGCGCTTTTGGACATCAGACTCAAGCACGCCGTACCGTCGATTTTTCTCGGAGTATGTATGGCGGCGGCGATAATGTCGGCGGTTTCATTCGGCTTAATTACAATTTTCTGACATGTTGATTATCATATAGCAGGAAAATTGCGGCAAAACGTTTTGCCGCAATTTTTTTCTTGGAATATTGCCACTTTGGCTGTATAATAAAATGTCAGAAAAGATATCAGATGACTGAACTGAAATTTGAATAAGCTGCCTGAGAGATAAGGAGAATGGATATGAA
This sequence comes from Oscillospiraceae bacterium, assembly GCA_963636125.1. GTDB lineage: Bacteria > Bacillota > Clostridia > Oscillospirales > Oscillospiraceae > Limivicinus. Next base: position 15,468 of record CAVHIP010000001.1, on the reverse strand, counting down.
AAAAGAATTTCGCGAACTGCTCAACGAGAAGGGCAGAAAACAGTTTCCGCGAGTGCTTCTTGCGTCGGCGGAATGCGCGCCGCTGTCCAAAACGGGCGGCCTTGCCGATGTTGTGGGGACTCTTCCGAAAGCACTGAAAAAGCTCGGCGTGGATGCGCGTGTGATAACTCCGTATCATCGCTGCATAAAAGAAAAGTATTCAGATAAGGTGGAGCATCTTTTCCACTTCTATGTTGATCTCGGCTGGAGACATCAGTATGCGGGAATAGAGCGCCTTGAAATAGACGGCGTGACGGTCTATCTTGTGGACAACGAGCATTATTTTGGGGACAAGATATATCTCGGCGGGAATCCCGAGGTAGAGCAGTACGCTTTCTTCTGCCGCGCCGTGATGGATGCGCTTCCGAATATAGGCTTCGAACCTGAAGTAATGCATTGCAACGACTGGCATACGGCTATGCTTCCCATGCTTGCAAAAACGCAGTATTGCATGGATTGGCGCGGGAGTATGCGCTTTCTGCTCACCATACATAATATAGCTTTTCAGGGCTGGTGCGGTTTTGACTATGCAAGCGATCTGCTCAAAATCGACAGCAGATATTATACAAGCGAGTTTATGGAGCTTAACGGCTGCGCGGACTTTCTGAAAGCCGGCTGCGTTTTTGCGGACAGGATAAACACCGTCTCACCCGGCTATGCTGAGGAGATTAAAATGCCCTACTACGCCGAAGGCCTTGAGGGCATACTCAACGCGAGAGCGCACGAGCTGTCGGGCATAATCAACGGAATTGACAAAGAGGTATTCAACCCCAGAAGCGACGCGAGCATTCCGTTCCACTATGACAAAGGGCATCTCGGCGGAAAGGCAAAATGCAAAAAGGCTTTGCAGGAGCGCCTCGGCCTTTGGGAGGATCCGGATAAGCCGATAGTCGCCATGGTCACGCGCATGACCGAGCAAAAGGGCTTTGACCTCGTGACGTACGTTATCGATGAGCTTATGTGCCGCGGAGATATGCAGTTTGTGCTTCTGGGCAGCGGCGACGCGAAATTTGAGAACATCATGCGCGGAGAGGAATACAGATACAAGGGCTCTCTCACCGCCTATATCGGCTACAACGAGGCGCTCGCGCATCTTGTGTATGCCGGAAGCGATTTCCTGCTGATGCCTTCGAGGTTTGAGCCGTGCGGACTGAGCCAGATGATCGCCATGCGCTACGGCACGCTGCCCATCGTGCGCGAAACCGGCGGCCTTAAAGATACTGTCAAACCGTACAACTATGTAACCGGAGAAGGCAACGGCTTTTCGTTCGCAAATTATAATGCTTGGGAAATGCGCGACACGATTATCAGAGCTTTGGATGTATACAGGAACAAGGATGTTCTGAAACGTCTTATATATCAGGCGATGAGCATGGACTACGGCTTTGATATTTCCGCAGAGGAGTATGCGAAACTTTATATATGTATGCTTTGAAAGAATATAAAATTTACTTTGGCGGCACATACAGGGAGAATTGGACAGAGGACTATAAAATGTCCGTCACATATTCCGAACGGCCGTATGTTACGGCGGTCAGAGAAAACGGGATGTGGACGGCAAATGGCGGCGATGAAAAGCTCCGCAAAATGCTCTTTTCCGAAGATTGCCCCGCGCTTGAGCGATGGTATTTTGAAGCCTCCGCCGCGGCCTATGAGGCGATGCATGAGTGCATCGGAAAAGGTCTCCCGCTTGAAAAGCTGGATGAGTTTTTCAAAAGCGATGACAATCCCCTTGCAGCTTCCGAGCTTGCGCGCATACTTATGGATGACTGCGGCTTTTCTCTCACCGAGGCGTACCGTACCGCGGCATGCTGCGGCGGCGACATAAGAGCTTCCGGCGTGGATTTCGGAGAGCTTCTTGCCATACAGCCGCGCACTGCCCATGTTATGAGCCTTTTGAGAAATGCGGCGGCGAATACCCTCGCCGTATATTATGACAGCCGTGACTCTCGCTGCCGCTCGCCGTTCGGCGCCACGGAATGCGGAGAAGAAATTAAGCTTTCATTCAAGCTCCTCGGCGGCAGAATAAGCTGCGCCGATCTCGTGCTGTACGGCGATGAAATACGCGAGGAGTACTCTCTTACAAAAGACGGGCAGTATTGGAGCTGTACGGTCGTTATGCCGGACAAAGCGGCCGCGTTGTGGTACTTTTTCCGCATAGAAACAGGTGAAAACACCCAATGGCTTTGCCCCGACGGAAGCGGCTTTATCGGCAGGCTTTACGGCAGAGAATGCCCGGGCTTTCGCCTCACCGTGGCGGAGAAGGGCTTTGACACGCCGCAGTGGTTCAGAAAAAGCGTGATGTACCAGATTTTCCCGGACAGGTTTGCTTTTTCGGACGATGATACAGCAAAAAAAGGCGTAGAATACCATAAATCTCTCGGGCAGACCGCCGAGCTGCATGAAAGCCTTGATTCTCCCGTGCGCTGGCAGCCGCGGGAATTCGAGAAGGATTATATACCGGACGATTTTTACGGCGGGACCTTCAGAGGAATAGAAAATAAGCTTCCGTATCTGAAAGAGCTGGGCATAAGCTGTATATATCTCAATCCCATAGTTGAGGCACGCTCCAACCATCGCTATGACGCATCCGACTATATGCGCCCCGATCCGGTACTCGGTACGGAAGCAGATTTTGAGAGCCTTGCCGCGAGAGCCTCGGAACTCGGCATCCGTATAATACTTGACGGCGTTTTTTCGCATACCGGCGCCGACAGTATTTATTTCAACCGTTTCGGCCATTACAACAGTATCGGCGCCTGCCAAGGGAAAAACTCCCCTTATTATAATTGGTACGACTTCAAGAGCTTTCCGGACGAATACAGAAGTTGGTGGGGCTTCAAGGAATTGCCCGAGGTGCGCGAGACGAATGCCGGATGGCAGGACTATGTCATCACCGGGGAAAACAGCGTCGTCAAAACATGGCTTCGCCGCGGCGCGGCCGGATGGCGGCTTGATGTGGCGGATGAGCTTCCGGATGAAGTACTCTCCATGATAAGGGACAGCGCAAAAGCGGAAAAATCCGACGCGATTATTCTGGGCGAGGTCTGGGAGGATGCCGTTATAAAAATAAGCTATGACGGCAGACGAAATTACGCTCTCGGCAAATCCCTCGATTCCGTGATGAATTATCCGCTTCGCACTGCGATAATGGATTTTGCCCACGGGCGGATAAATGCCTATGAACTGAGAGACTTTCTCATAGCGCAGCAGATGAATTATCCAAAACCCCTTTATTATTCTCTTATGAATCTGCTGAGTTCTCATGACACCGACAGAGTGCGCTATGCCCTCGCGACGGATACGGTCATTCGCTCGCTTACGAGAGAAGAACAGCTTAAGCTCAATTTCACTCCGGAAGCTCTCGGCAGAGCCGTTGAAAAAGAAAAGCTCTGCGCCGCTCTGCAGTTTTCACTGCCCGGCGTTCCGAGTATATATTACGGGGATGAGCAGGGCATGGGCGGAGTGTGCGATCCGTTCAACAGACTGCCGTTCAAAGAAGAATGCCCCGAACTGCACAAATATTATGTAAACCTGTCAAAACTGCGTAATTCAGCGGACGCGCTCTCAACAGGCGAAGCCGAATATATGACCGCATCGGCGGATGTATTGCTTGTCTTACGTTATGTAAATCAAGAACGCGATGCGTTCGGACTTGAAGCGGAAAACGGAGCATATCTTACCGTGATAAACAGGAGCGGGGAAAGCGTTCCTTATGAAGCGGACTGTTCCGCGGCAAACTGCGGCATAGTGCGCGGCAGCGCGAAACCAAATGCAGGCGAAATAATCAGGATAAAATAAGGATAAAGATGTATGGAACACACAAAATCAAAGCTTGAGCTCATAGCGGAAGATGCCGCGGCGGCCGCGCGCAGAAATAAAATAACGCTCGTGTCCGCTCTGCTGTTTTCCGCGGCGGCATATATATTTGTGTTCACAAACAAGCTTTTGAATCTGGACGAGATAGCGGGCCTTTTCGGCAAGGGGGAGACGGTTTCCTCCGGCCGCTGGGCGCTGTATCTTACGAGTTATATATTTCCGGATTATTCAATGCCGTGGATAAACGGAATTTTGTGCGTTCTGATGCTTTCCGTTTCCGCCGCGGTGATTGTCTCGCTGCTTGAAATAAAAAAGCCTCTTTATCAGGCTCTGTTTGCGGGCCTTTTCGTCACGTTCCCATCGCAGATAATCACTTTTGCGTATATGTTTACTTGCGCCCCATATGCGCTGGCTGTGCTTATGGCTGTGCTTTCCGTGTACCTTACGCTCAAGCGCGGCAAGGGCGGATACATTGCGGGCGTGCTTCTGCTGTGCTTCTCTCTCGGAATTTATCAGGCGTACATTTCCCTTTGCGCATCGCTTTATGTGGTATATTTTGTCAGACAGATAATGACCAGCGACTCGGAAACAAAAGACACGCTGAAAAGCGGCGGCAGGTGCATTGCGGCAATGCTGCTGTCCCTTGCGCTGTATTTTGTGATAAATAAGCTGGTCATGCATTTCGCCGTGACGGAATATAACTCCTACGCCTCCGCGGCGATGAATACGGATCTTAAATCGATACTCAAGGGACTGCGTGTGGCCTTTACCGCGTTTTTCGGGTATTTTTATAAAGGATACTACCACCTCGCGCCGACGAAGTTCTCCATGCTTTTGCACATACTTGCCGCTATTGTTGCGGCGCTCGCGCTTGTCGGCTGGCTTATCGGGCATAAAGAAAAAAGCAGGGCCGCAAAATCGCTGTTGCTTGCGCTTTTGCCGGTGTTCCCGATAAGCGTAAACTGCATCTATATTATTTCTTCTCAGCGGCACACTCTTATGCTCCTCGGCTTTACGGCAGTGTACGCGCTGATTATAATCATCGCCGAAGCCGCCGGCGCCGAAAGGCTCAAATCCGCGCTCAGCGCTTGCCTTGCGCTGATTCTTGTGTGCAACATTTTCTGGTCAAACAGCATCTATCTCAAGATGAAGCTTGAATATGAGCAGGCGTATGGCTTTTACTCGACGCTCATTACGCGCGTTAAATCGACTGAGGGCTACGATGCCGATACTATGCTGATTATCATCGGCGATGCGGATGATAAAAACCTCCTTTCGAGTACAGACGAAATAGACACATCCGATATTGTCGGACTCATGGAAGGCCTTATCAACGTATACAGCCGCTACGATTTTATAAAATATTATGTCGGATATGATTATAATCCGATTGATTGGGACGGTTGGGCCGATCTCAACGCAGATGACGAGGTGGCGCAAATGCCCGTCTACCCCTACGACGGCTCGGTGAAGAAAATAGGCGATTACATGGTGGTCAAGCTCGGATAAGTTTTCTGCCCTCAGGCAAAATCCGGGCAGATTGGTATGAGAAAAGTTATGGACAATTCTTGGAAAGAAAAATTCAGCCGCTTTTGCGCAGGAGGAGTACTTGCCGCGGAGCTTTGCTTCATGGCGATACTCGTCATATCGGCGTTTATAAGCACCGCCTATGTCACAACCGGAGGCGGCGAGGGGGAAGTGTTGTCCTTTTCAAAGGACAATCTGTTTATCAACATACTCTTTTGCGCACTCCTTTTCGCGGCGCTGTATTTTCTGCTGAGGATAACGCAGAAAATACCCGTCCGCGCTGTTACCGCCGCGCTTGCGTTTTGGACGGTGATTATATCGGCCGCGTTTGTTTGCTCCGCGAAACTTCAGCCGACGAATGATTCGTATATAATCACTTTTTTTGCGCAGCAGGCCGCAAAGGGGGATTATTCGTATTATCATGAATACTTCCGCTTTTTCCCGTTTCAGCTCGGCTTTGCCCTGTATGAAGAGCTGTTTTTCAGACTGTTCAATCTCTTCCTGCCGAATGCTCCCGAAGGCTTTGCCGCAATATCCCTGCAGCTTCTCAATGTGATATATAATGCCGTCACATTTTATACTCTTGTGAAAATCAGCCGCCTGCTTTCCGAAAGCGAGCGCGTCGAAAGGCTGACCGCGCTTTTGCTGTTTTTCTGCTTCCAGCCCATGATTTTTTCAACATTCATGTACGGCAATACGCCGTCGCTTGCCTTTGCCGCGCTTGCGGTGTGGATGTTTTTGTTGTTCCGAAAAAAAGAAAAAATAAAATATGCTCTGCTGTGTGTATTATTTATCTCAATCGCGGTTCTTTTGAAGCTGAATACTCTGATATACGTTGTGGCGCTTTCGATAGTCTCTCTTGTTCTGGCAATTAAAAACAGATCATACAGATCGCTTTTGCCGGCACTGCTGATGATTGCCGCCGTGCTTGTTTTGAAGCCGCTGCCGCAGAAGTATTATGAAGCAAAAATGGGTGAGGAGCTCGGCGGCGGCATACCGCAGAGTGGCTGGCTCGCGATGGGGCTTAACGAAGGGCAATCCGGCCCCGGCTGGTATGACCCGACATACACAACAACCGCTTTCATATCTTCAAATTACGATACTTCCGCCTGCGCCGATACGGCAAAAACCGCGATTTCCGAAAGACTTGAAAAATTTGCCCGAGATCCCGCGGAGGCAATTGAATTTTTCGTTAAAAAGCTTTTGAGTCAGTGGAACGAGCCCGCATATGAAAGCCTATGGATAAATCAGGCGCGTCAATCATACAGCAACTCCGGCAAAATATACTCGTTTGCCTGCGAGAAGCGTGCGGATGAAGTATACGCGTTTATGAATATTTTCCAGCAGTGCGTCTTTGCCGCATATACGGCGGGACTTATTATCCTTATGAAAAAACGGGATATCCAAACGGCTCTGTTGCCGCTCGTGATATTCGGCGCTATGCTCTACCACATTATGTTTGAGGCGAAATCGCAGTATGCGCTGGGATATTTCCTGCTGATGATGCCCGTCGCAGCCATCGGACTTGACGGCATAAGTACGCTTTTAAGGAGAAAGGAGCGAAGCAAGTGAAAGAAGAAAGCATCGGCGAAAAACTGAAGTCATGCGCGAAAGAATATTCCGCGCCGTTTATATCCGCAATTCTTTTCGGCCTTGCGGCGCATGTCTTTGTCTTTACGAATAAGCTTATGAATGCCGACGAGGTGGACTCGCTTTTCGGCAAAGGCGCAACCGTTACCTCCGGCAGGTGGGGGCTGGAAGTCATAAAATATATTTTCCCAAACCAATCCATGCCGTGGCTCTACGGAATAATTACGCTTTTTCTTTTTGCCATTTCCGCATGCATAATAATCCGCGCCTTTGAGATAAACGGAAAGCTTATGCGCATACTCCTTGCCGGAATGATAACGGTTTTTCCGTCTCTTACCGGCACATATTGCTTTATGTTCACAAGCTCCGCGTACGCGCTCTCGTTTCTTCTTGCCACAGCATCCGTCGCAGTTTTCTGCAAAGAAAAAGGCCTTTTAAAATGGCTGTTCTGCCCGCTTCTCCTGACCTTTGCCCTCGGCATATACCAGTCATATATTGCCGTCGCGGCAGGTCTTTTTGCGCTGTATATATTTAAAAAGTGCATCAACGGCGAGAACTCCTTTAAATCGCTGCTTTCAGACGCGCTTTCATATCTTGCCATGCTTCTGCTTGCGGTCGGCGTTTACTTTGCGATAACCCTGCTCGTCCTGAAGCTCACGGGAAGCGAATTTAATTATTACGTACAACAGAACGTCTATACGGACGAAAATTCTGTCGGCATCTTAGGCAGAATACGTATGGCGTATGACTTTTTTACCTACTATTTTACCTATCGCGAATTTGCGCTTATCACAAGCGAAGTGTCCCGTTATGCCCATATTGCTCTGATGCTTGTCTGCGCGGCGGCGCTGGCCTTAACTGCCGCGAGGCTTGCGCATGAGAAAAAGGCGGTTGCGGCGGCGGGCGTACTCTGCGCGGCGGTTATTTTGCCTCTGGCTGTCGACTGCCTGTTCCTCGTTTTCAGCAAAGAATCGATACATACTCTGGCTCTGTACAGCTTTGTGTGCGTATATGTCCTTGCCGCGATGCTTGCGGAAAAAGCTCTCTCCGGCGGTGAAAAAATAAAAATGCTCGGCAGGGATGCCGTATATATTTGCCTCATCATCGCGATAATCAGCAATGTCTATTTTGCGAATAAAGTATACTTAAAGCTCTATCTACAATATGAAAATGCGTATTCTTTCTATTCCATTCTCCTCAGTCGCGTTGAAAATACGGAAGGCTTTGACGAAAACTGCTCTCTTGCCATCATCGGCGATCAGGACAACAAGCTGCGCCGCTTTGACGAGATCGATGTCGGCTATATTCAGGGGCCGAGCTATGACCTCGTGAATATATATTCCCGGGAGAAATTTTTCAGATACTATCTCGGCTCATCCATCCCCTTCGCGGACGATGAAACGAAGGAACGCATAAAAAACGACGAACGCTTTGCGGAGATGCCGGAGTATCCGTATTACGGCTCCGTTCAAAAAATAGATGACTGTATGGTCGTCAAGCTGGGTTGAGGAGGGGGAAGATGGATAACAATAATTCTCTTGTCGAAGCCCTTTTCGAGAAAATTTGCAGCCTCTTTAAGAAATATGCAATACCGTTTCTTTCCGCGTTTATTTTGGGACTTTTCGCCCATGGCTACGCTTTCACAAACAAGCTTCTCAACGCGGATGAAACTGCGGCGCTCTTTTCAAAGGGCGCGGACATTACATCCGGACGCTGGGGCCTTGCCGTGTCGAGCTATATTTTCCCCGATGTGTCGATGCCGTGGATATACGGCGTTATAAGCCTCTTGCTCCTGTCCGCTGCGGCATGCGTCACGGTGAGAATTTTTAAGATAAAAAGTCCCCTGCTGCAAGGACTGTTAGCATCCGCAATAACCGTCTTTCCGGCTCAGACGGGTACATTTTGCTTCATGTATACAAGCGCTCCGTACGCTCTGGCGGTTTTGCTGACGGTGTTGTCGGTGTATCTGTGCTTGGACGGAAAGCTTGTAAGAAATATTATCGCCTGCCTCTTGCTGGCGTTCGCGCTTTTAATATATCAGGCATATATAAGCATCGCCGCGAGTTATTTTGTCATTTTGCTTATTCTCCGCGCGGCAGACGCCGAGGACAGTACCGCGGATATTCTTAAGAGCGCGGTTAAATATTTTTCCCTGCTGCTCGCTGCGCTTCTGATATATCTTGCCGCAACCTATATTGTGAAATCCACGGTGGGGAACGAATATCAGGAGTATGAGGTTTTTGCCGAAGGGAGCATCCCCAGACGGATATTGACGGCTTATTCCGCGTTTGCAAAGATGATTTTCCAAAGTTACTTCGGATACGTGCCGTCAAAGCTGTCGATGGCGGGGCATATTGTCTGCGGCGCCGGCGTCGTGTTTGTACTCGTTTATACCGCCGCGAAGAAGAAGGACGCGAAAAGACTTGCTCTGTTGCTATTCTTTATGGCGATTTATCCTCTGAGCGTCAACTGTCTGTATCTTATCGCTTCCGTCAATATTATTCACAGCGTTTCGCAGTTCGGCTTCGTCTCCGTCTATGTCATTACGGCCGCGACCGCCGATCGCTTTGCGCGAAACAAGACGCTTATGGCAAAAGATGCCGCCATTGCCGCAATGGCTGTCATTATCGTCGGCAACGTGTTTTTCGCCAACGAGATATATCTTAAGATGTATCTTGAATATGAAAACGCATACGCTTTTTACAACACGCTTATGGCGCAGGCGATGGATACGCCCGGATACAGCATTTATACGGTTATCGACATAGTCGGCAACGAGCATCGAGGCGAATATTCGCTTGACAGCATCGATACAAAGGGGCTTGTCGGGCCTAACGAGAATCTCATAGATATATATACAAGATGCGATTTTATTCTGAACTATCTCGGGCAGAATCAATATATGTACCGCGAGGACATTATCTGGATAGACTGGTTTTACGACATGCCCGCTTATCCCGATCCCGGCTCTATAATGATGCCGGAAGGGGATGACAGAGTTATTATTAAGCTGTCATAAGTGCTTCGATGCGTCAAAAGTCAGCCTTTTGACGCATCGAGGCTCAACTGATATGCCGAAAAACACATCTTGTTAAAAAAATAGCAATCGAAAGAATGTGGATTTTTTGACAGGATTGTTATAAACTTGTCGATTAAAAACGTGATTTTTCGGCACTTTTTTGTAGACAACGATATGAACAATGTGTTACAATATCATGAGTTCTAGGCTGGAAAATAATAAATCAGAGGTGAAGTAAAATGACCCGTTCTTTTAAAGGCGGTGTTCATCCCAAAGAAATGAAGTCGCCGGAAACTCCGGTGACCGTAATAGCTCCTCCGCCGCAGGTGGTTATCCCCATGGCGCAGCATATAGGCGCACCGTGCAGACCTCTTGTTCTGGTTGGTGACTATGTGAAAATGGGGCAGAAAATAGGCGAGAGCCCCGCTCCTGTATCCGCGCCCATTCATGCGTCCGTTTCCGGTAAGGTTGTCGCCGTTGAGCCGCGCCCGCATCCGCTGGGTGATATGGTCATGTCTGTTGTCATTGAAAATGACGGGCTGGACACTCCCTGCGAAGATATGAAACCTCTTACCGAAGAGGAAATGAAAGATCCGGAAGCTATTCTGGCGCGTATCCGCGAAGCCGGCGTTGTCGGCATGGGCGGAGCCATGTTCCCGACCGCATTCAAAATCCGCGGCGGTATCGGCAAGGTTGATAAGCTCATTATAAACGGCGCCGAATGTGAGCCGTATCTTAACGGCGACCATCTCACAATGAAGATGTTCCCGGAAGAACTTCTCAAGGGCATCGAGCTTGTGCGCATTGCTTCCGGCCTCGATAAGGCTTATTACGGCATTGAGTGCAATAAGATGGACGCGATCGAAATCCTGAGATCGCACAATCCCGAAAAATACGGCGTTGAGATCGTGCCGGAGAAGGTCAAGTATCCTCAGGGCGGCGAGAAAATGCAGGTCAAGGTCATTACCGGACGCGAAGTTAAGCCCGGCGGTCTTCCCTCAAGCGTCGGCTGCAACGTTGTCAGCACACGTACCTGTTACGCCATATACCAGGCTTGCTATGAAGGCAGACCTGTTATTGACCGTATAGTTACCGTTGCCGGCAGCGCCATGAAGGCGCCTGTCAACGCTTTGACCCGCGTAGGCACTCCCTTTGAATATCTGGCGGAGCAGTGCGGCGGATTTGTCAAGACACCGAGAAAAATAGTCCTCGGCGGACCGATGATGGGTATCTGCGCCACCGATTTTTCCGCGCCTACCATCAAGGGCACAGCCGGCGTGCTCTTCTTCACCGAAGAAGAGGACAAGACAGTCAAAGATCCCGTGTGCATCCACTGCGGCAAGTGCGTTTCCGTATGCCCGATGCGTCTCGAACCGGTGTTCATGTATAAATACTTTACAAAAGGCGATTACGAGATGCTTGAGAAGTATCACGTAAACGATTGCTTTGAATGCGGAAGCTGTTCTTATAACTGCCCTGCCCGTCTGCCCCTTACCCATGCTTTCAAGACGGCAAAGCTCATGCTTCAGACAAAAGCGGCAAAGGATAAAGCGGCGGCTGAAGCTGAGGCAAAAGCAAAGGAGGCCGTAAAATGAGCGAAAAGAAAGAAAGAATCATTCTTGATGTGGCGTATCAGCCGCAGGTCAGAACAAGCAGAGATACAAAGTCTCTGATGCTGACTGTTATAATCGCGCTTATCCCGGCGGTTATCGCCGCGGTATATCAATTCGGCATGTACTCGCTGGCGGTTGTTGCCGTATCCGTGGCATCATGTGTCTTCTTTGAATGGGGCTACCGCAAGCTGATGAAAAAGAGCTGCTCCGTCGGCGATCTTTCCGCTGTCGTTACCGGTATGCTGCTTGCGCTTGTCCTTCCGGCGGGTGTTCCTCTTTATGTGCCGGTTGTGGGTTCGCTCTTTGCAATCGTCGTCGTGAAACAGCTTTACGGCGGCATCGGCAAAAACTTCCTCAACCCGGCTCTTGCAGGGCGCGCGTTCCTGCTCGCCTGCTACGCGCTCGTAATGGGCAACTGGATAGTCCCCAACGGCCTTTCAGCTCAGGTCGACGCTACCACAATGGCGACTCCTCTGAGCTACCTGTATGGTGACAGCGCTCTTCCGGAGTATTTCTCCAAGCTCAATCTTTTCCTCGGCAACCGTCCCGGCTGCTTGGGCGAAGTCAGCGTTCTTGCGATCCTTATCGGAGCCGTCATTCTCTTTGTCGGCAAGGTTATTGACTGGCGCATCCCCGTTTCCACTATCGGAACCGTCGCCGTGCTCACTCTTATCTTCGGCAAGGAAGGCTACGGCAGAGTTGACTGGATGGTTTATAACCTTCTCTCCGGCGGTCTTATGCTCGGCGCTTTCTTCATGGCTACCGACTATTCCACCAGCCCCGTCACGGCGAACGGCCGTCTCCTTTACGGCTTCGGTATCGGCGCCATTACGGTGCTTATCAGATACAAAGGCGGATATCCCGAAGGCGTGTCTTATGCGATTCTTATTATGAACCTTTGCTCATGGGCGATCGATAAGGCATTCCACAGACATCAGTTTGGCGTTACCAAAGAAGATATCGCGGCCGAGAAAGCCGCCTCAAAGGGGGCAGTTTGATGAATAAAGTAGTTAAACTCGCAACAATTCTGCTGCTTATATGCGCGATAGTTGCCGGTATCCTCGGCGTGGTCAACGCAATCACCGAGGAGACGATAGCGATGCGCCAAGCTGAAAAGGAAAAGGAGGCTTACGCTTCCGTCCTCGCAGCAGACGCATACGATCCTCAGGAATTTGACGCCGCAGCATATCCCACCGTTACCAACGTTGTCAAGGCGGGCGACGCTGGCTATGTTGTAAAGAGCACATTCTCCGGCGCGCAGGGTAGCATCACAATGGCTGTCGGCGTCGATAACGATTTCTGCTGCACCGGCATTTCGATTATTGACCATTCCGAAACATCCGGTCTCGGCGCGGTTGCCGCTGCGAGCTCCGAAAAGGGCGTTGCCTTCCGCGAACAGTTTGTCGGTCAGGATGAAACAATTGCTCTCACCCGTCAGGGCGGCAGCATAGACGCGCTCACCGGCGCAACGATCACATCCGATGCGATCGTCGGGGCTGTTGAGGTTTCAATTTCCGTTGTTAAATCCGTTGTTGAAGGAGGTATTGCCGCATGAACATAAAGAAACAGTTCAAAGAGGGGCTTATCACCAACAATCCGGTTCTTGTACAGCTTATCGGCATGTGCGCAACGATGGCGATCACAACATCGCTTTTCAACGGCGTTGGTATGGGCCTTTCCGTTCTCATAATTCTCACCTGCTGCAATGTCGCTATTTCCGCTATTCGTAAAATCATCCCCGATGAGATACGTCTTGCAATCTTCGTTGTCGTTATCGCGGGCTTTGTTACGATAGTTGACCTTTTGCTTCAGGCTTATATTCCCGCATTGAGCGATTCTCTCGGCGTTTTTATTCCTCTTATCGTTGTCAACTGCATCATCATCGGCCGCGCAGAGGCTTTCTGCCAGAAAAATACCGTCGGCGCATCCTTCTTTGACGGCATCTTCCAGGGTCTCGGCTATACCATGGTGCTTGTTATCATGTGCATCATCCGTGAGTTTCTCGGCAGCGGGCGTTTCGGAGGCGGCCTTATCGATGTCGCCAACGGCTTCCGCATTACCCTTGACGGCACGGGCGCCGGCATTCAGATTTTCAACGAGGAATACGCCCTCGGCATTCTCAACAGACCTTTCGGCGGATTCCTTACCCTCGGCACTCTTATTGCCGTAATGCAGTACTTTACAAATAAGGCCAAAAAAAAGGCCGAGGAGAAAAAGGAGGTTGAGGAATAATGCTTACTAATATTCTTTCAATATCCGTCGGCGCTATACTCATCGACAACTTTATTTTCTCGCAGTTTCTCGGCTGCTGCCCGTTCCTGGGCTGCTCCACCAAGGTGGAGACGGCGACGGGCATGGGCCTTGCCGTTATATTCGTTATGGGTCTTGCATCGGCAATCTGCTGGGTGGTTGACACGTATATTCTTGTTCCGCTCGGCCTTGCCTTCCTTGAAACCCTCGCTTTCATTCTTATAATAGCGGCTCTTGTTCAGCTCGTTGAAATGTTCCTCAAGAAGATGGTTCCCTCGCTCTATTCCGCGCTCGGCATCTATCTTCCCCTTATCACCACCAACTGCGCTGTTCTCGGCGTTGTCCTTCTCAATGTTCAGAACAATTACAACTTCCTTGAATCCGTTGTATACGGCGTTACCGGCGGTGTGGGCTTCCTGCTTGCCATTACGCTCTTTGCAAGCGTGCGTGAAAAGGTTGCGTTTGCGGAGTATCCCAAATGCTTTGAAGGCTTCCCGATCTGCCTTGTCTCTGCGGCTCTCCTGGCGCTTTCCTTCATGGGCTTCAGCGGCATGAAGATTTTCTGAGAGGGAGGAGAAAGAAATGATTAAAATTCTTTATTCGGTCCTCGTTCTCGGACTTCTCGGCGGCCTTTTCGGCGCTCTTCTCGGTCTCGCGTCCAAGGTTTTCCACGTAGAGGTTGACCCCAAACAGGAAGCGGTTCGCGCATGCCTCGCCGGCGCTAACTGCGGCGGTTGCGGTTATCCCGGATGTGACGGTTATGCCGCCGCTGTAGCTGCAGGCAAAGCTCCGACAAATAAATGCGTTGCCGGCGGCGAAGAAACGGCGCGTAAAGTTTCTGAGATTATGGGCGTAAAGGCCGATGCGGTCGAGAAGAAGGTTGCATTTGTCGGCTGCTCCGGCTGCGAAGGCGTTGCCGAAAAGCGCTTCAACTATACCGGTCCTCAGGATTGCCGCTCGGCGATGCTGTTCGGCGGGAAGAGCAACAAGCTCTGCACCTCCGCCTGCATAGGCATGGGCAACTGCGTGAAGGCCTGCCAGTTCGGCGCGATGGAAATCGTCAACGGCGTTGCCAAGGTCAACCGTGATAAGTGCGTCGGCTGCGGCGCCTGCGCCGATACCTGCCCCAAGAGCATCATTACCATGGTTCCCAAGAAGCAGAACGTTATCGTCGCCTGCGGCAACAAGGATAAAGGCGCGCAGGTTATGAAGATGTGCAAAGCGGGCTGCATCGGCTGCGGAAAATGTGCCAGAGAATGCCCTGCCGGAGCGATTACCGTTGAGGACAACCTTGCTCATATTGACTTCAGCAAGTGCGTTTCCTGCGGCCATTGCAAAGATATCTGCCCCCGTCATATTATCGAGGATCTTTTTGACAAATAATATTGTTTCGCTGAAAACAGCTCCGCAAATCTGCGGGGCTGTTTTTGACGTCCGCGCGCAACTTGTTGTTGACCATAACGGCGGAATGGTATATATTTGTGCCAATCAGAGCAATATGCCACGATGCATAATTTGCGCTTATTATACTGAAAACTGATTAAAACATTTAATGACAATTAAATGTTTTAATAGCCGCCGCAGCGGCGTAGTTTTCGTATGAGACGCCTT